>CAIVDB010000037.1 GCA_903904545.1 uncultured bacterium | reverse complement strand
TTGCTATAGTTGTAAATTTATTGCTAAGATGCTAGTTTAGACAGCTTTCAATCAAATATTCTCGTTCGAGATTCCTCTTTTTTTATTATTGGGAAATTGTTGCTTGCAGAGTGCGAGCAGATTTCTATATATTGGACATCTTTTTATTTTTGCATTAACTCTTGATGTACTCTTCTAACCCCTTCGCGCGCATTATTTCTCTGATTGTTCTCATTGTTTTTATGATAAGTATCTTCTCGCTCATTACATGGAGAGGGACAACAATGTTTGGCATCCATCTCAAGTGGGAACATATTATCCTCATTGCTCTCTGATTTATCGCTGTCATGATAGGAAGTTTTATGCTCTGATCACTTCCTGGCAAGGGATTTGAGATAGCATGAGCCGTTTTGCTTTGGGTGATCTATGGGCTCATCGTTTTGAGTCCTCTGCTTATGGTCAGAGATATCGTCAGCATTCGATACAAGGTCCCTGCACTAATTATGGGGATTGCGTGTTTGCTCTGGATTGGATTTGGCTTATATATGTGAACTACAACCAAAGTCACTCCCCTGTCTATCACCGATACCCGTATTTCTAAGCCAGTAAAAATAGCTTTCGTTTCTGACTTTCATGTCGATGCGATACGCAAAAGCAAATACATCCAAAGAATAGTAGACCAACTCAAGTCACTTCAACCAGACTTTATCCTGCTCTGAGGAGACCTCTTCAATACCGCTAAGCTGAGCTATGCCGATGCCTTTGTGCCCTTTGATCAGCTCACGATGCCGGTCTATGCGACGCTGGGCAATCATGACCATATGGGTGAGAGTGGCGCGGTGGCGCAGCTGTTTGCCAAGACCAAGATTATCCCGCTGAGGAATCAGAGTATCGTCATCGATGGGATCCAAGTGGTCGGGATCGATGACAAGAGTTATCGGGAAAAGAAGACTTTGACGGGGATTTTGGACGAGAGCAAGATCGGGAATGAGGGACTGTATACGATCTTAGTTTCGCATCAACCGCAGCATTTAGGGAAATTAGCCAAGTATCCGATCGATCTGGAATTGGCTGGACATACGCACCATGGGCAATTTATCCCCTTCTCGTGGATTATCTGAGTGATGAATGATTATGCCTATGGAAGATATGAACGCGAGGGAAAGATCGCATTTGTTTCTCAGGGGGTGGGTGCGTGGTGAGCACCGATTAGGATTGGTACACAGAGTGAGATTGTGATGGTAGAATTAAAAGCTGAATAAGAATGGGGCTTGGATATTGTTTTTTTGAATGTGCTATTTTTTGATTGTATATATTGCAAAAAGTGTTTTAATGGATATAAGGTGGGAAATGTTTTTTAAATTGTGTTTTCCTAGATGGCACAACTCTTTGGTAAATGAACTATAAAAGATAATATATCCGTCTTGTCATGATTTGATGAGTCTAAAATAGATATTATAAGAAAACTTCATCGCGATTGGAAGAATTGATTACTAGATGATGAAAGTAAATATGAACAAACGTTCAATCAACTTTTCTTCTGAGAATTGTTGGGATATGAAGATAGACTTCATCGTGTACCAAAGTGATGAGTCATGAATTCATGAATTGCAGACCTTACTTTATGAATTTTTGAAGATGGTAAATATGATCCTGACTGTGTACAAGCAGTTTGTGAATTAAAATGAGCCAAAACGAATTTAATTAAGAAACAGTTCGGCCATGGATGACTTTCTCCTGTGGGACAATGATTTTCTTATAAGACAGGATTGAAAAATTGTAAGCGGCTTATTGTGAGTAATTTTTGTGAAATTAGATTATATAGAGACAATCAAACCGATTTTGAAGTATGGACCTTAGATGAACTTATGGACTCTAGAGATACGTATTTCAATCTAAGAAAGCTCTATCTCCTATTACATAAGAATAATCTCCTTGCCTCGAGTGGAGAATCTAGGACTGAGAAATTACTTTCTCATTTCAGAAGCGAACAACAAGATATTACAAAAGAGTTTTATGCTAAGTATAAAGCGCTTAGAATGGAGCTTATTAATGATATTAATTGTAATAATCTCTGAACGCCTATCGATACCGTGATTGAGAAAGCACAAAAAATCATTGATAGACTTATCTTTATTTTCTTTTGTGAGGACAAATGATTATTGCCGGACAAGAAACTTAAAGAGAATATTACAAGAGCTCACGAAGCTGGATTTACTCCCTGGGAAATCACCAAAAAGTTTTTTAATCTTGTAGATAAATGAAGTCCGAGTCTCAATCTTCCTCATGGATACAATTGATGATTGTTTAAAGAAGACAAAGAACTCGATGAGCTTATGATCTCTGATGCTATCTGTAGAAAGTTTGTTAATCTTACTGATTATGATTTCGATGATAAACTAAGTGTAAATGTACTTGGACATATTTTTGAACAATCTATTAGTGACCTAGAAAACCTCAGGATAGATCTCTTGGGTACTGAAATGGAGACTGAGCAATTGGTAGATACGGGCAAAGGAAGAAGAAAAAAAGATGGAATATTTTATACCCCAGAATATATTGTCGACTACATTGTCCAAAATAGCGTAATGAAATATCTCAATGAGAAGGAAGATGAACTCATCAAGAAATATCGTGGAGAAAAAAAAGATGCTAAGTTAATAGCTAAAGCAGAAATTGAAGCATATCAAGAATATCAACAAATCCTGCAGAATATCAAGGTATTGGACCCTGCCTGTGGATCTTGAGCTTTCCTTGTCCGTGTATTTGATGTCTTATTTGAAGAGAATAAGAGAGTTTGATCTATTCTTAACTCACTTTTTGATGAGACAGAAACATATAAAAATATTCTGACTAATAACATCTATGGTGTAGATTTAAATGCAGAGAGTGTAGAGATTACAAAACTTTCGCTATGGTTGAAATCGGCACAGAAAGGGAAAAAATTAAATAATCTAGATGCCAACATTAAATGCGGTAATAGTTTGATAGATGATCCTGAAGTTGCAGGAGAGAAAGCGTTTGATTGGAAGAAAGAATTCCCGTGAATCTTTAATTATCAAATAAATATTAATCAGAAAGAAAAGACAATAGAGAGTTCGTCCGTTGATTGAAAGATAAGTGTTTCTATGAAGCAAAAATACCTTGAATCAAATGTTATTGCTCCCTGATTCGATGTAATTGTTGGTAATCCACCGTATGTACAAACTAAAAAAGAAAACGGAATTTATTCTAATTATGAAACGAGTCCTTGTGGAGATCTATATGCTTTGTTTTATGAAAAGGCAATTACTCTCATTAAATCAAATTGATTATTATGATTTATTACCCCATCGTTGTTTTTGAAATGAGTAAAATATGACTCACTAAGAAAATTTTTATTAAAAAATGCAAATATATTAGATACTGTAGATCATTGAGATTGAATATTTGAAGCGGTACAAATGCCAACAATAACTTTGATACTAAAAAAAGAGAACATCAAGAATCAATCATTATCCAAGAATGATGAGATAGTTAACAAGACATCCATTAAGTGTAAAAAAATATGAGAAATATCAAGAATTATGCGTTGACTGGAAATTTGAAAAGATAGGCTAAGCGAGAGCTGAATAAAAATTATCGTTTGAGAAGATATAGATAGATACTTAATCAAACACATAAGTTATATTATCTCAGAGATATATGAAAAATTTAAGAAGAGTAGTGACTTCTTTGAGTGAGAAAGAATTCTAATAAGAGAAACTGGGAACAGGTTGACTAGTATTGCACTGAAAGAAATTACTCAACATAATAGAAGCTTATACTCAATAAAGCTGGACCCATGATATAACTATCTCTATGTGGTTTCCATACTTAATTCTTCATTATTACAATATTATTATTCTAATAAGTTCAGAGCAAATACTTGAATATTTCCAAAGATCAGAATCGTTCAGGTCAAAGAACTTCCAATAAGAGATATCACACTTAAAGAACAACAACCATTCATTCAAAAGGCAGATAAAATGCTTTCACTGAATAAAGACTTACATGAACTTATAGATAAATTTCTTCATAGAATCAAAGACAACTTAAAGATAGGAAAACTTACGAAAAAAATAGAAAGTTTCTATGAATCAGACTTTAAAGAGTTCCTAGCTGAGTTAAAAAAGCAGAGGATATCAATGTCTTTGATCCAACAAGATGAGCGAGAGCCTTACTTCAAGGAGTACAAAGAGAAGATTTTGATGTTGAAGTGAGAAATCGAAAAGACTGATAAAGAGATTGATGAGATGGTATTTGATTTATATGGGTTGACGGAGGAGGAGAGAAAAATTGTTTTAGGTGGATA
>CAIVDB010000036.1 GCA_903904545.1 uncultured bacterium | reverse complement strand
TTGAGCTCTTCATTGCCAACACTTTCTGATAGTGTCATCATCCAAGAGCCTTTTGTCTGTGGGGATGGATTCCTTACAAGAAACGAAGTGTGTGATCCGGTAGGACAACTTGGAGTCATCATTTCTGGTCAAGAATGTCAAAAACAACAAAATAGTTGTGTCTTAGTCACAAAATATATTGTCAATACCGCGTGTTTTGATTATCAATTTGGAACACAAACCGGCGGACAAATCTGTAGTAGTGTACAACTCCCTCTTTCTGATGCAAGTTGTACCTCTATGACTGCATGAGCTCCTGTGAGTACGAGTAATGGATATAGTGTATCTCTCTCTTGTTTAGGAAATAATACCCTTGCTGGGACGCCTATCACTATCGATTGTGGTAATGGAAACGTCTTGAGTGGAGTGGGAGCTTCTTTGCAAGCAACCTGCCAATACACAGGAAACTTTGTCGGCAATGCTCAATGTCGTGTAGGGAATGATCTTAATAATTTAGCATGTAAGTCACCTATCTCTATCACAGCAGGACAATGTAAATCCCTCGAAGCAGAAGATGGTGGAGTTGTCATCCTCGAAGAGGATGATGGTGATTTCGTAGGAGAATCCAGATTTACTTGTACAACCAATAATGGCATCACTGCTCAAACGATGAGAATCGATTGTAATGGTACCTTGAATAATGACTGATCAAAAACCGCAAATAATGTTTCTTCTCTGAGCACTACGTGTAGATATACTGAGGACGAAGACAATCTCCCCAAAGAAAGAACTGTAAGATGTTATGTAGATGAGACAACTACAACGGATTGTACGAAGAAGCTTATTCTCGATCAAGGAACCTTTGGAAGATGTGGAGATCATATTCGTCAAGGACGAGAAAAATGTGATGATGGAGAAGACAATGGAACCTCTCGCTCTACATGTACTAAATGATGTGATATCGTAGGCGCTCCTGCTCCTGCATGTTTTAGTGTAAATCAGGGAAATCTCTCTGTCCAAGAAGGTGAAATTGTTCCTTTCCGATGGAAGATTGACCAAACAAAATTGGTTTCTTCTTGTAATAGTAGTTCTAGTAAAGGGAAAGTTTTGAAAGACAGTTTGAAGTGTGTATTTAAGCTTTTCAATGGGGAAAATAAAGAATCTGGTGAAGGACTCTCTTTTGGAGATTATGATGCTCCGACAGTCAAAACATTTACTGTTCCTTGTAATACTGATCAATGGACAACAGATTGAAATCTTAACAGCAATCCACGTCCTCTGTTCCAATATATCTACAATCAAAGAGCAAATATCTGGTCACTCCAACAACCATTTGGTAGATATGCCTTTATTCTTAATAAAAATTCTGTCAACGGCATGAAGAATGTAGATGTTGATGGCGTTTATGGAGAATATAATTTAGCGCTTACTCAAGTACAATATAAATATTGTGGAGAGAATGAAGAGCCTCTAGTTGGAGATCCTATTGATAGAGTCTGTGAAACAGATTTTGCTGTCACTAAACCGTATCTTGTCCAGAAGAGTTCATTTGGACTTACGCCTAAGACTACTGATAATATCGATCTCGATGGATACTTAGATATCAATGGAGATGAATTGATCAGAAAAACAGATCTCGATAAGATCATGGTCCTTAATGCTAAAACTTATGATGGTGGTTCTTCTGTCAAAAGTATGATGGCTAATTTTATGACTAAGTACAAAAAACTCGCACTCAAAGCAACTACCTTGATTGATGGCACAATAGTTTCCAAAGTACCTGGACAAAATATCTTTATTCTCAATAAAAAAAGTGGAGATATTACTATCTCAGAAAAAAACGATCTAGGAAAATATGATAAACCATTTACCATGATCATCGAATGAGGAGCTAATCTCATCATCGAAGGTTCATTGACCAAAACTAATGGTATGTTCTTAGTCAAATGAGGAACGATTAAATTCAATCCTGATAGTGCAAATAAGTGTGCTAATACACAGACTGTAAAGGGAATATTTGTCACTGATATGGCATTTGGATCTTCAGAAACTTTGATCAACGATAATATTAATAAGTCTCGATGTATACAATGAGGGCTGCATGTCAAAGGAGTCTTGATCGGAGACGGTCTCGCTAATCTTGTCAAAACCAAGAGATCTCAACTCAATCATTGGTTTATGGTAGGAGGATCTAGCGAAGCAGCAATCCAAGCAGAAAGAAGAAATGAAATATTCAATGGAGCTTCTGTACTGATCGAGTATAGCCCAAGTTTATGGTCTGCTCTCCCTCCAGGTGCAAGTGAATTTACCAAGGCATTGGATGTATATAAACAATAGTTCTTTAGAAGAAACATTACATCATTACGCTTCTTCATCGCATGAGCGAAGCGAATACGTTACCATGGTAATGTATAGTAACGTATCCTCTGGATGTAATGAATAGTAATGAATTGTTTTATAAATTAGATACTAGACTACAATCAAACAGATTCTCTACAATG
>CAIVDB010000035.1 GCA_903904545.1 uncultured bacterium | reverse complement strand
GGAAAAGATATCCATTGGTATAGAGTTTTGCATTCGCCTCCATAAGCCCTTGGATACTTCCTGTATCAATAAATGGACGTAACTTACATACAGTAAAATGATATTTCTCAATCAAGGCAGTTACTGCCATAGGGATATAAACTTCTCACAAAGCATCAATCTGAGCATTGCGCCAAATATCGAATGATTCCCTGGGAAGGATCATTACCCCATTAGAAATCATATTTGAAGGAGCTGCTTCTACTGTAGGCTTTTCTACGAACTCTACAACTCTCTCCCCCTCTAATCTAACGATACCATATTTATACACTTCTTCTCTAGGGACTTCATGGACAGCAATCACCGGACCTCAAGTCTGCTCATGTAATTTCAATACCTCAATAAAGGTCTCTGGAGGGTAAATGGTGTCTGCAAGTACCGTCATAAAATAGTCTTCAGAAATCAAATGTGCTCATTGCAAAACCGCATGTCCTGTACCCAAAATATCCTGCTGTCTTACAAATGAGAAATTAGCCATATGCTTAGGCATATTGATAAGGTCCAGCATTTCATTCTTTCCCTTCTTCTTTAATATATCTTCGAGTTGATAATTTGTATCAAAGTAGTCCTCTAACACTTTCTTTTGCTGAGAGGTAATCATAATAATATCCTGTATCCCTCATGAAACCATCGCTTCAATAATATGTTGAATAACTGGCCTATCTCCAACAGGAAACATCTCTTTGGGTACGGTTTTGGAGGCAGGCAATGTTCTCGTTCAAAATCATGCTGCAACAAGGATGGCTTTCATTATTTTTTGTTTATAATATAAAGAATTACGAAGCAAAGAACGTAGAAGAAAAGAGCATTCAACGTTCAAGAAGTGCTATATCTAAGTTTTCATTCACTCAGTGGGCATTGCAGTCTTCATTGACCAAAGGCAATAAGATCATCGGCACATGAAATTCCTTATCCAAAAGATCTACAATAGGAAGTGATCATCACTCATATTTGTATATCACAGGTTTCTGTGTAATAGATTCTAGGATATCTTGAGCTTTTTTGATAATAGGATGAGACAGATCGACTTTCACCGGATCGCCTACATCAGCGAGTGTATACTCATATGTCACATAAGGTGGCACCACATCACGTAACCATTGCTCAAAAGATTGAAGAACCTTCTTGACTGTCTGCTGTTGGACAAATCTAAAATTGATATGAGCAGTTGCAGTATGAGGAATAGCATTTTGGAATCCATCACCCGTATGCCCTCCAGAAATCCCCGTCACCTGAATCGTAGGTCTGAGTCCAACTTGAGAAAACACATCAAATTCTTTTTCCTTAACAATTGCTTTGACTCAAGTAGTTGCTTGGAAAGCCTCTTGATTGAATCCAAGCTTTTTATGTTTCAACGAGACCTCTACAGGAATTTCTTCTACATCATAATAGAAATACGGCAAAGTAATACGATTTTGACTATCATAAAGTTTTGCGATCAGTGTAGATAATTCATGAGTTGCATTAGGAACAATACCTCCATACATTCCTGAATGCAAAGCCATCTGTGCAGTAGTGATACATAAAGAAAGATTCAGACCTCACCTATACCCTACATCCAAGCATGGAGCATCTCACAGCACGGTAGAGTCAGATATAAGACAGAAATCACTCTTGAGACGGGGTTTGTAATCCATTAGAAAACGATGAAAATGAGAAGAACCCACTTCTTCATCTCCCTCCAGAACAACAATGATATTATAAGCAAGACGTTTTTCCTGAATAAGAGAAAATATATTTACCAAATGGATAAGAAATTGTCATTTATTATCAGCTACTCCTCTCCCATAAATTTTATCTTTACCGAGATGAAGAGAAAATGGATCATATTTCCATCCGTCTTCCCTCTCTGCCATCTGGACATCATAATGCCCATAGAACAGACAGGTAGGAAGTTTATCATTATGATGATACGATGCCAAAACAATAGGATTCCCATATCCAGAAATGATATCCACAGCAAAACTATGTTCCTGTAAAAGGGTCTGGAGATACTTCACTGCAACTTCCATTTCTCAAGCAGAAGACACAAGAGGTGAAACCGTTCTAAATGAAATAAGATCTTTGAGAATATGATAATATTGGGCCAACATTTCTATACAAATAAGGGAGTAAACATAGAATGCTTTTGTTTTACGTTTTATATTTTATGCTCTATGTTTTGATTGTATTCTCGTGCTTTAAGCATCAAGCTTCCAGCTTCAGGCTAGATTATTCTTTCACTAAATCTTTCAATCTTTTCTTCGCTTTTTCATTGGACGGTTCATGTTCCAAGACTCTAAAATAATACTTCTTAGCATTATCAAGATCATCTACTTCAAGATAGAGATCTGCAAGGGTGAGCATATAGCCGGGGTTCGTAGGCCTCAATCTCACGACCTGTTCTAATTTTTGGATAGCATCGACCTTTCTATCGGTATTGTAATAGAGTTCCACCATACTCACATAATATTTAGGATTTGCTGGGTTGATACCAATAGCCTTTTCGATAAGCAATTCTGCCGTTTCAAAATCCCCTGAAGTAAGATAAATTTCTCCAATCTGCCATATTGCTTTATGATCTTTCGGATCTATCTCAACAATCTTTTTGAGCAAAGAAAGTGCTTTCTTATGATTATCCACACTAAAATAATAATCAGCCAGTAATTTATTAAGATCCTTATCTGTAGATTCTAGAGCCAATCACTCTATCAATTTTTTTTCATATTCATCAAATTTGCCTTCTTTTCTCAAAACTAGCGCTTCATAAATAATTTTTTCCAAAAGTTTCTTATTTTTAAGAAAAGACTGTTTATCATATAAAGAAGGGTCAATAAGTGATTCTTCGGGAAGTAAAGATGAAGAAGGAACGGTTTTCTGAGGAATAGCCTGCTCATCCAAAGGAAGCGTATCAGAAGACAAAGACGCCTCTTCAGAAGGAGTTGAAAGAGACTCGTATGACATTTTCTTAGATAAAAAAGGTATTTGTAGTTTTGTATGGCGCAAAAGTGATGCATGAGAAAGACGATTCCAAAAAGAAAGAACAAAATATTGTGCTTTTTTAGAAAAAAAGAAGACAAAAAATCATATAGGGAAAGCGATCAAAATGATGGTCAATATAATCCAAAGGAGTGTTCAGAGTTTTAGCATAGGCTTCCCAAAAAAAATAAAAATTAAGTAGATTTTTTATTGTCATGATGCATTCTTTTTCTGTATTCGGCCTTCTTATCCTGTTCAATTTTCTTCTCTTGTTCTGTTTTCTGTTTGATAGATTTAATCTGAGCCAAAGGGATTCTAAAGTTCTCTCCATCAGGGGTTCTCAAACTGACTTCATTTGACATAATATTGAATGAGAAGACCGTACCACAAGTATCACATCCCTTCACATCGACAAAAGATCACTTTGGAGGGAATTTCTTTCCTTCCTGAATATAAAGTTCTAATTCATAGACAATACTACATTTAAGCTTTCAACATCTTCACTTAAGTTTTTCTATATCCCTTCCTTCTAGATTTTGAACAATGATATTTTCTATCTCTACACTTGGCAAAGCTCTTGTACTTTTGCAACAGAGACTAATGCCATTACATCAAATAATACAGTCCGTACCAGGAGACATTTTAATCATATCTCTTGCTCCTATCTGAAACAAAAAAATATTTTTACCAAGTTCTTGTCTCAACTCTTTTACAAATGCAGTAAAAACATATCTTTCCTCTGAATAGAAGTAAAAATAAATCTGGTCTCCATAAATGTGGTATCTTGCAGTCACAGGAATAGAATCAGGGAAACTTTGTTTGAAGAGTTTCTTAAATAAAGGGAATATAGCTAAGGCAGAAGCCTGCTGTTCTTCAAAATATTTTTTTTCATCTCAAACAAGCACCTTTCTAAAAGTTCCTTGTCTATCTGTCTGTATCTCGTGACCAAGAAAAGTACCTATAGAAAGTTTTGAAGTCCCCATTTGATCAGGACTATCATAAACCACTTTATCCCCATGACGAAGTTTATCTACAATCTCATCAGGGACATTTGAAATAAGGAAATTTTTATTCGTATACCAATCTAACGTATATATTTGTTTCATCATCAAGAAGAAAGATAAAAGAGATTATTTTTTAGCTACTCACGCATCCATCATAGCAGCAAATTCGTCCTTAGTAAGGTATTCTTTTTCTAATAATTCTACTGACATAGACGCAATCAAAGATTTGTGTTTCTCGATAAGTTTTCTAGCTTTTTCATAACACTGGGCCATATAAATTTTTACTTTCTCATCGATAATTTCTGCTGTCTTTTCACTATACTTTTTGATACTAGGATAGTCTTCCTGACCCCTATCTACATAGGTAATGGGTCACATCTCTTTGTCCATACCATATTTGACAATCATATCTGTAATGATTTGTGTCGCTTTTTCAAAATCATTTGAGGCTCCTGTGGTAATAAATTCTTCACCAAAGAAGACTTCTTCTGCAACTCTTCATCCCAAGAGCGAAGTTACCTCATCCAAAAACTTTGCTTTGGAAGAAAGATACATATCCTCAGAAGGAGAAATCCAAGTTACTCCAAGAGCACTTCCTCTGCGAACAATAGATATTTTCTCCACAGCTTCTGCATAAGGCAATAAGTGAGAAGTAAGCGCATGCCCAAGTTCATGATAAGCAATCACCTTCTTCTCGTCTTCTCTGATAGATTTTATTTTCTTCTCTGGTCCCATAAGCACTTTTTCTAGGGCATATTCAAAATCTTGTACCTCTAGAACTGTTCTATCTTCCTTAGCTATCTTGAGAGATGCTTCATTGGTAATATTTTCTATATCAGCACCGACCAAGCCACTTGTCCTCTTAGCTAAAGACTCTAAACTAAGATGTTTACTTATCTTCTTATCCTTGAGATAATATCAGAAGATAAGTGTTCTTTCTTCAAGTGTTGGAGCAGAGACATACACCTTTCTATCGAATCTTCCTGCTCTCAGTAATGCAGGGTCTAAGATATCAGGTCTATTGGTAGCGGCAATAACAATAACATTTGTTGTAGTATCAAAGCCATCCATTTCCGTCAATATTTGATTTAATGTCTGTTCTTGTTCTTGATGCCCTCAAGTATATCCCGTTCATCTCTTTTTCCCTATAGCATCGATTTCATCGATAAAAATAATAGCTCTTCCTGCTTCTTTTGCCTTTCCAAAGAGTTCTCTGACCTTAGCAGCACCCATTCCCACGAGCATCTCCATAAATTCAGATCCAGAGACGGAAAAGAACGGAACATTGGATTCTCCAGCAACTGCCCTAGCAAGCAAAGTCTTTCATGATCCAGGCTGTCCATAAAGCAAGACTCACCTTGGATGTCTCGCTCAGACTTTATGATATTTTGCAGGATTTTTAAGATAATCTACGATTTCCGACAATTCCATTTTGACTTCATCCATACCAGCCACATCTACAAATCTTGTTTTGATAGTTTTACCCGTATTGAGCTTCCCTACCTTTACATTAAAAGGGAATCCTCCTCCTCACTTAGGCATAGCAAATTTCATAAAGAAGAAAATCAAGACAAGGAAAAGAAGAATCGGTCATACAGACTCAAATACCTTGCCAAGGATGCCTTGTTTATTGAACACCACCTCTACGGGGACATTACCAGTAAGGCTAATCCCTAAATCTTTGAGCGATGTACCCAAGGGTTTCTGTGTAGTATAGAGCTGGACATATTTCTCTGTAAGATTTTTCTTTAAGGACATCATTGAAAATGTTCTTCCTGTTCAGATATCTTGATATCCTTGCAAATCGGTTTCATCTTCTACGACTACCTTAGTAAAGGCATGTTGAGCATATTTCTGTAAAAAATCATTAAGTGACACTTTTTCAGTTTTACGAACTACTTCTACGACATCTCAAGAGATATTCATAGAGGAATACATCTGGAAGAAGCCAGAAACAATAATGATAAACGCCAATACAAATCGAAATCACTTTTTCATACTTCACGTAAAGATAAGATAAAATTTTTGTTCCAAAGAAGTATACCAAATTGAGTATCCATTTCAATCAAAAAGAAAAAAAGAACAAACAGATTGAAAAAGCTCTAACTTTTGATAGAATTCCCAACGACAAAGATACAGTCTATAATTTAAAATTTATAATCTATAATTATCTAAACCATGTGAGAACTCAAAGCACTTCTCAAAACCACACCCAAATATATAAGCATTTTGGAAAAAAATGGAATTTTGACCATCAAAGATTTTCTCCAACATTTCCCAAGAACCTACGAAGATAGATCAACGATTAGACCATTAGATGAGTTACAAGTGAACGAGAAAGGAATAGCAGCAACCAAAGGACATATTCTCTCCAAAAGTATCTTTGCAAGAGGAGGCAAAAGAATATATGATATCAAATTTGTAGATGAGAAAGGAAATAAAGGAGCTATTAGTATTTTCAACTCTTGATTTCTTGCAAGTAAAATCCATGAAAATAAATGGTATATCATTGTAGGCAAGCCAACGATGAAATTTAATAAAATCACTTTCTCTCATCCCGATGTCATTGAAACCGAAGCACCAGAAGAAGAAATTGAGAATTCAGAATTCAGAATTCAGAATGATGAAGAGGATAGCTTAGAACCTAAAATACAAAACTCTAAACTCCCAACAGAAACCTACAACACGGGGAGAATTTTTCCCATCTACTCAGAACTCAATGGAATCAGTCCAGGACGATTCGCTCAAAAAATGCGATCTGTACTTGACAAGGTAGACACAGTTTTCCATGAATACTTACCTCAGGAATTGATCAAAAAATTCTGACTCCCCGGCGTCTGCGAAACCATCAAAGCTATGCATTATCCAGAGTCATTTAAACAGCAGAAGAACGCGAATATGAGAATATTTTTTGATAGACTTTTGAGAGTACAATTATATTCATTGATAAATAGACAGAATTATCAGCAAGAAAAGCAAGGTTTCATCTGAGAAGAAATTATGCGAGCCATTGTCAAAGAGATTACAGAAAAATTACCATTTACGTTAACCACTGCACAAAAAAAAGTAATAAAAAATATTACAGAAAATATCCATGAACCAAAACCTATGCTTAGACTCCTTCAAGGAGATGTAGGAAGTGGGAAAACCGTAGTTGCAGCCACCTCTGCATATTATATGCATAAGAAATTCTGAGGACAATCTGTCTTCTTAGCTCCATTAGAGGTACTCGCTCAACAGCATTATAGGACACTAGCAAAACTTCTTTTACCTCTCGGTCTTCGTGTAGAGCTCCTTACAGGATCAGTAGCTAAAGACCAAAAAGATAAAATAAAAAAAGACTTACAAGCTGGTCACATTCACGTTTTGGTAGGAACCCACGCAGTGATCCAAAAGGATGTTGAGTTTCAAAATCTCCAATTCGTTGTAATCGATGAACAACATAAATTCTGAGTAAAACAAAGGGCCTATTTCAAAAAATTCTGAGCTCCACATATCCTCCAAATGTCAGCGACCCCTATCCCAAGATCTATGGCATTAGCTTTCTTTGGGGAATTTGACGTAAGTGTCATCGATGAGATGCCCGTGGGAAGAAAATCGATTATCACCAAGATTGTTTCAGAGAAAGAATATACCAAATTGAGACCCTGGATGCTAGAAAAGATCAATAAAGGAGAAAAAGTCTTTATCGTCACTCCCCTCATTGATGAATCAGAAAAATTGGAAGAAGTAAAATCTGCTATCCAAGAATTCGAAGCGGCAAGAAATCTTTTCCCAGAATTGGAAGGACGCATTGGACTTCTCCATGGGAAAATGAGACCCAAAGAGAAAGAAGAGGTCATGAATGACTTCAAAACAGGAAAATTATGTCTACTCGTGTCCACTACTGTCATAGAAGTAGGAATTGATATACCAGAAGCGACTATTATGGTCATCAAAAATGCAGAAAGATTTGGATTATCCCAACTCCATCAGCTCAGAGGAAGAATTGGAAGATCTGATATCCAATCGTATTGTTTCCTAGAGACCAAAAGTAAGTCAGGAGATATTGGAAAAAGACTCAAAGCTATGGAAGATACCAACGATGGATTTAAACTTGCTGAGCTTGATCTCCAAAACCGTGGAGCAGGAGAAATCCTAGGAACTATGCAGTCCGGAGAAAGCGATATCCCCCTAGAAATTCTTTCAGACTTAAAGTTTTTGGAAAAGATTCAAGATGCAGCAAAATGGATATTAGAAAAACATCCCCATCTAGAAGAATTACCAGGACTTAAAAAATATCTAGAAGAAAAAATGGGAGATGTATTGGCATAAGTTTCACATATTAAGTTATTAAACAAATTACAATTGACAATAATAAGATAATGTCTATAAAGATGGCGTTTACTATGCTACAATCTTTATGAGAAAAAAGAACTACTTAGATAAAGAGAATGGGCTTTCTAATAAAGATAACTCTACCTTTTTTCAAATAGAAGAATTTTTGGAGACACATACCATACAGACAAGCAAAGACATCGTGACCTATTTTTCCAATCTTATTGATTTCGGTAATCAATTCATTGAAAAGTTTTTTGCAGGAGAAGAAGGGAATAATGATCTACTTGCTAAAGGAGAAAATAGCGATGAAGAAAATGAGTTATCACAAGGAGATATCCAAGAATTAGTGAAATTTTTACTTCAAAGTCTTTACGCATTTGAAGACAATAATTTCCAATGGCAGCTCAACTATGAAAGCATTGCTAGAGAAGAAAAAGTTAAAGAAGAAGACATATACATCTTAAATAATTCATATTATTGATTTCTCTCAGACAACACGATCCAAGAGCAACGAACTGAGATTCTCCCAGGCCTTCAAGATATCATCACAACATTCAATAAAAAAATCCTAAGAATAATCAGAGCCATAAAAGGGAAGCAAAATGCTAAGCAAGAAGAGATAAAACAACAAATGTTAGAAGAAAAGAATAAACAACTCTTCAAAATGCTTTCCTCATGAGAAAATAACATCAATAAGGTGATAGAAAATATAGCAACAGAAGAAGATTTTATCGGAACAGGGAATAAAAGAGCAACTCAAACTCTAGGAGAAATTTACGCAGAAAAGCCCGAATTTTTCAACAACATTCTCCTTGGATTTAACTTTCAAGAATGAAGATTTCAAACAAAAAAAGAAAAACAGGAAATATACAAAGAATACTTTTATCAAACAAAAGAAGAGCAACCAAGTATGCCAAGACTACAAGACATAAAAATAGATAACACGCAAGTTGAATGAGGAGATAGACAACTCCCAAGTATAATCTCCGGGACATCTTTCAATATTATATCTCTTATCCAAAGTAATACTTCCTCGATAGTTATTTCCGATAATGAGGAATTAGATCGCCGAGCAGACAAGGATTTTATGATGCGGAATGGACTAAATACGAAGCAAACAAAAGAGATAAAGAGCATCATTTTAAATAGATATCAAAAAAAACACGCTGAGACAAAAGAAGACAAAGAAAGAATAAAGCGAGATACTCTTCATCAATACAATAAGATCAAACAGCGGGAAGAAAGAAAATTAGACATTGATTTACCCATAAATTATAAAATAAAAAAATATATCAACGACCATATATGGGAATGTACACAGATATTTGATATCGACAAATCAACACGAAAAAAAATTGAAGAAAAAATTGCCGATCTCCCCGAAAAATCAAGAACAATAATAGAATATAAAGAACATGAATACAAAATAACAAGAAAAGCAATAGAAACAAAGTATTTCGGAGAAGAGTTTTCTTTCGACACACTGAGAGAAAGAAGTCCATTGACCATCTGAGATGTGCTTTATAACAATACCAGGAATTTTAAAGAAATTAGAATGCAAAGAGATAGGGAGTTACTAAGGGAATATACCCACGTAACAGAATTTTTAAACGAGATATATCCACTTGATGAGAACTATAAAGCATCATTCAGAAAAGATATTATTGATTTCGTGTTTTTACAAAATATAGACAGATTTAAAAAGATAGAAAAAGAAATTCAAGAAGGTTTCGACACGTCATTTAATATGGACCAAGAAACCTTGAATCAAATACTTTATGCAATGATCAAAAGGATATTAACTAAAAGTATAATTGATTACGATAACCATAAGATAAGCAACATAGAAAAAAACATTCTAGACATTACAAAAAGATTTCTCATCTACAGTAGAATGTACAACCACGAGACACTTCTCATTATATGAACATTTGAAAAGGCCTTCAAAGACATCACT
>CAIVDB010000034.1 GCA_903904545.1 uncultured bacterium | reverse complement strand
TAAAAATACTGTAGAAAAGGTAAAACACATTAACGTTGAAGATTTCTCAGAAAGACCATCGAAAATAACATCATCTGAAAATATCACAGATATTTTAGAGGATTAAAAACGATTACTGCTGTTCGCACTATATGAAGATTAAAATTATGAAAATTAATATTATAGAGGAAAACCACTACGAGGATGTGCGTTATGAAGAAAAACTTTATCAGTATTATCTTCTTCAAGATGACGCTTATGTTAATGAGGTTAGAGATGAAAATTATCAGAAATATGTTTATGAATGTAAACATAGAGAGTTTATTAAAGCTTCCTACAAACGTAAACGGGAGAGAGAAGAGAAGAAGCAGCAGCTTAATTGATAAAACACTAGAATAAAATAAAAACATGAAGACAATATCAACATTTATCACGGCTTTAATTTTAACCATATTCCTAATCGTATTCACATACGACAGGTTTCAAGAACATGAACAAAAGAAGCTAAAACAAAAACAAGACGCAATTGAATTAGTTCAAGCTGATATAAAGAAGCATAATGAAGAGTTCCAAAAAGAGCTTGAAATTAGTGGAGCTAAAATTATCAAGGAAGAAAGAAAGGAATTGGATCGCAAACTTCAAGAGATTCAACTAGAAACCCAAAGAAAACTCTATATGGGACATTAATCATCCGTGGTAAGACCATCTACAATTGTTAAAATTATACTATTTCATTAAGTATTTTAAACATTATGAGCGAAGAACGAGAAAAAAGGAGATACATTGTAGTGGAGTGGATAGAAGAGATATCACCACATCCCGCAACATTTGAAGAATACACATATATTATACATAAATTATGCGGAATAAAAGGATTGGTAAACTCCACAAGAGTCATGACGACTCATCAATCTTTTGATCAAATGTCAGAATCACAGATTATTGGTTATGAAAAACAAATCAACCCAACTTCAATAGTGTATTACAAAGGAGAACAACAATAATAAGATGAAATACTGTCAACAATGCTACCGACCATTAGAACCCGCAGATTTTGAAACCTGTCGATGTTCAAAAACGATTTTACCACTCAAATCGTTAAATAAGAAAAAGCACATGAATAACATAAAAATAGACGCATTCTACATCAAGCAAGAAACTAAAACAAACAAACAAAAGCATTTTAGTATGATCGCATCAGTAGATGATAGTTTGTACCTTATTCAGTTTGATGATAAATTTCAAGCAACCGTAAAACAATTTAAAGAAGTGAAAGAAAAGCCCTTGACTCCGCTGGACGATGGTGTATAATACAGTTGTTTCGTAAGTAATGTTTGTAAGGTTCTCGGTGAGCCATGAAATATCCCTCCAACAGTTTCGATTTGGGTCGCTGTTGGAGGGATTATCTTTTAAGACCTAAATCCAACCCAAAAAATAATATGAAATATAAAGTAATTCGATATGGTAATCAATTTGTAGTATACAAAACTGCGGAAGAAGGTTGGGAGGCTGAATCAGAGAAGCAAATAGGAGTATTCAATACAGATACAAAAGCTTTTAAACACATCGAAAAATGTATAAAAAAGGACAAACTCGTAAATGTAACTTTAGTGATGATATCTTTAATGGCTATAATTGGTTCGGTTCTCGTAATAGCTAGTTTAAATTAATATTAAGTTCCCTAATTAACCCCATGGTCCTAACCGATCATGGGGTTTTTTCGTGTCCATTTCCAAGCATTTCGTAAAATATAATGAATTCTGTTAAATATTAAAAACATTATGAATATTACGAAACATCCTGATATTATATTCCAAACCGATAACCAATTATTAGTCTGGAAAACTATAATCCAATTTGAAACAATTCACCTGACTGAGATTTATTTCAAGTTTAATGACACCTCAGATGAACCCATAGCATGGGGAGTGTTTGACGATATCACTAAAGAGAGGGAACTTTTTTTAAAAAAACATCAAGCAGATCAAAAGTTTTTAAAATTATGTTCTAGTCTTGGACAGCAGATGACTGTTAACGATAACCCATTCTAAACACACCTTAATTTATTATGAATGATAAAAATTTTTACGTATATTGTCATCAAACAAAAGATGATGGAAATTGTTTCTATATCGGTAAAGGAAAAAATAATAGAGCTTACTCTAAATATGATAGAAATATCCATTGGAAAAACAAAGTAGCCAAACATGGAGGATTTGACGCGGTAATCCTTGTTAATAACATCTCAGAAGAAAAGGCATTCGAATTGGAGGTCGATTTTATCAAACAGATCGGAATAGAAAATCTTGTCAACATGACCTATGGTGGTGAAGGAGGATTGTCTGGATTTAAACATTCAGACCAAACTCGTGAAAAGATGAGGGACGCTAAGAAAGCATATCATCCCATGTTTGGAAAGCATCATACATCATCCACTATTGTTAAAATGATAGATTCCCAAACAGGTGAAAAGAATCATATGTTTGGAAAATTTAGTAAAGATAATAAAAACTCCAAGCCAATATCACAATATACAAAAGATGGGGAGTATATTCAAACATTCTACTCTGCTAGAGATGCTATGACCGCTACAAATATTCATTATAAGACTATATCAGCCTGCTTAAGAGGAAGGTATAAGACTGCTGGAGGATTCATCTGGCAATACACAAATTAACAACCCAATATATACCATGTTAAAACATAAATTCAGAAGTAAAACACAATCAAGCGACGATTATAACGAATTCAAACTCCAACAAGTCTATGACATGTTAGATAACGATATCTATTACAAGACATTAAGAGAAAAAGTCTCCGTTTTAGAAGGAGTATCAGAGCAAACATTGGAGGAAATGGAGAATCTAGTCATTCAAAAACAATTACCCGGAAGATCACCAGAATGGATGCTTAATCATCTAAAAGTAATGTATGAAAGATATTTCAATGATAAATAATCCCATCATGTCATCTACGACCCAAAATAAATTAATAGCATGGGAGGCAAAATATCTCCACTGGATTTTGTCAATTCTTATCAGTGTAGGTCTTGCTGTTAGCGGGTTTATGTTGAAAGAGGCATACACAAAGATTGAGAATATCGGTAAAGATGTTCAAGAATTGAAAGTATCACAAGCATCAACATCCGCCAATAGGTTCTCCTCGAATGACTGGATGGTTCAAAAGACCCAACTAGATGAACAGAAACTACAGATGGAAAAGCGGGTTATCAGTCTTGAAGAATGTAGTAAGAATATTATGACTCTTCTCACAGAGATTCGACAGGATATTAAGGAGTTGAAACAAGAACATTATAAATGAACCCGTTCCCAGATGAATTACACCTTCTGGACGTTGGATTTCAGGAAGGTTATCATGGAAGATGCTTCAAATTGGAACAATCTTTTAGGGTAAAAACATCAAAAGGTCTTGTAACTATCCCAGATGGTACTCTCACAGACGGTGCTAGTATTCCGCAGTTCTGTCAAAACCTATTCTCCCCTATTGGTCCATCATTCCCATGCGCTATTTACCATGACTACTACTACTCCAAAGCTAATAAGACCTTAACACGAAAAGAAGTTGATGATATATTCTTAGAATTGATGTATAATGTTGGTGTAGGATGGTTTGAACGAACCGCCATTCACTCAGCCGTACGGCTCTTTGGAGGAAGATTTTACAAAGGATTAAATCAATGAAAGGCGCAATCATAACAATATGTTGGTTCATTTTCTGGACAATAATATCAATCTCATTAACATTTTTAAAATGAAAAATAAATTGAATAAGTCTGACTCTGAGGTAGTCTAACGTCTATGGATTACAGTGGAAAATTCTATGTCTACGGTCATTTCCTATTAACAGGAGAAGTCTTTTACATAGGAAAGGGTAAAGGTGGAAGAGCGTATAAGAGAGCAGATAGAAATCCTCGTTGGAATAATAAAGTGAAAAAACATGGAGGATTTAGAGTGGTTATCCTTCAAGATATATTAAGTGAGGAGTTAGCATTTGAAGTTGAGAAATCATTTATTAAGAATATCGGTAGAAAAAATCTTGTCAATATGACAGATGGTGGGGAGGGAGTGAGTGGATGGATACCATCAGAAGAAACTAGAAAGAAAATTGGTGATGGTAATAGAGGAAAGACCGTCTCAGAAGACACTAAAATAAATCACTCTAATAAATTAAAGGGTAATACACATCGAAGGGGAAAACAAGCATCAGATGAAACTAGAGAAAAAATATGTAATGGTATCAAGCATAATAATCCTAATAAATTCGGTTGTGTGGGTATTCGTATAAGAAAAAATGGTAAATTCAGTGCTAATATTAAGACAGGTAGAAATAAAAGATTATACTTAGGTACATATAATACCATAGAAGAAGCTAAAATCGCTATTAAAAATTATGAAAATTAAACGTGTAGTTGTTAATATTGGACACTCATCAATCGACAGCGGTGCTGTCAGTCCTGATGGGAAATATGAAGAACATTCATATAATAAATGTAAAATCTATCCAGCATTAGAAAAAGAACTTAAAGCATTAGGATTTGAGGTATTCCAAGTTATACAAAAGAATAACTTTGGAGAACTTCCATCTGTCATTAATGCTTTGAAACCGAATGTTATACTATCATTACATTTGAACGCATCAGATGGTCAAGGTCATGGAACAGAGACACTATTTTGGTATAAGAGTAAGAAATCTGAGAAGTTGGCTTCTTTGGTCCAGAATGGCATCGTGAGCGCGTTAGGATTAAAGGATAGGGGCATTAAGCCTAAAACAGATGGGG
>CAIVDB010000033.1 GCA_903904545.1 uncultured bacterium | reverse complement strand
CCCCTCCTCGGTATTGGCTAAATCATCGGCATCTTTGAACCCTTCCGGCAATTGGACCGTTTTGGGGAAAATATTATTTTGGTAGGCGATATTCAATGCTCTGATCGTTGCATCTTGCCCAGCTCCATCATTATCGAAAAGGAGATAGACATTTTCGGTATATCTTTTGATCAGCTTAATATGCTCAGCAGTCAATGCAGTTCCGCATGTTGCAACGCCAATCGGCATTCAGAGTCTATGTAATGCAATCACGTCCATCTGTCCTTCGACGACAATCATCCCATTGTGCTGTTTGATGTGTTGTTTGACGATATTGAGTCCATACAGGAGCTTAGATTTTTCAAAAGCTTTATGCTCTGAACTATTGAGATATTTAGGTTTATCTTGAGGATTGATAATCCTTGCACTGAATCCTACGACATTATTCATGATGTCATAGATAGGGAAGGTGATTCTGTGCTTAAAGAATGAATACGCTTCACCCGTTTGTCCTTTCTTAGCAAGTGATGCTTCGATCAGGTCGGCATCGGTAAATCATTTTGCCCTCAGATGCTGCAAGAGATCATAATGACTATCCGGAGCATAGCCGATTCCGAAAGTTTCGATACTTTCTGGAGCTAATTTCCTATCTTGCATGACATAATTTTGTGCAAGTTGAGAATCTTTGTATTGTTGGACGAAATATTTCTGAGCCAAAGTATGTAAGCGTTTAATCTTTTCTTTTCCATCGCTATAGGCCTGGTCATTTCGTTTCTCATTTTGATATTTACTGATATCGACGTTCCCTTGTTTTGCCAATTCTTTGATTGCATCCCAAAAGTCGATTCTTTCGATTTCCTGCACGAAGGTAATAGCATTGCCTCCTTTCCCACAGCCAAAGCATTTAAATATTTGTTTACTTGGAGAAACCATAAAGGAAGGAGTCTTTTCGTTGTGAAAAGGGCAGCAACCAGAAAAATTTGCTCCTGATCTCTTGAGAGGAACATATTTGCTAATAACATCTATGATGTCTATATGCTGAAGAATCTCTTCTGCGACCTGTGACACGACGTCTGGATAAACAAAGTAAAGCTGAATGCTGTCAGTATACAGTTTTCTTTTCTGTTCTCAACCCTCTTTTACGTTTATATGTTCTAATGTCAAGTTATCTTGTTTTTTCTAGACGAAAGAGTATATTTATCACAGTTTTTAGCCTCACAAAAAATATGAATACCACCACTCCAAAAGAGAAACCAGAAGAAAAACCACAAAAGATATCTCTAGAGGATTCCCTTCTCATTGATTCCTTCGCTAGGGCGCAATGAGCAAAAGATATCCTCCTCAAAGAAATGGAGATGTTTCCCCGTAAAGAAAAAATTGAGGATATTTCTCTCCCAACGAGAGACCTTCTAGCAAATGTTTTGGGAGATCAGTACGCTAAAGATCATTCACTCATCAAAGAACTCCTAGATATCCTCCATACGCAAATGGACGAAAAGAGCATCAAAATACAGCAAAAAACTCAAGACGAATATATAGCAGAAGGCAAGGTCACTCCTTGACCCCAAAGACTTTTTGAAAACAAAAGAAAGGAATTAGTGGCTAATAGAAGTCTTTTCCATCTTGTGCAATTAGCATTTTCTCCTGAGGAGTCTTATCTGAGTTCCACCTCTTTGTCTCCTGACGATCCTCACTATCGAGATGCAGTCGTTATTTGTCCATCAAAAGTCAAAAATATCTATAAACAGCTTGGGCTTACCCATCTTCGTGCAGATTGTGCGGTATTTAAATCATTCCTTTCCAAATTTAAACCCTTGAAATATACCTTCCAATGAGAAGAAAGAATCACCAATAGAATAGGGACCATCATTGACAAAGCACTCTGTTTCGGAGTAGCTACTATCCCATTCAAAGAAGAAGAGCCACTTACTCCAGGAGAAAGAAGGAAGAAAGAATATATTACTTTTGCAGAAGTCTTCGATAATGTCTATGATCTCCAGAGAGACCAACAGCATATTCTTAAGAACTTTGATGAAAAACTTACTGACTACGAAGACGTAAACGAACAGGTAAAAGCGCTTTTCGATGCTGAGACGGATGGACTTCGTGCCGTGTATGTAGATACCAAAGATGGACAAAAACGCAGACAACTAGAGGAACTCTTCGAGCAATTCCAGAATCAAACCTCATTTTATACCAGGACAGCATTACTTTTCCAATTTAGAAAAATTGCAGGGCAAAATGTAGAAAGAGATAATCAGCATCTTCTTGCAGGACTTCGTCAACTCGGAAAGAGGGGAGAGGAAATCGCAGCTATGTTTGCACTTATTTCCGCTCAATTGAATACCATAGAGGACTATATGAAGCAAGAGAAAAATATCCGTGAGCTTACCACAAGTCTCTATGGATTTCTTTATGCATGGCCAAAATCCAAGGGAGTACCCCAAAAGGAAATAAATACAGCCCTTGCAAGATATCTGGTAGAAGCAAAACCCGACGATGAGGAATCATTTGCTATGGAGCCGTATTCTACATTTTATGACCAGCTCTCTCTCATTGCAGGACCATTGAAATACACACCCCATAGTATGGGAGAACAAGAACTTGAAAATCCCATAGCCACACAAGATAGATTTATTGCATTACAACTTATCTTTCTTCCCATCTTTGCACAACATAAAGCATACGAACTAGAAAACAATCTTAAACTAGGAAAAATAGAGTTCGCTGATATCAAGGAAACTCCTGGATATTACACAAAAGAATTCCCTGTCGAGGAAACACGTAAATTTATCCAAGCGACTGAGATGGATACAGAGAATTCTATCCATAAGTTATCGATTCTTTTTCAAGAGCTCTTGTGAGTAAAATCAGAAAAAAAACTTTACGAAGTCCTAGAGAAAATTCAAAAGCATGAGATAGTATAGGAGGATCTTTTTACTTTATCTATCTAGAGTAGTTATATCCTGAATATTCTTCCAGTCTGTTTCTAAAGTAATTTCTTTGAATATCTTTATCATCTCATTTGCACATTCTATTGTAAATTGCAAGTCCATGAAATCTATAGGACTCTTCTCATTAACGTCAAATTCCTTACCTAACATTCTTACTGTTGTACTAGTCGTTTTATGATAGCCATTATTGTGTAGACTATTTCTCACTATTTTACATCCGAGTAGAAAATCTTCGTTATCCTTTGTTATAATCTTATTTTTTCTTAATTTTGAGATAACTGTCTCAGATGGCATGAATCCT
>CAIVDB010000032.1 GCA_903904545.1 uncultured bacterium | reverse complement strand
CTTTTCGATAATGATGGAGCTGGGCAAGATGCAACGATCAGAGCATTGAATATCGCCTACCAAAATAATATTTTCCCCAAAACGGTCCAATTGCCGGAAGGGTTCAAAGATGCCGATGATTTAGCCAATACCGAGGAGGGGAAAACTCGTTTCGAGGAATGTTTCAAACATGCGCAAGATGGCTTTATGAGCACTTTTGCTCAGCTCAAAGCGCATAAAGATTTCACTTCTCCCGTAGGGAAACAGCAGATCTTCAATATTCTCTTTGGCTTGATCCAAAGTATCAATAATGTCTCTGTGCAACAACATTATATCCAGACTTTGGGAGATATGACTCATAGTCCTTATGAACTGATTTATGAACAATATAGAAAATATACCAAAGACGAGGGAAAATTTTCAGCTCCGAGAGTCAAACAAGAAGCGAGCTATCAGATCGATAGATCATTGATTGCAACTGCCCTATTATATGAAGAATTTTTGCACCAGTATGTCCAAGATGTAGAGATGCGAAAACCATTTATTACGCTGATAGAAAAGATAGCGAAATTACTCCCACAGTGACCCTTTGGGAAAGCACGTACCGTGCAAACTCCTGAAGAAATAGAAGAAGTCGAGTCGATGCAACTTTGGCGAGACAAAGAACTCAACAATGGATGTGATGAAAAGAAAAGATACCAAACCATCCTCCAAACCATCAGACAAATCATCCATACCGATATCCAAATGATCTCCAAAAACAGATCTATCTCTGGAGAAGATAAACAAGAAATTTTAAGTCTCAAAAAACAGGTAGAGGCAATTATTTAATGACCGGCGCTGTTTGTAAACTAATTCCGACATATTTCACTACCAAGAAGACTAAGAATGCCGTGATGAGAAAATCTATCAATGTAGAAATCACTTTCCCATAGAGAATCCCTTTGTAGGATAATGCCTCTATATTTTTTACTTTCAATCTTCTAAGGACAGGTCCTAATATCAATGGAGTAATAAGATCATCGATCATCCCTTTGACCAACTCCCCTATTTTCGTAGCAATCAAAAGTCCTACAGCGATACCTACGACGTTGTATTGAGTAAGAAAAGCAAGAAAATCTTTGAGCATAAGAATATCATTATAGAATAAAATCTCATTTCCCTATATATAGGAGAATGCACTTCTTTTTCAATAATAAAAGAATCTCCTTGAAATCGTAGTGTAATTGGCTATTTTAGCAGTGTTTTATTTTTTTATCTTTTCTATGAATTTCTTTTTGCAAATGAGCGGTGCTACGGCATCAGGAAGTATCACCCCAGAAGCTTCTGCACAACTCGCTACAGCCTTTGGACTTATGTTTGGTGGCATTATTTTCTTCTTAGGCGTGCTTTGGGTAGCAGTAATGACCCTTATGCTTATTTCCCGACGGAGACTTTTTGAAAAAGCAGGACTTCCAGGACGAGGAGCAATTATCCCTGGATACAATCGATATCTTGCATTTGAACTTGGTGGTCGATCTGGATGGAATGTCTTATGGATTTTCTTTCCTCCTGTATTTGGTATCTTGATGATTATCAATTATTTCCGTATTGCTAATAAATTTAATAAGCATCGAAGCTTTGGATTGGGAATGGTCCTTTTGAAATGTATCTTTATCCCTATCTTAGCTTTCGATAAAAGTAGGTATGAATTAGATGGAAGAAATACTTTCCCTAGACCACATACACCACAGCTTTCACCAGAACCTACGCATAAGGTAAGCAAAAGACCTACGATGAGAAAACCACTCTCTAAAAAACCTTCAGCTACAAAAGTTATTAAGAAAAAATCCGTAAAGAAATAATGTCTGGATATTTTCATGTTCAAATACAGAAAACGTTGGGAGAGCTCCTGGCGTTTTTCTTTTCTTCCTTGAATTTTCAGAGAGAATATGTATAGTATCTTCGTGTAGCAAACTCCTACATTAGAAATTAAAAATTGAGAATTAAAAATTCTCTGCCATGGGGATGTTCTGGCTTTGATAGAAGGATCTCATACCTAATAGTTGCCACTGTTCGATGGGCGTACCGAGGATAAACAATCGTCCAAACCAAAAATGCTAAAACAACTAACTCTCTCAAGAGAGCTGTTCTCGTCAACCAAAATGCATTCGCATTTGCTGCCTAGACAGAAACCAACCTCGTTGTGAGACTCCTACTATCCACGAGGTGACTAAGTAGGAACTGATTAAGTTGCTATGGTAAAAACCTAACCTGTTTATTGGTCAACGTATCCTGACGTAGTAACTCAAAAAAACTTGGATAGTAAATAAACTATTGTGGTAGAAATTATTCCGTATGCCTTTTAGACATGGGTTCGACTCCCATCATCTCCAAATAATGAAAAACAATCCAATCAAATATTCT
>CAIVDB010000031.1 GCA_903904545.1 uncultured bacterium | reverse complement strand
AACAATTAAAAAAAAACAAAATGAAAAAGAAAATTTTATCTTTTATTTTCGCTCTCCTGACCTTAGGTCTAGGATTGAGCAATGTAAACGCAGCAGTAACTGTGGATTCAATTTGCTTTGGAGACACTATTACTATTGGAGCCGTTCACGGAAATGGCGCGACTTATCTTTGGAATACAGGAGCTATAATGGTTCCTCAGATTACAGTAAGTCCGCTAATTACAACCATCTACATCCAACACTGGGATGATACGTTGTATCATCAGATTCCTGTGCACGATACCTTTTTGGTTGTAGTTAGTCCAAGACCCAATACACTTACTATCGACTCTATTTTTGTAGGTCAGAGTAGGACTATTGGGACTTTAAGGTCTTATGCCAATGGCTATGACTGGAATACTGGTGCTACATCAGCACAAATCACAGTATCTCCTCTATTTACGACTACTTACTTTGTTCGGTGGCAAAATGCTGTTACGGCAGATATTGCCACGGACACCTTCAAGATTGTTGTGAATAACCCCCCTGCTACAAGTACTACTATTGATTCTCTGTGTAAGGGAACAAGCACTACCATTGGATATCCATACACAAACGGAGTATGGTATTTATGGAGTACAGGACAAACTACTCCAACTATCTCTGTTTTTGTTCAGTATACTACTACTTATGTAGTAAGTGTTTTGAACTCCAGTATGACAGTTATCCAACAGGATACATTTAAGATTGTAGTAAAAAACAATCCAAATGTATGGGTTACTGGTCCAACACTTCCTATTTGTACTGGAAGCAATGTGACACTTATTGCTCATGGAGCAGTGAATTATCATTGGTTCGTGGGACCAAATTCGGATACACTAAACATCTTTGGACTGACTACTTCAGCCCAATTTATTGTGGTTGGAACTGGTAGTAATGGGTGTTCGGATACAATGACTTATCCAATTACTGTACAATCACCACCAACAGTTTATTCTATTGTTGGCGATAACAGCTATTGTGCTAATCAACAAGGAGTTGTGATTGGACTCTCTGGGTCTGAAAGCAATTGTTGGTATAAGTTGTATAAGAATGGAATGGGAGTTGCAAATGTTAATGGCACTGGATCGCCAATCAACTTTGGACTTCATCCTGCAGGGACCTATACTGTCAGAGGATTTAACAACAATGTTTACTGTGATGCTCCAATGAACGGTACACTTAATGTAACGGTAAAACCATTACCTGGGTTTATTGGTTACATCATAGGTGACACGATTGTCTGCGAAGGAGAAACAAAATCATATCTTGTTTCGTATAGTAGCTACGTTACTTCCTTTATCTGGTTAGTCCCAAATGGTGCCACTATAGTAAGTGGACAAGGAACAGGCCATGCAATCATCTATTGGGGAAACTCAATAGGAGGAACTGTGTCCGTCATAGGAGTAAATGCTTGTGGAACAGGTCAAGCGAGAATATTTAACGTTTTCGTTAAGCCAAAGCCAAACGTATGGATTATAGGTGATAATGTTCTCTGTTATGGAGACTCATTACAGCTAACTGCCAACCCTAGCAATCTATCATTTGCGTGGAATAACGGAATGACAACACCCAGCATTTCGGGGTTAGCAACTTCGAATGCTTTCTATTCCGTCATTGGAACTGATAGCAATGGATGTTCGGATACAAGTAATGTATCTCTCATCGTACAAAATCTTCCGATGGCATATACCATTACAGGAGATTCTACCTATTGTGCTAATCAACAAGGATCGGGAATTGGACTGAACGGTTCTGAAGCGAATGCTGCATATTACCTGTTTAATCAGGGAGTGAATGTGGGGTATCTTTTTGGAACAGGATTCCCAATATCATTTGGTCCGCAGCCTGCTGGAACATACACTATTTCTGCATCATACAACAGTGTGGGCTGTCAAAATGATATGAATGGGACACTTAATGTAACGGTAAAACCCTTACCTGGGAATATTAACTTCTCAATACCCATTTCCTCTCCTTGTGAAGGGCAATCAGTAACTTATGGCTCAGCTGTAAGTACTAATGCAACTTCCTATGTCTGGTCAGCACCAAATGGGGCTACTATTACGGGAGGACAAGGGACTGCTAACTGTACTATCAACTGGGGGAACTCAGTCGGTGGTCAAGTATCAGTTATGGGAGTAAATGCTTGTGGAATAGGTCAAGCTATGACTTTTACAGTCGTAGTTGTTCCGAAACCAACACTATCACTTAGTGCAACTACTTCTTCGCTATGTAGTGGTGAATCAACAACGCTAACCGCTATAAGCAACGTTCCTTCTTATTTATGGAGTACGGGAGCTACAACATCAAGTATCT
Source organism: uncultured bacterium (assembly GCA_903904545.1). The sequence goes on along the minus strand of CAIVDB010000031.1, from coordinate 14,719 downwards.
CTGTAACCCCTAGTGTAGGAACTTATACTTATACCATGCAGGTTACAGGAACTAATGGATGTTCAAACAGTGGATCTATTGACATCACTGTCAATCCGAAACCAACACTCGCTACTGGCGCAAGTGCCACAACCATATGCAATGGAGAGTCTGTAACACTTAGTGCCATTAGCAATGCCGTCTCCTATGCATGGAGTAATGGCGTTACTACACCAAGTTTCACTACCATCCCTATCAATACAGGGAGCATTCCACTTACTATTAGTCACTCAGTTATTGTTACTGGAGCGAATGGATGTACAAATAATGGATTCATAAGTTTTGATATACATCCATCGCCAGCTATCTCTTTAACCGCCAATCCAAACACCATTTGTGCTGGTGGTTCGTCAATTCTAACTGCGAATGGCACCAACACCTACGTATGGAGTAATGGCTTAGGGACAGGAGCGACCAAAACGGTTTCTCCCCTCATTGCTACTACCTATTCGGTGATGGGGATAGATACTAATGGATGCGTAGACACTGCGTCTACCACCATTACTATAAATCCATCACCTACTGTTAGCATTACAGCGAGCCAAAACCCTGTTTGTGCAGGGAGCTTGTCAACTTTAACTGCCGTTGGTGCTGCTAATTATATCTGGAATACTGGTTCTATTGGGTCACAGAGTATCGTGAGCCCCAGTACTACTACTACCTATTCTGTAGTAGGAACCAATACTAATGGATGCACAAACACAGCCTCTATTACGGTGACTGTAAAGCCTCCACTACAACTAACATTTAACTCTGCAGGTATGGTGACCTGTCCTGGGGGAAATAATGGATTTGCAAACGTCAGTGTAACTGGCGGCAACTATCCATACAACTATCTCTGGAACCCGACTCCTGGCAATGGCCAGGGGAACAATGCAGTGAATGGACTGCATGCTGGGATATATGTAGTTAGCGTTACTGATGCAAATGGATGTGTTGGGATGAACTCTGTAACTATTACAGAGCCACAACCTATCAGCATACTCTCTGTCATTAATGAACAGACTGTTTCTGTCTCAGTTACTGGGGGAACACTTCTTCCTGGTGATAATTACCAGTATAACTGGCTTCCCACGCCACAAAGTGGCCAAGGCACTGCAAATGCAACCTTTGGACCCGGCACAGACTCAGTAATTCTAACCGTACTGGATGGCCATTACTGCCAGAAAAGCAAGGTTATTTACATTCATTCTACTGGGATTAATGAACTAGATGAAAAGTCTATTTCTATCTATCCCAATCCTGCAAAGGACATCTTACATATCAATAGCGCTGAAAAATTTCAATATATTGAAATATACAGCATCGTTGGTAAATCAGTACTAAAAATCAAAGAGGCTAATGAAGTAGATATTACTTCGTTAGCATCTGGAAGCTACATAATGTCTTTGATAGATGCTTCTGGTAATGCCAGAAGAGCTAAGTTTATTAAGGAATAAGTCCTCAGAGGGATTTCCTCGAAAAAATCTGTATCATATTCTGGTGCAGATTTTTTTTATTTTTTGATCTGTCGACTTGTGTCCAATAGATATACTGAGACGCCAAGAAATTCTGTAATTTTATAAGGAGTTTCTAACGTCGAAGATATACCGACGACTTGAGAAACTGTACGTACAAGAGAAACGAAGTACTTACAGATTTCGAAAGCGGTTCGGTATAAGCACTTTTTTTATGTTTTGCAGTTTCTCTTTGTGGCTTATTGTGCTGATTTTCCCTTGATTTTGAAAATTAGTTTCCTATGCTCACGTGGCATTTCTCTCAATATAAATCATTTTATGCAAATTGCACTTGATTTTGGTAATCATTTTTATATAGTGGGTCATGCGCAAATTTTTTGTGTATATAAGAGTAGAGGTAGGAAACGGCATATTCCGTTTTCGTTTATTTTATTCTCATTGAGTTTTAATTTTTTATTGTGCCTTGATGCCAACTATCAATCAACTTATCAAGAAAGGGAGAACAAACAAAACCTATAAATCCAAAGCTCCTGCTCTCCAATTCGGTATAAATAAATTATCTAACAATAAAAAGGTGGGTATCTCTGCACCATTCAAAAGAGGTGTTTGTCTCAAGGTGTCAGTAATGGGTCCTAAGAAGCCTAATTCTGCACAGAGAAAATTTGCTAAAGTCAGACTTTCCAATGGAGCTGAAGTGTTGGCATATATTCCTGGTGAACAACATACCTTACAAGAGCACAGTGTGGTTTTGGTAAGAGGTGGTAGAGTAAAGGATCTTCCATGAGTGAGATATCATATCATGAGAGGAAAATACGATGCAAATCCAGTAGACAAAAGAAGACAATCAAGATCTCTCTACGGAGCAAAAAGACCTAAAAAATAGTATATACCCATGATCGCTTAGATATATTTTACATTTTACATGCAAGACAGATGTCATTAAAGGTTGCAACCTGACTTTCTACACCAAAGATAGAAAAAATCATTAACTTCATCATGAAGGATGGGAAAAAAAGTGTAGCTAAAAGAATCTACACAGATATGCTCAAAGAGATCAAACTCAGTGGACATATGAATCCAGATATCGTGGTAGAAACTGCTATAGACAACGCTTCTCCTACTTTGATGATCAAGTCCAAAAGAATGGGAGGATCAGTTTATCAGGTACCTGTGGAAGTAAAGCAAAATAAGAAACTTTTCTTTGCGTTCAAATGGATTTTGGATGCTGCTAATTCTAAGAAAGGGAAACCTATGTACAAGAAACTAGCTGAAGAAATGTTGGCTGCGTATTCTTCTCAAGGATCTGCTGTCAAGAAAAAGGAAGAAACACATAAAATGGCTGAAGCGAATAAGGCATTTGCATATATGGCAAAGTATATGAACTAAACGCTTAAACGAATAAACGTTTAAACGAATAATGAACATTTTAACTTTTCAATTTATTACAATGGGAGATACTAGTGGAGCTAAACATAAGCATATATTCTACAACCCAAGTCGACACGGAGCTAAATCAGGAAAGAAACCCGCGAAAGCACTTCAGTGGTATGCTCTTTTGATGAAGAAACAAGAAAAGCAAGGTGAGACGAAATGGATCAAGAAAACCATGGTAAAATGCCAAGCAAGAATCAAAAAAATGGGTATCACTGCAAAGAAACTTGATGAAGTACTTGCTAAGAAGTGAATTACAAAATAACCTAGACCTTTTAACTGTTTAATATCCCTTTGGAGATGGTAAGATTAAAGACTAACGCAAAAAAGAAATTAAATAAAGCCCTTACAAGAGTAGAGAAGGTAGTAATTATGGATGTTAGAAAAAATCTTGAACAACAAAAAAAATGGAAAGCTAAAGTAATGAATAAGAAAGCAAAATAAGTTGGTTTACCGGTTTATTGGGAATTGGTTTATCGGGTATATATCCCTGATTCCAAATTCCAGATTCCAGATTCCTCTTCAATACGATTTTACCCTATTAGTCAGTCTAATGCATTTCGAAAGATTACAAGCCGTTTATGATAAAAATGGATCTTCAATTCTTCCTATCAAAGCAGGAATGTATTTGGAGTTACATGAAAAGATTGGTGATGAGAACAATAGAACATGGAAGTTCAAATGTCTCGTTATCAAGACAAAGAAACTTCAACATCCAGATGGATCTTTCACTGTAAGAGGGATGGTTGCTGGTGTAGAAGTAGAAAAAATCTATCCGCTTTCCTTCAATAAATTTGATAAAGTACTCCTCTTGGATGAGTATAAAATTAGAAGAGCAAAACTCTACTATATTAGAGATAAGGTAGGTAAAGATGCTAGATTCAAGAGCAAAATTACTGCTGAAAAAAGAGATACTAATTTGATAGCAAAGAAATAATTATTCATCACTTTGTCTATTCTTTTAATTTTTGTGTGTCATTAAATGAAACTTACTATATCACTTCGTAAAGATGAAAAAGTAAAGAACATAAGAGCTGATGGGTTTGTACCTGCAGTTGTCTATGGGAAACATCTTGATAAACCATTGAGCGTTATTTGCAAAAAGAACGACTTCATCAAATTGTACAAAGAGGCTGGATATTCTACAGCGATCACTTTGGCATGAGATGGGGTAGATCAATTGGTCTTGATCCAAGATATCCAATTGGATCCAGTAAGTGATGTCCTTATGCATGTAGATTTCTTGGCAGTTAATAAGAATGAAAAAGTAACTACTGAAGTACCATTGAAGATTATTGGTGAATCTGCTGTAGAGAAACTCGGACTTGGAAAGATCCAAGTATTGAAGGATTTCATCGAAGTAGAAGCATTCCCACAAGATCTTCCTCATGATTTCACAGTAGATATATCAACTATCCAAGATATCAACGATACTATCTTCGTTAAAGATATCAAAGTATCTAGCAAAGTGACTGTTTTGGATGAACCAGAACAAGCATTAGTTACGGTATTGATCTTGACAGAGGAAGTAGAAGAAGCTCCTGTTGTGGCTGAAGCTGCTGCGACACCTGCTGCAACACCTGCTAAAGAAGAAGCAAAGAAATAATACTTATTTTACCTAATTAATCTCGTATACCAATGGCAAGAGTTTGTGATTTTACTGGAAAAGGAACTCAGAGTGGAAATACAAGATCTCACTCTATGAGATCACATAAAAGAACATTCAAAGTAAACCTTATCTACAAGATGGTGACTATGGAAGATGGAAGTAGAGTAAGACTTAAGATTAGTTCTAAGATTTATAAAAAATTGAGAGGGTTTATCTAAGAGATTGATTCCTAGTTCTAGATATATAAAAAAAACATCATAATTATGGGGTGGTAGCTCAGGTGGTAGAGCAGTAGCCTTTTAAGCTAATGGTCCCGGGTTCGAGTCCCGGCCATCCTAATTTGATGTTTTTTTTGTTATTTGATTTTTACAAGCAAATAGACTCCTCTGCTCAGGTGGCACTTAAACAGAATACTATTGAATTCTAAGAAATAACTATTAAATAATTAATACTTTATTCTATAATGATTATAGATGTATTACGTTTATATCTTACAATGAAGCGAAAAACACTATATTTGATATACAAATGACATTCAAAGGAGATTATCTGAGCATAAAAGATGATGATGCGAGACGACTAAACATATGGAAAACATTGTTCTATTGTGATTTTTTGAGAAAGAAACTGAAGAAGAAGCGCAGAGATTAGAGAAAATGATAAAGAAAAATGGCCATATACAACACTGGATTCAGCATCCCACATTCAAAAAACTTTCTTAATTACTGTCCCGGGTTGCTACCCCGCAGTACTGCGGGGCGAGGTCCCGGCCATCCTAATTTGATGTTTTTTTTGTTATTTGATTTTTTTCAATTTGATATACTGACATATTTAATCTTGTAATATACTTTTTAACTGATGATCCCGGGTTGCTACCCCGCAGTACTGCGGGGCGAGGTCCCGGCTACCCTACCATAATAAGAAGTTAATTTTGAATTATAGAAGAAATAAAGTAATCAAGCAATTGGTTATTTTTTTGTTTTTAGATGATTTTCCTCTTTATAGACTGAAATTTGCAAAAAAATATATTCAGAATATACTAGTAATGTATTTACCTTTTTGTTCTATCAATTATGGGAAAAAGTATTCTCCATCTCCATGAGTGAGAAGATGCATATACGCTATGGAAACAAGATCCAGCGAGAAATATTGTTCTAGATCCTCAACGTATCGCTTTGATGCTCAATGGAGGAACATCAGAGAGTATTGATGCAAAGGCAGCACTTGCCATACAAACACTTATTGAACTATTCTCTCAATCGCATAAGCATATTTTGTATCAAGGTGATGCCGTTTCTTCTCATCAAGATACCCCTACTCCCTCACAACAAAGACCTACACTTACTATATTGTCTGGTATCCCTGGATGAGGAAAGTCTTCTTATGCAAGACAAGTAGTAAAAAAAGATCCTAAGAGCATCATTATATCCAATGATGGATTGAGAGGAATTTTGTCTGGTGTCGAAGAAAAAGATATTAATGAAAAGATCTGGCATACTGCCGTGCATTCTGATGTCGAACATAAGGATATTACTTTGGAAAACTTCGTATTCCCCGAGATAAACAATGCCAAAAGAGCACTTATCAGTACCTTTCTTGACCATGGATATCATGTCATTGGCGATGCTGTTCATGCAAAAGGAACTCAGTGGGATGATTTTGATGCCCAATATGCGACAAAGGCTGATATTAAACATATTCTTGTTGGGCCCGAAAATTTACTCACTTGATTTAAGAAGGCTACACAAAGAGAGGTAAGGCCAGAGAATAAGGAAACTTTCATCAAGGTGGGAAAATGGATTCGTGAATTGGTGCAAGCCAAAGATGAGCAATGAAATCCTAAATATCTTTTTGATACTGTCTTATGAAACACATATACAGACCTATGATTTAAGGACATAACAAAAGACTTTTATACCAGGAACTCTATTTCTTTGAAGAAATAATTATACCTTCTGGATTGTGGAAAAGGAATCAAGCAATTGGTTATCTTTTTATGTAGAGAAATATTTTTACTATAGCAAAAAGCTAAGACCGAAATTCCTAGCTTTTTTAGATGACTCCTTTCATTTTAATGTTTATTAATACCAACCCGAATAACGCGGAGTTGGCTTTTCCGTTAATTTTGAGATTTTATCAGGTGTCAGCTGCTGTTTTTTGCTTGCTCCTAAAAGTCTCTCTTTTTCTAATTTCTTCCTTTTTAGAAGAGATCGTCTTACGCGTCTTTTGGCGCGCTTATGTTCCTCACATTGCCTAGCCATATTATTTTTTTTATTGATTTTGGCTCTCAATTTATATATTTTCTTGCTAAAGTCAATCCTTTCTACTCCTATCCGCATAAGAAAGGAGAACAACCCATGATTTCATCCAGCTTTTTTCTTCTTCCAAAACTATGCCGTTTGTGTATAAGAAGACCAATCTTTATTTTTTTCTTTTCTCAATGGATCAAGCTTGTTATAGACTGAGTTGTAAGGCCTTGGTGTACGATGAAACGAGAACAAAAATTCTCCTTCTCCAAGAGGAAAATGGTATCTATGAATTTCCTGGTTGATGACTTGATTTTGGTGAGACTCCTCAAGCAAATATCGCAAGAGAACTCTTTGAAGAGTCTTGACTAGAAGTGACTCGGGTTGCTGATCATCCCTCCTATATGATTACCGGAGAAAAGGATGATAAAGTCTGTCGAGTATCCAATGTCTTCTACGAAACTAAGCTCAATGGACTCAACTTCACTCCGTCTGATGAATGCCAGGCATTGTGATTCTTCACCAAAGAAGAAGCGCTAAAACTCGACCTGTATTCGACCGTTAGGATGTTTTTTGAACAGCTCCCGTAAATATCTTGTATTTTTTGTGATAATGAATATACTCATCTTAGTTTATCTTATGATTAGCACTAGATAATGAAACACACACATCACTCATTTACCTTTGATTTTGGGTTCTTCTTCCAGAGAAGAGAGTGTTTTGTGTAGTAGTAATAATCATCTACATCTCAGAACTCCTCTCTTTCTCACTCAGATAGGAGTTTTTTTATTTTCTTATCCACTAGCATGAGACACATCATCAGCATCGCGAGAGATGAAGAAGTCGCTTTGATTCAATCCTTGAGAACTCAAGACACGATTGATGCCCAGAGAGTCTTACGTTTCTACGATATGCCAGACCTTTCGAGAACCCCAGGAAACCCCGTAGCAATGATTACCGAGAAGTTTAAACAGATTCCTGTGTTTTCTCAGTTTGATGTCATAGATGCCCCTGAAGTGGTGGGAACATATGAGACCTTTGATGTCTTTAATTTTGCACCTGATCATCCTGCAAGGTCCAAATCGGATACCTACTTTGTAAACGAGAAAAAAATATTGAGGACACACACGACGATCATGCGATGGTACTATCTCTGATATCCAGGAATCAAAGAAAAGCTGGCTCAGGAGGGTGATGTCGGTGCGCTTTGTCACGGAAAGGTCTACAGGAAGGACGAAATAGACCGCAGTCACTCGCCTATTTTCCATCAGATAGATGGATTGTATATTTGCAAAAAAGAGAAAAAAATATTAGGAAGACAAGATTTGGTAGATGTCTTGATCACGATGGCCAAGGCCGTTTATGGAGAAGATATCGAGCGAAGGGTCAATGATGATAGCTTTCCCTACACAGATCCTAGCGTAGAGATGGAGATCAAATTTGGTGATGCTCGACTAGAAGTCTTGGGAGCTGGCGTGGTTCATCCCAAGGTATTGGATAACTTATGAGTAGATTCTGATGTATATAATGGACGAGCTTTTGGACCTGGGATCGAGAGATTAGCAATGATCAAAATGAGTATTCCCGATATTAGAATCTTGCGATCCACGGATCCTAGGATTACGAAGCAGCGAGGAAATTTGGATGCCACCTATCAAGAGGTCAGTAAATATCCTAGCACCTATAGAGATATTTCTTTCCTTGTGTCTAAGCAGGTCAGTCTCAATAGTTATTACGAAATCATTAGAGATGAAGCAGGAGATCTCGTCGAGGAAGTCCAGCTCTTGGATACCTATGAGAACGATGAGAAATTCTGAGCAGATATCATTAGTTATACCTTTAGGATCATCTATAGATCTCATGAAAAGACTCTTGTAAACGATGAGATCAATGCGATCCAATTGAAAATTAGACAAAAGACTGAAGAGCTTCTTGGTGCTCAATTGAGGTAATAATTTTCCTTATTGCAAAAGGCTGATGAATATCATCAGCCCTTTTTGTTCTTTGAAAATTACAGGGTTTCTTGGCGTCTCAGTTTAGATATTTGAACTTGTTGTTACTTTTCGATTTTTAGGCATCAGTTTTTTTATGGGATCTTTATGATAATCTCCTATAACCAAGAGTACTGCATCACCAGGATAGTGTTGGATAGCATCAGCGATATCTTGGTTTCTCTTTTCAAAATTGAGCAACACTGCTTTTTTTAGTTGTTCACAACTTTCCTTGATATTTTTGGGTTGTTCAAGATCTTCCATAGCACTACGTACTGCAGTCATTGTTTCCTTTGATTTTTCTCATTCAGCTCCAAATAGCGTCACATCTCCCAAAGACTCTGTCAAATAGAGGAATCGTTCGGGTCAAAATGCGACAAGAAATACTTGAGAAGCCAGCTTTTTGTCCAGTCCTCAGGCGGTCAATTTTCCATACAGCATATAATATGTATCTTTGATTTCTTTTGCGTTATCTATCTGATCTTTGGTACCCTCCATTCAGATTTTTGTAATATGAGATGTCTTGATAATATGCAGAATTTCTTCTTTGTCCTTTTTGTATCCAGTTAATGTTCTCTGAAAATCTTGTGTTTTTATTGTCTGACACAATGCCTGGATGACTGCATTGACATCCTCATCATGGAGTATGTCATGGAAATATCCCGTCATTTTCATGTCCAAGTTCATAGGAATATGCTTATGCCCATGGATATGAAGAGCTCCCTGGATACCGAAAAGCGGCTTGAAATTCCCCGAAAGAACATCTTTTAGTCTCCTAGCATTTTCTTTCTGAGAAAAACAATACCTTAGATAGATATTTTTTATATGATTAATTTTCTGGAGAGATACGAGCGTCATCCCAATACATTCATGATAAATATAATATATACTATAAACAATTACTCCAAAGAATCAATCTTATATCATAAGTGCTTGACATCTTTATACATATAATTATAAGGACTGGGATATGATTTTAGAAGATAATCGCTGAGAGATGAGTACTACTCTACAGAAAACATTTATCCTCGATCTTGATCACAAGTGAGGGATAAGAAAAGAGATGGAGCTTGACGCCGCAGACATTTCCTCTCTTAAACAAAGAATACCTGAGGGATTGGGTGATAATATAGAAGAGATTGGCTTCTTTAAATCTAAGTTTCTCGATACTCCTGATATGCTTTTTTTCGTACTAGAAATGGATAAGGTGCCACCACTCACCAAGGATTTTGGCTATGCTATGTATCCCAGAAACGAGGTCTTATTTCTTTCCGTCCCAGCGAAAGTGCAGGCAAAAAATTATCTCTACTATACTGCACTCTTTGAAGTGCTCAAGGCCAAGGATGCTTCTATCTTCCATGAGAAGAAAGACAAACATGACAAGAAGCAAGAAAAAAAACATGAGAAAAAACATACAGAGCATACTGAATCCAAAGCTTCTGATAAAGATGCACATCTCTACAATCCTCTATTGGAAGCAGAGAAGAAAACATATGATCGAGCCAAGGCAAATAATGAAGATCGCCAAGCATTTTTGGATGCAAGGATTGGATTTTTTCAGTGAATATTGAAGACGCAACATGCCCCAGATGGCGCTTATGCAAAACAAATCGCTGCAACGATAGCATTTCTCAAGGGAAAGAAGTAATAGCTATTTTTTTTCTTGCACTCCTTTCTTCAATCGCTATATTTACAAAAAAATTCCTCACCCATAAAACATTTTCTCGAGGAAAAACAAATTGTATTTTTTATCTTTTCTCTTTCTCTTATGGTGGTAAAATTACATGCTAGGAATCTTATTGTTGATTATTTTTTGAATAATCCAGATAAAGAATCTCTTTCTTCTCTCACGATAGTTACTCTTTCACAAGAAATTACCCAAGTATTTAAGTGGCAGAACATCAGGATCTATGTGGAACGTACTAGTGATGATATGATCAATATTCTGAATAATGACAATGAAATCTTTGCGAGTGGTGAAAATGGAGAGATTATTCTCAAAAATAGATGATTGCTTATTGAAGACAAACCCTATTTCGAAGCATTACTTGACTCCAAGATCAAAGCGCTTTATCTCAATCTTATCGGTCCTGCGATAGAAAAGGCAACTGAGGCTCCCGCACTAGAAACAACAAAGCAATAGAATTTCTCAAAGGGAAGAAGTAATATCACAAATATTTGAGGATTTGCGGGCAAACCCACCCAATGAGAGCAATCAAACCCCCTAAATCCCCCTTGTCCAGCTGCGCTGGATTCCCTCTGGTCTCAGGGGGACTTAAATAAAATCGATTTCCCCTCCTTGATAAGGGAGGGGTCTCCGGCACAGCCGGAGGGGGTGGGTTTGTCCGCGGCTACTCCTCTCGATTTTTTTCCATTGAAAAAACAATGAGATTGGATACAATGCTCCTGAAAAAAGAATGTTGAATTCTTAATTTTGAATTTTCCCCGCCTGGTGCGGGACAGGTAATGAAGGAGTTTTTTTGTATATTTACAACATATCTGCCAATGGGCATAGTTGAATCAATCTTTTTATCCTGTTACACAGCGTATCATGGAAGGAGCTGAGAATAGAGAACCTATCAATGAAGGATCTCCTACCAAAAGAAGACCTAGCATTTCAAAGATTACGAGAAAGTTTGATCTTATGTTTCCTGGTGCTGCAGAAGAGAATAGATATGAATTTTGATCTGGAAGACATCGGCCTCATATAGAAGTAAGTAAAGAAACAGGGGCAATATTGCTCTGAGTCATAAAGGAACATCCTATTACACATAAAGAAATATTTATCAAGGCTGAAGATATTGTGCCAACCATAGATACAGAGTTTACTTATGTCGAAGATGCTCAGCTTCCAGAAGGACAGAAGCAATTAAACGCATAGCATTTTACCCAAGACTTTTTATGTTTTTTCATATATAATGGCAAACAATTTGGTGATAGTCGAGTCTCCTGCGAAGTCGGCAACAATTAAAAAATTTCTTGGAGAGGGATTTGAAGTCAAAGCGTCCTTTGGACATGTGGTAGATCTCCCTACCAAAGGGATGGGTATCGATATCCAAAATAATTTCAATCCCCAATACATCGTCTCTCCTGACAAAACCAGAGTGGTCAATGAATTGAAATCTTTAGCGAAGAAGGCCGATAAGGTCTGGATCGCTACCGATGAGGACCGCGAAGGAGAAGCTATTGGTCGACATGTAGCGAATCAGCTCGGATTAGATATCAATAAAACGGCAAGAATTGTCTTCCATGAGATCACGAAGGAAGCGATAGATAAGGCAATTAAGAACCCTAGAAAATTAGATATGCATTTAGTGGATGCCCAACAAGCCAGAAGAGTTTTGGATAGACTTGTGGGTTTTGAACTTTCTCCTATTTTGCGAAAAAAAATTAAAGGAGGATTGTCTGCGTGAAGAGTCCAATCCGTGGCTGTCAGACTGCTCGTAGAAAGAGAAAGAGAAATCCAAAAATTTGAGTCAGCATTTGCGTTTAAAGTCATAGGAAACTTTATCGGAGATGCCAAAAAAGACTTCAAAGCTGAACTTTCCAAAGACCTCAATGATAGAGACACCGCTCACGCATTCCTCGAGAAGAGTAAATGAGCGACGTACAAGATCCAAACCGTGGAAGTAAAACCCGGAAAAAAGTCTCCTTCTGCACCGTTTACCACCTCTACCCTCCAACAAGAAGCCAGCAGAAAGCTCGGTTCCTCAGTAGCGAGGACCATGCAGATGGCACAAAAATTATATGAAGCAGGGTTGATAACCTACATGAGAACTGACTCCGTCAATATGTCTGATTTCGCAATCAAGGCCTGTGCTGATGAGATCACGTCTCGTTATGGGAAAGAATATAGCAAGCCTACGACCTACGTCACCAAGTCCAAAGGATCACAAGAAGCGCATGAGTGTATCAGACCAACCCATATGGAGAACTCCAGTGCCGGCGGTGATGCCAGCGAAACAAGATTGTATGAATTAATATGGAAAAGAACTCTTGCCTCACAAATGGCGCAAGCAGAAGTAGAAAAGACCAAAGCAATTATAAATATCTCCACCATCCCGACCTTGAATTATATCGCAAGCGGAGAAGTCATCAAGTTCGATGGATTTTTGAAAGTGTATTTCGAGTCCAATGATGATGAAGATGATGGAGAAAAAGAAGGAATGTTGCCTGTCTTGAAAGAAGGAGAAATATTAGATGCCAAGAGCATTCTCGCAACCCAGAAATTTAAAAATCATCCGCCAAGATATACCGAAGCGAGTTTAGTAAAGAAGATGGAAGAGCTTGGGATTGGAAGACCGTCCACCTACGCGCCTACCATTTCTACGGTACAAAAAAGAGGCTACGTCGTCAAAGAAGATAGAGATGGCGAAGTGAGAAAATTTGTAGAATTGATGTTGAAATGAAGTGATATTACTGAGAGCACAAAGACACAAAACACCGGAGCTGAAAAGCAAAAACTCTTCCCGACCGACATTGGGATGGTGGTGACAGATTTCTTAGTGGAATACTTCCAAAACATTATGGACTACAATTTCACCGCCAATGTGGAAGAAGAATTTGATGAAATTGCTGTCGGCAAATTGGTTCGACATACCATGATCAAGGACTTCTATACGCCCTTCCACGAGGAAGTCGCGAAGACACTCGAAACGTCCGAAAGGCAGTCAGGAGAAAGAGCTTTGGGAAAAGATCCCAATACTGGCAAGCCCGTCATCGTGAGAATTGGGAGGTTTGGACCTATGGTACAGATCGGTACCACGGATGAAGCGACCGGAGAGAAACCAAGATTTGCAAGTATGCCCCTGGGCAAAAATCTAGAGACCATCTCGCTCGAGGAAGCATTACAGGCGTTTGAGGTGCCTGCGAGTCTCGGGGAATTTCAAGGTGAGCCGGTCAATGTCGGCGCAGGAAGGTTTGGTCCCTATGTGAAGTGGAAGTCCATGTACGTCTCTATCCCCAAAAATAGCGAGCTCAGCATCAAGACGATTAGCATCGAGCAAGCGATAGAGCTTATAGAGAAAAAAGTAGAGACAGAGAAGAATAAAAATATACAGAGTTTCGACTACGAGAAGGATAAAATCTACGTCTTGAATGGGATGTACGGTCCGTATATTAAGTGGGGGAAAACGAATTACAAGATCCCCAAGGGAGGTAAAGATGCAACGGATTTGACTTTGGAAGATTGTGTAGCGATCATTGGAGCGGGGAAGTTTGGAAATAAAGGAGGAAGTGAGAAAGTAGAAAAGGAGGAAAAGAAGCCAGCGAAGAAAGCTGCTCCTAAAAAGGCTGCGGTTAAAAAGACTCCCGCAAAGAAAGCAACTCCTAAAAAGAAGTAATTTTCATGAAATCCGGCGAGTGTCGGATTTTTTTATAGAATTATTATTACTTATTGCTTTTATTTGTTAAGTTTACTATGATTACAGATGATAAAAAAATAGACATAAAGTATTTAATATTAAAAATCTTATATGAACATAATTATAAACAAAGTTTTACTAGTATGTCTTCATATTTTCTTAGTCAACATAAGGTAACTTTAAATAATTTTTTGTGACACATTCAATACCTTAATATCAGAAAACTTGTTCATATTACGAAAGAAACTAGTGATTTGTTAACAGTAAGTGTACGGAGCGACTCCTCGAAGAAAGAAGAGGTTATAAGTGACATCACAAATATTAATTATAGAAATATGTATGCTTATTATGTGGCATTAACAGAGAAAGGAATAGATGAATTTGAAGAAAAACATTCTGATCATATCATTCAAAAGAAATGAAGCAATCAAAATAGTTTTATTGCATCTACAAGGATAGAATCATTAAAAGATCTTAAAAATACTAAATACAACTTTAATAAATTAATTAGATTGTGCGAAGAGTTGAATATCTGATATGCTAATGAATGTTATTTTTCTGTTGCATCATTATCGAGGATTTT
>CAIVDB010000030.1 GCA_903904545.1 uncultured bacterium | reverse complement strand
TTCACTTTTAGTTATTCACTGCCCTATATACTCCAGGTGTTTCTTGGTAAATATACTGTTTCATCTCTAAAAGCGTAAGCATTGCCATCGTTTCTTGGGCAGAAATTTTGTTCGTGGTCATAATATCTGACAAACTACAAAGCTCTTTGTCTTGTATACAACTTACCACTGCTTGTTCTTGTGGAGAGAGATTTTCTGGGATAGGGAACACTGGATTTGCTTGTTCTTGAGGAAAATAACGATCCAGAAATTCTTTACAATTTTTAGTCATATGAATCTTTCCCTGGAAAATATAATCATTGATGCCCTCACTAGTAGCTGAGAATATCGAGTTTGGAACTCCGTAGACAGGCCTATGCATCTGTAAAGCATACTCTACTGTGATGAGACTTCCAGATTTTTTCCCTGCTTCAGGCAAAAAGATAACATCTGCAAGACCAGCTACAATGCGGTTTCTCTGAGGATAGGTATAAGTCTGCGGTTGTTGGTCGAGTTTAAATTCTGAAAGAATCAATCCTCCTGCGTCTACTACTTTCTGCATCCAATCTCTTTCTGTACTCTGGAGAAACCATCTAATCCCTCAGCCCAGTACTGCGATAGTTGGAATATTATTTTTCAATGAGCGAGCATGACATTGTTGATCTACTCCGGGCGCTCATCCTGATATCGTTGCAAAAGAACGATTTTTCGTATGAGAAAAAAGTTGCTGGAGTACTTGAGTTGCATAAGCACTATGTTCTCTAGGACCGACTATACCCAAGATAGGCAACTGCAAAAGATCTAAGTTTCCTAGATAATATACTATGTGGGGAGATGAAATAATATGGTGTGCCTTAGCAGGGAAGTCTCTTTCACCTTTGATCGTCCAATGGACCCTATGCTCCTGTGTCCGACGTTTCAACTCTATGATATCATGTTCTTCAAAAGCAATTTTCCCCTGCTGTTCCTTTTGTTTTCGAGAAGAAATGGTCATAGACGCATCTTGGCTATAGAGTAATCAAAGATCGTGGCTCATTATCATTTTATTTATAAGATAAACCCTATTCCAATATATTTATCTCGCACCAAAAAGCAATACTTATTTCACTACTTCCGCTATGTCAAAAATACATTTGACAATTATTAGGGATTTAGCATTGCCTTTTTGAGGTAAAAGGGTATAAAAAGTTGTTTTAAATTTTGAGTGTTAAGTTTTAAGTAAAAGGAATTTGTTTATATCTAATTCTTTCAAAAAAAACTCAATCACTCAACACTCATCATTAAACATTTAGCATTAATAATAACCATGTTAGTTAAGCTCAATAATATTATCATCTTCTCTCTTATTGCCTTTTTCATTTCCTGGATTCTTTATCCTTTGTATATCAAGATATTGAAAAAGTATCATCTTGGAAAAACTATCCGTGAAGATGCAGTAACAGGTGAAAAATCAACTATTTTTAGTGAAATGCATCACCATAAAGCAGGCACACCAACCATGGGTGGATGAATATTTTTGGTTGTAATGCTTTTGATGATTGGACTTTCTTTTGTCCTACAAAAATTTGGATTTGTAAATAATACCCTCCTTGCAAGACAGGAAACATATATTCTTTTGTTTGGGTTTTTTGGAATGGGGCTGATTGGACTCATTGATGATATTCTAAATATCAAATGACATGGGAAGGTAAAATGATTGAGTGCGAAAGCCAAACTTTTGGGGATGTTCCTCTTCGCATGATGCATTAGTCGATGGTTTTATAGTAGACTCGGGATAGATTATATCAATCTTTGGCCGATCGCTGGCAAAGTAAGTATCGGAATTTTTTATCCCATCCTTACCTTTTTCATCACTGTTGCCATTGTAAATGCCATCAATATCACGGATGGGTTGGATGGACTTGCGGGAGGACTGATGATGTTGGTTTTGTTTGTCTTAGCGGTAGTTACATTTTTCAATAGTACGTTTATTGCTACGACAGCTTTAGGAATTGTCATTGCTAGTTTGGTTGCGTTTATGTTTTATAATATCCATCCCGCGAAGATTTTTATGGGAGATAGTGGTGCATTTGCCCTATGAGGCCTTCTTGCTTCGCTCCTATATATTCTCAATATGAGAACATGAATATTTATTCCTTTTCTTGTATTGTTCGGGCTCTTTATTATAGATACCTGATCTAGCTTTCTGCAAATTTTTTGGAAAAAATACCTCAAAAGAAAATTATTTGTTATTTCTCCTCTTCATCATCTTTTCGAACATAAGGGGATCGAAGAAACAACAATCGTCATGAAAGCTTGGCTTATCCAATGAATCCTTGCTGCCATCACTATCATTGCACTCTTTTATCAATTTAATGGGAAGCTTTTGTAATCCTGAATAATGTATTATATATCTATATTTATCTTTTAGAGATCCGGAATCATGAACGAAAATAGAGTAATCAAACGATGAACACTTATAACCAAAATATTTCTTATTGGTTTATTATTACAGTTTTTTTTGCAGACCTTTGTTACGTATAGACTTTTTCAATCTGGAGGTGTTCGGAATCTTGTTTGGATGTGGAAAGAAGTCATATTACTTATCCTTCTTGGATTTCTTTCGCGGATACTCTACAAACGTCGTATACGAGAGGCACGACGAAAAACCCTTCCCATCAAACAATTCGTTCTGATGTTCTGAGTCACCTTGGGACTAGCTCTAATTATTTCTCTTTTCATTAATCAATCTGGACTTACGATAACTATTATGTCCTTGAGATATAGTATGATAGGATTTTTTATTTTCATTCTCTTTTTTGTTCTAAGCTATCTCTTCTTTGGAACTAGAGAAATGCAACTTACCAAGCGATATACGACTGCCATAAAAACGCTTCTTGTCTGAAGCATTATCCGACGATGATGTATTTGGCTGACCCCAAATCTTATGAGATTTGCAGGGTATGACCATACTAACTATGAATGAGACGTAGGAATAGCTCCCCCAGCCGTGTATTATACCCAATATAATAGTGGATATGTGAGGAATCAATTTCTCTTTGAGAGGCCCATTAGTTGGTGATTTTTCCTTATTGCCTTCTGGCCATTATTTTTTCTCTTGTGTATCAAAGGGAAGTCTACTCAAGAAAAAATCATTCGATGAAGTCTCTATGGGATCTCACTCCTTTCTACCTTTTCTAGAGCGGCCTGGATTGCCTGGGTCGTCCAGATTTTCATTCTCATCCTTATGCAAATGGATAGGAAGTCCCGAAAGATAGCCTTATATAGCTTCTTGCCGTTATTTCTTTTGTTTGGGACTGTCACTTATATCGGTAGAGATCAGATTATTAGTAGGGAATTTTCTAATACGGGACATTTTAGACTAGCACTCAATGCTATACAAAAAATCTGAGAAAAACCATTTTGGTGACAATGAGCATGATTTGCATGACCTGCTTCTCAATATCTCAGTGAAGAGGAAGCCTACAATCCAGAGAATCAATATCTTCAAATCTGGTTAGAATATGGTATTCTTTGATTTGCAGGACGATTGTATTTGTATCGATTTTTGCATTGGATAGGATACAAAGCGTATAGAGATGAAAAAAATGAGAAACATAAGATCATAAAGAAGACAAGACAGTATGGCGTTTTGGTATTTGCTTTCTCCCTAGGTGTTTTGTGATTGAGTATCGAAGGACTATTTCTTCATAGCTTTGTAGATAGAATGATTGTCTATCCCTTTATGGCGCTCTTTGGTATCACCTATGCTTTATACTTAAAGTCGCTGAATAAAAATCATGAATAACTTTATTGTGTTTGTATACATATATGGTAGATGAACGAAAGAAAAAAAGAGAGCTTCTCACTTATAGCATTTCCTCTCAAGCAACTATTGTAACCTTAGATCTCTTTCAATCAGAGCTTATGAATATTCTTGATTGGAATCAAGATTCAGCGCAACTCAAAGAACAGACAAAAAAAGCAGAATTACTCGTCCTTGGACGAATACAATATTGTGAAGAGATTGGTTTTTATGCTTTTCATAAAGTATTATTGGATATTTTCGAACCATGGATACCCCTGATCGCATATATCAAGTCACTTCCTACTACCTTAAAAAATAAACATCTCAAAAATATAAGATCATTTCTTATCAAATGTCCTCAGCATTTTTGTGTCCCTCAAGCGATACAGACGTGTCATACAATACAAGAAGAGATTTGAACACTCTTTGTGGAGTCCACTACTCCCATCCGTGAAGAGATTCTGCCTCCTCCTGTGTATATAAATCTCCATCAAGATATAGATATCGAAGATGAGGGAAACCTTTCGGAAATGGAAGAAAAAAAAGTTCTTGCTGCCATTATCAATAAAAAATATCGTAATGACCCCTCAAGATGACCCGTTCCAAAGCAAGGATTATTTCCTCATATGAATGAGCTCTTTGATGATGAAAAACTTAGTGATTCATTTCTAAAAGATGATTCGAACACGGATGATTCTCTTTATGAAAATTTGCTGAAAACCCATGATGTCACAAGTAAGGGAATCTTAGTACCTAAGGGCTCTCAAGAATTTATGAGGCACATCAAAGTCCCTAGAGGAATGGATGACCTTTTGAGGAAGGATATGAAATAATTTTTCATCTGTATATATTTGCTAAAAATCGTTTTTTTGTATATACTTGATAGGTATTTATCATTACGTATCACTATATGGAAAAGACTCATTCACTAGGAGACAGATGCAATCCGGCTTGCCTAGAGACATTCAAGAAAAAGACACTTTGAGAAGTAAATACCGTACTGTCTCAGCATTACGATGATGAAAATTTCGTAGGACAAATAAATCATATTGTAGAACGTACGCTTCGTACCTGTACGAGAAATCTTTCTGCAAGCAAGAAATCCCAACAAGAGACTTTTGATAATGTCTGTAAATTTTTGAATTGTTTGTTTCAGGATGTTCATATCAAAAAATTCTATAATAATGCTCCCAATATTCCTCTTGACGAATATAATGAGAGTCCAATTGGAAAGAAAATTCTCCATGTTATTTATGGGAAAGAATGGAAACTCTTTTATAAAGATATTATAACAGGAGGAAGTTGTCATCACCGGACATTAGTTCTTGATCAGATCTTTGATACTATTCAGAAAAAGTGATTACCACTTAGAAAGAAGATATTTATATACCAAAGTGACGCACTTCATTCTTTTCTTTTGATTGACTTTGATGGTACAAAATATCTTGCTGATGTCTTTGGAGAAAATACGGATCTCAATACCATCATTAGTCCATTGGAAACTATTGCTCAACTACCAAACAATCTTTTCTTATCACATTTATCTTTAGATAAAGAGAACTATAGTTTCTCAAGTTTTAGTTCTGCGAAAGAATTTATTGAAGAGATTTCCCAGAGAGCAACAAATAACATAAAACTTTGTTTTAAACCAAACTTAGATGGGGAAGCCTCTCAAGAGATAGAGATGACAATCAATAACGAGTCTATGCTTTTTTCTCTTGGAGACAACAATTATACCTTATTTTTTGATAAAGATATCCGTCTTCCCAAAAAGATGAAAAGCAACCAAATCTTAGACTTTTTGATGAAAAATGCGCAGTGAGATAAAAAGTCTAAACAAGAAATATCTCGCTATCTGAGCATGATTCACAGTAAAATTAATCCGAAGAAATTATATGCTATATTCAATAATCACTCGAATGAAAATTAATAAATAATAGATATCTTTCTATTTCTCTATACAGGACTGTAATATTTTATTGACTTCTCCTATCTTTTATATATAAATATTAGATAAATAAAATCATTGTTAAACAAAAAAAAATATCTTATGGACAAAAAACAATTATTGAAAGAAGAAGTGAAACACTTCGACATTACTACAATCAACACTATTTCTGTTATTGATGCATTCCGTGATATGTCATTTTCATCGAGAGATACCGCAAGAGCTGCTGACATCCTGGAGATGATGATAAATGACGAAGAATGTAGTATCGGACTGGTACTGGCAGGAAGCACAAGCGCAGGAGGCTGCATGAAAGTATATGCAGATATGATAAAGTACCGGATGGTTGACTTTGTGGTTGCTACTGGAGCCTCCATAGTGGATATGGACTTCTTCGAAGCCCTTGGCTTCAAACATTACAAAGGCAGCCCCTTTGTGGATGATAATGAGCTTCGTAAAATGTACATAGATCGGATCTATGACACATACATTGATGAAGAAGAATTGCAAGAATGTGATCATGCTATTGCAGAAATTACTAACGGTTTGGATCCACGTCCTTATAGTTCCCGTGAATTTATATGGGAAATGGGAAAGTGGCTGTCCAAAAACAGTACAAAAAAAGAATCGCTAATCCAATTGGCGTACGAAAACAATGTTCCTATCTTCTGTCCTGCATTTAATGATTGCAGCGCTGGATTTGGTTTAGTGAAACACCAGATTGCAAAAATCAAGAACGGAGACCCTTATGTTACCTTAGACTCTGCTTCAGATTTCCGGGAACTTACGGAAATCAAAATACAGGCAAAGAGAACCGGACTTTTTATGGTCGGTGGAGGTGTTCCTAAAAATTTTGTACAAGATACCGTTGTCTGCGCTGAAGTTTCCTTTGAGTTAGAAAATGTGGAAATGCATAGATATGTTGTACAGATTACTGTGGCAGATGTGCGCGATGGAGCTTGCTCTTCGAGTACATTGAAAGAAGCTGCTTCATGGGGGAAGGTAGATACCACGCATGAACAAATGGTGTATGCTGAAGCCACTACTGTAGTGCCGCTGATAGTTAGCAATAGCTATCATAAGGGCAATTGGAAAAATAGAAATGCAAGGAATTGGGCAAGTTTATTTAACAAACGCTCAACTCTGTAGAAATTATTATTTATTTATAAAAATTCCCGGCTTATCATCCGGGAGTTTTTAAAATATCACATACTTCCAGTATGGAATCTAGTATCTTTTAATTATATTTCTTGTCACTAAAGTTGTCTGTCATTCGCTGCTCCAATTTTTTCAACTGTCATTCCTTATCTTTTTTGAGCGGAGCGAAGAAATCTATTTGGGAAATAATTTCATTCCCTGCCAAGGCTATTGCCATATTTTCTAAGGTTTTCCCCTTACCTCCCTCGTGACAACAATAGAGGAGTATTTTTTTATTTTGAAATTTCTGCTCGGTAAAAAATGTTCTCAACGCTGGTGCATAATTGAATGCCCACACGGGAGTTCAGAAAATAAGAGTATCGTACTGGTTGATATCTATGGTTCGTGGCTGTAACTTCGGAGTGACTTTCATCACGACTTGCCTGCCTCATCGCATATATTTCATAAATCACTTTGAAGAAATTTCTGATTCTGGGTGTAATTGCAAAAGATCTGCTCAGATTCCAGCAGCAATATGCTCTGCTATGAACTGGGTATTTCCTTCGAGAGAGTAGAAAATAATAAGTGCTTTGGACATGAGAAGAGAATTTAGAATTTAAAATTTAGAATTTTTATTCTCTTGTACTGATTCATCTTTTCCATCGAACGTAATTTCTATGTAACAAATAACTATGTTTTCAGAAGTCTCTTGATCTCTCTAATTGTCTGTCTTGGCCCTTGAGCAATGACAGTTTTGATACCTAGTTTCTCAGCTGCTACACAATTCTCTGCAGTATCGTCTACAAAGAGAACATCCTGAGGATGCACTTTATATTTTTTGGTTGCATAGGTAAAGATTTTTGTAGTACCTTGTATTCTATCGTCATACTTACTTAATCCTATTTCACATGATATCAGAACATCATCGAAGATATCATATCGTCATCTTTCCCTTATCCTCGCTACTGATGAGGCATTATCATCTGATAAAATAATACAGACATATCACATCTTTTGGAGATTACGGACAAAAGGGACCATGCTTTTATACAAGCTCGCATAGTTATCTAACTGCTGATTAAATACTTTTTTACACTCCTTATGAATTGGGCATTGCATACTCTGTGAAAATTCTTTCCATAAGATGTCTTCACTTATCTCCCCTCTTCTAAATTTATTCATGGGTGCTCAGAGGTGTTCCCATATCTCAGTCCTTGGTCTATGATATATTCTCGCAAGCATGCGATTGAATCCACTTTTTTTGTTGTTGAGTTTGGCAATTACTCACCAGAAATCTCGGAAAATATATTTTATTTGCGGCATAGGAATCGTTTACAGTCCTAAAAATTTCAACAAACCATGGACGAGAAATGCAGGTCGAACAATTGCTTTGAGAATTGCTAAGACACCAATTCGAAAGCTTGTTGCCTGTCCGATAAAGTACACCGCCGCACCGATAAATCCAAAGAAGTAGAACCCACCACAACTCTTCTTTCCGTGGTGTTTGAAGAAATTCTTTTTCATTTCTTCCTTCACTTCTGAGGGAAAACATCATTCAATCTCCATCTTGACGGTAGCTTTTTTGACGGGAGCCTTTTTAGCAGTTGCTTTTGTGGTTGTTTTCATAGATATGGTAATAGGAAATAAAAAACGTAATACTTATTCGCAAACATTTTTTTGTTCTAGATCGTGCATATAAGCACGACATCCTCTTTGTTTTCTTCTAAATTCTTCTTGAATCGGCTCAAAAGCTTTAGCTAAGTCATCTTCAAATTTGTATCCAAAATCAGCAGAAAGTTCTACTCCCTCTCATTCTGCAATCATCTCGTTTATTACTTGTTGACCCATCCCTACAAATTCTTTAGATCAATCTGCTCTTGTTTCTATTCCATTTAATTTCATGTGAGAAATAATTAGGAAATAAATTTACTTATTTATTATCACTTCGCACCCGGGTGGCGATGGGGATTTTTTATTTATTTCTTATATTTTCCAAGAGTTCTGGGAAAGTTTCTTCTTTATAAAAATGTCATCTATTATTAAATGTTATTAGTTTTGCGTTTTCCAGGTATGACTTAATTTTTTGTGCATGAGAATAGGGGACCACGGGATCGTCGATTGAATGATAAATAAATATTTTATCACAATATTTTTCTATATTAGGAATTGTATTCAAATCAAATTCAAAATCTCACTGACATTGTTTTTCTGGTGCTCTATCACTGGCGTCTACCACCGCAGATACAAGATGTAATTGTTTAATTTTCTTTGAAAATCAATTTTCTCAAATATATTTTAGTAAAAATTGTCATCAGAGAGAATTTCATATTAATACTAAATCTTCATTATTTAAATAAGACAGAACTTTCTCAAACCAAACTTTCCACACCATATAACTTGCATTAAATTTATTTGGCATTTCTGGTTTGAAAAATTGATATTCTGATTTTAGTTCTGCACTCAATCGATCTCATCGTTTTTTTTCTCTTCAAATGGTTTATATTCTCGGGTTTCTAATTCTTTACATAAAGCTTCATTATTTAGAAATCTACTTCATCAATGAATGAAAATAATTTGCTTCATAAGTATCTGCTTTTATCAATTAAATACTTTATGATTTACTTTTCCACCCGGGTGCAAAAGTAAAATAATTGGCTCAATAAGCTTATTAAAACAATTTCGCACCCGGGTGGTGATGAGTAACTAAAACTCGCAATTCTTTGGTGTCCTTGGGAAAGGAATCACATCGCGGATATTTTCCATACCCGTAATATACATCATTAAGCGCTCAAATCCTGCTCCAAACCCTGCATGAGGGACGCTTCCATATTTTCTGAGATCTAAATATCGTGCTAATTCTTCGGTATTGATATGCATGTCTTTCATCTTCTGGACAAGGACATCGTATCTTTCTTCTCTTTGCGATCCTCCAATGATTTCTCCTACTCATGGGACTAATAAATCTACTGCAGCGACGGTTTTGCCATCCTCATTGAGTCTCATATAGAAGGCTTTGATTTCCTTGGGATAGTCGGTCAAAAATACGGGTCCATTGTAAATCTTTTCGCAGATATATCTTTCATGTTCGGTCTGAAGATCTACTCCCCACTCGACAGGATATTCAAATTTTTGTCCTGATTTTTTGAGCAATTCAATGGCTTCTGTATAGCTCACTCTCGTGAATGAAGCATTGACTAATGTTTGCAATCTTGTCTTCACTTCTGGATTGATAAACTGAGCGAAGAAATCCATCTCTGCGTCTGCATTATCGAGAATATATTGGAAGACATATTTGAGCATAGCTTCTTCAAGTGCGATGTCATCATCTAAGTTAGCAAATGCGATCTCTGGTTCTATCATCCAAAACTCTGAGAGGTGACGAGCTGTATTGGAATTCTCAGCTCTGAAGGTAGGTCCGAAGGTATATACTTTGTTGAATGCGGTAGCAAAGGTCTCAGCATTGAGCTGACCACTTACCGTGAGGGAGGCTTCTTTCCCGAAAAAATCCTTACTGTAATCTACTGCTCCGTCTGGAGTCTTGGGAGGGTTGAGCATATCTAGGGTAGAGACTTTGAACATCTCTCCTGCGCCTTCAGCATCGCTTCCTGTAATCAATGGCGAGTGTACGTAGATAAATCCCTGTTCATTGAAAAATTTATGGATTGCGAAGGCAAGTAAGCTCCTTACTCTAAACACTGCTGAAAAGGTATTTGATCTTGGTCTCAAGTGGGCTATCTCGCGTAAATATTCAAAACTATGTCCCTTTTTCTGTAAAGGATAATCACTTGGCGAAAGTCCTACGATCTCTATGTTTTTTGCTTGGAGTTCAAATTTTTGTTTAGCTCCTTGAGAAGCTACTAATGTTCAACTAACGCTAATAGCACTTCCTACTCCGAGTTTGCAAATATCAGCGAAATTGGGCAAAGTATCTTCGAAAACAACCTGTATATTTTTGAGATATGAACCATCATTAAGTTCAATAAAACCAAAAGTCTTACTATCTCTTACTGTCCTTACTCGTCCATTGATATTGAGATTATTATTCATCAACTGTTCGTAGTCGTGATAAATCTTTGCGACGCTTGTGGTTTCCATGTTCGTGTGATGAAAGAATAAAACAATACACTTTATAGAAAAGACTTTAATCCGGTTCTCTCCTATCAAAGGCTAGAAAACTATAGCTATATTACACCATAAATCAAGCATATTTTGGGTATAGAAGTGCCATTTCTCGTTGTAGAGAAGAACTTTTTGGGTCGTTTTTCTTATTTTCCCTTGCTTTTTCAGAAAAAATCCGTATTTACATATTATTTATTTGTTATATAGTATGTTATGCCAAAGATGTGAAAAACGCCACCAAATCCTGATGCTATTGATAGAGGAATAGTTAGTCAAAAATGATCAAACAATCTTGTTGACGAGATTTTTTCAGATAATTGACGTTACTGAATCAAAGGGTCTGGATCAAGAGAACTAAGAAAACTCCCTCCTCAAGAGAAGGGAATTAGACTTACCGCTCTCATACAAAATTCCTCTGATGAGAAAGTACGTCAGGAGGCTAAAGCTGGATTGAAAAAACTCAATACTAAATATAACCTGGGCATCAATATAGATAATATTTCCGAAGGGAATTCTTATGTATGTGGATTAGCACTCACCAGCACAGCTCCAAACAACGGGAATATTACTCCAAATCAATGGAAGAGCAAAAATGTTTCTTCTAAAACGAAAAGCAAGGAAGAAATCTTGATGAGACAGACCATCAATTATATTCTTGATATTGGGAGATCAACTTTCGATGAGCAAGTATCTGGAGCAGCATATGAAGTACTTTCTTGGATAAAAGATACCCACAATCTTGATTTTAATCTTCCTGATTTTTCTGTACATGATCAACCCAAAAAACGTCCTTTTTCTTTTGCTAGTAAGCAAAAATCTATCCAAGATATCCGAGAGGTTCTTATCCAAGCAAAGTTAGATGACGCTTATACAAAAAACACTAAAAAGATCAAGAAACAACAAAAAGATTAGATAGTATTTTCTTATTTTAAAAACATGCCTTCTGGATAAAAAGCATGTTTTTTTATAATGGAAATAATTTATTTATCGTCTTGTCATGAGGTGACTTTTGTTCTCTTAGCTTGCTCTTTTTGTTGTTCGCGAAGCTTCTTTTCTTGCTCTCATTTCTGTTCTTTGTCTTTCTTTGCTTGTTCTTTTGCTACTTCACGATCCTTCTTGGCCTGTTCTAATTTTTTTTCCATTTCTTTTTTCTTTTCTTGTATTTGTTGTTTAGCTTGTTCTGCCTTCTCTTTGAGTTCTTGTTTTAATTTTGCTGTCTGTGTCTTTATCAAGGTATTTACTTGCAACGCCTTGAGTCTTGCCTGGATAAATGCAGAGAAGAGATCAATCTTTTCTGTTGCAATATAAGGGAGTAATGCAGTTTGGAAAGAAGTAATAATATCCGTTCCTTTCTGTATATATCCTGTCCAGTCTACTGTCCCTGATTGGATAGCTTGTTTGGTTTGCTTTTGGAGAGTATCCATTGCTCCTTGTTTTTGCTTGATGATAAGTTGTACTGCTTGCTTATTCGTCCCTGTAAGTGGCTTCTGAAGGTAGGCATTTACGGATTCGAAGTTATTTTTAAATTCTTTTCGATTGGTTTGAATTTTGTCTTTATTCCCCGTAATAAGTCATTTTACAGCTGATAGTGCCTGTTTGTATCCTGTCTTCAGCGTTTCTATTTCTTTCTTAATTTCACACTTTGATCCGGAAGTCCCTGGTGCACATACTCCTGTACTCGCCAGAGTTGGTACAACCAAAAGTCCACAGCAGACTACCAAGACAGCTAACGATTTTTTCATTATTTTGTAAACAATGTAAAAAATATCACTTGAGAATATGATATGGTTTCCAAAACAAATGTACAGAGATTTTTCTACCCAGTTTTTGTTGCTACTCAAGCTCATTTTATTATAGTTCATGTTCTGCATCTTTGTTTGAGATATTTATTTTTCGATATACTTATGAAAACTATCTTACACTTCGGTAATGTCGATTGGATCCATCTTGCTAGTCCACAGAAACAAGAAATTACAGATATTGTCCAACAATATGATTTTCATGAATTGATCGAAGAAGATCTTTTTGAACTTACCAATCAGGAGAAGATCGATGTCTATGAAGATGTTATTTTTATCGTGCTTAATTTTCCTAAGTATGATACCAAGATCAAGAAATATTTTCTCAATGAGTTTAGTATCATTCTCACCAAAAATAAAATTCTTAGCATGACGAAATATGATACCAATCATATCAAGATGATTATTGATGATTATAAACAGGAACTTTCAGAAAGAGAAGAAGACGAGGATTTTAAGATATCTCCCTACTATATTCTCTATAAACTTTTGGATACCATGTATGATAAGTCGATCCGTGACCTCACGAAATCCACGAAAGATGTGAACGTGATGGAGGACCAGCTTTTTGCTAATTCTTCCTTAGAGAAAAAACTTCTTGAAGACCTTACCATCAAAAAACGCAACATTGTTTTCCTCAAACACGCCTTTCTTCCTCATGGAGAGATCTTAGAAGAGCTGCAGAAAATCATTCCTAAGTTTTACAAAGAGGATCTAGAGGTGTATTTTGAAGATCTTGTAAGTAAATATGATAAGATCATGAATACCGTACATATTAGTTTCGAAAATGTAGAGTCATTGGGTGAGACCTACAATACTTTAATGAATATCAAAACAAATTCAGTCATCAATGTCCTTACCCTTTTTTCTGCTACCACTTGAGTGCTTACGCTTATCAGTGGAATCTATGGGATGAATGTCATCCTCCCCTGATCAGAAAAGCCCTATTTTTTTCTTATCCTCATGGGCGTCATGGGCGTCATCTGTGTGGGATTACTCCTCTATTTCAAAAAAAGAAAGCGAATTTAACTTCGCCTTCTCTGATATTTTTTTTACTCAAAAATCTCTTTAGAAATTTCTAAAGACGTCTTGCAATTTCTTTCTCTCTTGTTCTTGAGCATTTTTTTCTTGTTGTTGTTTTTCTATCTTTCTCAATTCTTCATTGAGAAGGAATTGAAACTTATTGATTTTGTCCGTAATTTGCATAGATGTCTTTATATCGTTTTTATCAAGTGTATCTTGAGAGAATAAGATAGTGTCATCAATAGTTATATTTAATCTTGTTTTTTCTTCATTGAGATAAAAGCTCAATTCGTGTTGATCTTGCTCGTCATCTTCCTTATCTAGCTCTGTTTTTGTAATCAAAAGCAAGGGATAATTTTCATCGCCTACAAAGAAATTATAGGTAATTTCCAATTTATCGTTGTTTGCACCCAAAATATCAAATCAGGTTGTTGTCTGTTTAAAATTGGCTACTTGTTGTGTAATTTCGTATAATTCATTAAATTTTCTGACTAAAACATTTTCGTCATCTTTCTTGTCTTCTCCATCTTCTTGGATGGATATTTCTTTCTGGATGGGCAATATTTCTTCCTCCATTTCTTCTTTTTCTTCCTCCATTTCTTCTTTGACTTCATCTCTTCTTTCCTCTATTGGTTCCTTTATTATTTTCTCCCCTTCTTCTTGTAGAGGTTCTAAGACTTCTTCTTGAAGGAAGGTATCAGGTAGTTCTTTGATGGTTTGTTCGTTTGTCTGTGTTAGTACCAAATTTGGCAGTGAAGCTTCTTCTTGTTCGTCGTCTAAATGAATACTAAATGAAGGCTTAGGGTCTGTATCTGGTGCATCTATTGCATCTAAATGGAGATCTTGTGCTGGAGTAATTGGCATTTCTTGTGGAGGTTCTTGTGCGGAGATTCCCTCTGGAGCAACAATTTGCTCTGTTGATGGAACGGGGACTGTTTGCACTGGTGACGGATCACTTTGTTCTGTTGTCCGAGAACTATCCTCTGGAATGGGTGCTATATCTGGAAGAACTTCTTCTGGTTGAAATGGTGTTGGCTCTTGGGGATCTGGAATAATTCACGATCCTCAAAAAAAGTCGTTGTGGTCTCCCTCCTGCGCTTGGACTATTTGGACAGTTTGATCTCCTGCCGTCCCTGTTTGTTGTTGATCTGTCATATTTCTATTCTATAAGGAATAAATTTACATTACATATAGTATATTGAGAATTCTTTTTTTTGCAAATTTCTTGAGGGAAATTTACAAGCAAATTTTTAGAGGGATTTTAAATGATTGGGAAATTTTCTCTATTGGTGTATTCGGAATCGGGAATTGGGAATTCGTTTATTGGGGATTTGTAATCCTCTTTCATCTAAGCTCCAAGTTCTAAGTTCTAAGCTCTGAGGGTAAAATCTCTTGTAATTATCCAGAAAAATGCTAGTATTTTTTTGTTGAATTTTTCTTTTTTGTAAAAATTCGCTTATACCGAACCGTTTTAGAAATCTTTAATTTCTTCACTTCGTTCGAACTTAAAGCTTCTAGAAGTCGTCGGTATAACTCAATCATCCAAAAAAATTGCATTCCACTTATTTTTTTGACGGTTGAGTATACTTTATTTTTTATTGTATTGGTTGCATGGATGATCAAGCTATTATTAGTCAAACCAAACTTTTTGTTGGTGGATTAAATTGGAAATTAAGAGGAAAGGAACTGAGAGAAGAATTTTCAAAATTTGGTGAGGTTGCTTTCGCTAGAGTAAAATTAGACAAGGAAACTGGGAAAAGTAGATGATTCGGATTTGTGGAATTTGTTGTCCCTGAAGACGCTACACTTGCACAAAAAGAGATGGATGGAAAAGAAATGATGGGAAGAGTTATCAAGGTTGATTTTGCCAGAGAAAATCCTGATAGACTTCAACAAGACCATCAAGAAGAATCTCAAGAAGATTAATATTTCTCTATATATAGTCCTGGCACAACAGAAAACACTAGTAATCGCTAGTGTTTTCTTATAATCTCGCTTTGTCTTGCATTGTCTAGACAAAAGTGTACTTTTGTAAGTGGCTGAGTAGTTGGCTGTCGATGATGCGCCAATATTACTTCCTAAATCACATCTGGGAGCCACAAAGCTATGGTGTATGCCATAGTGGAGCTACCCATCGTACTCTTAGGAGTATATGTATGATTGCTACCGCTACTCGGTCGAATAGAAAATTCAGAATTTAGAATGCAGAATTATGAGTTACAATTCTTAATCCCGAATTTTAAACTTACTTCTTAACCATAAACTCTACATTATAAACTCCTTGGTCGTTTTAGCGTTTGAGCCCATGTAATGAAGAAAATAAATGAGACCTTCATCTGTGTCCATTGCAAAAAGACCATTCCTCAGGCGGAAAAAACGTGCAGAAACCATTGTCCCTATTGCTTTGTATCTCTCCACGTAGATGGAGATATCCCTGGAGATAGGTCGACAAGCTGCCATGGGAAAATGTATCCTACTGCCTATGAAATAAAAAATTGATGATTGAAAATATTATTTACCTGTGAACGCTGTGGTAAAAAACACCGAAACAAAAGAGCTAATGACGATGAAGTGCTTCTTTTGGATGAACTTATTCATACCTATAAGAAGTATCTTGTGTAGTTTTTATTTTTTTTCTCAAGAAATGCATATCTCTGAATTTAAAACCACATTTGATGGGGTTCTTCAAACGTATGTAGATGAAAAAATTTCACAATCGAAGCAACTTTTGGGTAGTGAAAAATTGAATAAAGTAATTTCCTATATTGAAACCTTTATCTTCTCTGGAGGGAAGAGGATTAGGCCTTTTTGTCTTTGGTCTGTGTATGTATGACTTTGAGGGACTCAAGAAAAAGATATTCTACAATTTGGTATTGTCTTCGAACTTTTACATACCATGGCACTTATCCATGATGACATTATCGACGAAGCAAGCAAAAGACATAATGCAGCTACTATGCATATGTATATAGAATCTCTTCTCAAAGAAGCTGAAAATAGGCATCATGTTGCAGAAGGACAAGCAATCCTTGTAGGCGACCTTATCCTTTCTCGAGTATATGAACTTCGATATAAGATTACTGGATTTTCTGAAGATCGCCTCAATCTTGCGAGAATAAACATCCATAGTATGATCGAAGAAGTGATTTTGTGACAAATGATAGACGTGAATATGATGGTCTCCTGACCTGCAAGCCTAGAGATGATAGACAAAAAAAATATGTACAAGACAGCTTCCTATACCTTTATCAGACCTATGCTTACCTGAGCTATCTTAGCAGGAGCTTCCGAAGAGATTCAAGAGAAGATTCGTGAACTTGGGAAAAATCTTGGTCTTGCATTTCAGCTAAGAGATGATCTTTTGGATCTCACCTCTGCCGAAAAAACAAAGTCGGCGTTTAATGACATCCAAGAAGGGCAACAGACATTTTTTACAAATTATATTTATGAACATGGCAATGATGAGGCGAAACAATTACTTTCTTCTTGTCTAGGGAAACAAGTAAACGAAGAGCAAATCATCCGCCTCAAAGAGCTTTTTGAATCATCTGGAGCCTTATACGCCGGTAAAGAACTCATTCATTCCCTTACACAAAAAGCGAGAGAGCTCTTTGAAGAAATCCCCTTAGTCAATATGGAAGCGAAAGATGGATTTGAACAATTGATCAATAAAATGGAGCATGTAAATTAGAAACATATGTTGTAAAAAGAGCAATCTCCTCGATGGGTATCGCTCTTTTTTTATAGACACTTTATTCACATTGCTCAAGGAGTTCTTTGATCTCTTCTTTCCCCAATGATTTGAGTCCTCCTACAGGTCAATGAACAACTACCTTATCTGCAAGGAGATCAAGATCTGGCATAATAATATCTACATCTGAAAGTTTCATAGGAGCCCCTATTTGGCTTCGAAAATTTTTGACTGCTTGGATTCCGGCTTTAGCAATAGCAAGCGGATCTCCGATACCTGGAACATTTCGTACATGGGTGGCAAAATCTACAAATTTTTCCAGAATCTTTTGGTCTTTTCCCTCTCCCAAGACATAGTCCATTCGATGAGGAAAGATGATAGCAAGTCCATCACCATGTGTAATATCATAGACTGCACTGAGGGCATGTTCTATATTGTGACTTGCTCGATCTTGAGTTTTGCCTAAGCCAAGTAAACCGTTTAATGCTAATGAGGATGTTCGCATAAGATTGGCTCTCGCATCGTAATTTTCTGGATCAGCGATGACCTGATGACCATAGTAAATGCAGGTTTGAAGTAATCACTCTGCTATACTATCTTGGACTTCAGTAGCTGAAGTTGGACTAAAATATTGTTCGAAAATGTGACTCATAATATCTACAATACCTGCTACTGTCTGCTTTGGAGGCACAGAATAAGTATATGTGGGGTCGAGAATAGAAAATTTGGGAGCCAATATGGGATTGCCATAATCACGTTTTTCCCCTTGCTCACGATTGCTTATGACCATATAGGGATCCATTTCACTTCCTGTTGCTGCTAATGTTAGAATAGTTCCTATAGGTAAGGTTTGATCAATCTGCGTCTTTTTGGAGAAAATATCTCGAGGATCTCCTGGATAAAAATATCCAAGGGCAATGGCCTTACTTGCATCGATAACACTTCCTCCTCCCACGGCTAAGATGAATTGAATGCCCTGCTGTTTACAGATAGCGATTCATTCACGGACGGAAGTAATATCAGGATTTGGTTGAATATCGGTTAATTCTCGGTAGTGAATATTTTCCTTTTTAAAAATCTCAATGACTTGGTCATAGAGTCAGATTTTCTTAATAGATCAGCTGCCATAAGTTAACAATACTTTGTCACCAAAGCATTTGATCTGTTCTACAAGATGAGAAATTTGTCCTTTCCCAAAAAACACTTTGGTAGGAATATCATAGATGAAATTTTCCATAGTGAATAATAAGAGAAATTAAATGTATCTTTCTAGATAAATATATCTCTTGGTTTCGCTCCTTCCTGTGGACCAACAACTCCTCTTTCTTCTAGGGTATCCATCACTCTTGCTGCACGAGCAAATCCGATATTGAGCTTTCTTTGGAGTAAGGTGGCTGATGCTTTTCTTGTAGTAGAGATAATCTGAATGGCTTGTTCTATCAGTGCATCATCATCACTTCCTCCACTTGAAAATAATTGATCTCCTGCTTCGAATTTACTTTCCAATAGACTTACGATTTCTTGGCTATAAATATCTTCTTCGGTGAGTCCGTCCATGTATTTATTTTTGAGGGCAAGGGTGACCTTTTCTATCTCTTCTGTAGAAACAAATGGTGCTTGGATTCTAATAGGTGACTTGGTCGAAGGATCCATATAAAGCATATCTCATTTCCCTAAGAGTGTCTCTGCTCCCTTTCTTCCCAAGATGGTCCTACTATCGATCTCTGATACAGTACCAAAGGCGATTCTGGTTGGAATATTTGCTTTGATGAGTCCGGTAATAACGTCTACTGATGGTCTCTGTGTTGCGATGATCAAGTGAATACCTACAGCACGCGCCTTTGCTGAAATATGTGTAATACAATTTTCTACGTCTCTTTTACTCTTGGAGAGCATCAAACTTGCGAGCTCATCGATCACGAATACGATACGGAACATTTTTTCTTCTTTTATTTTTTGATTGTACTCATCAATATTTTTGACTCTCATTTCTTTGAGGATTCCATATCTTCTTTCCATTTCATGTTCTGTTCGCTTCAATAATTTCAAGGCCTTTTCTGGTTCATACACGATAGGGGCTAAGAGATACGGCAGTCCAGAATAGAGTTCCAGCTCTACCTGTTTTGGGTCAACCATCAGGAATTTTAGTTCAGACGGAGTATTTTGATACATCAAAGATAAGATAAAGTCGTTTACTCCTACAGATTTTCCTGATCCTGTCGCTCCTGCCACGAGTAAGTGTGGCATAGATTCGAGTGTCTTGATCATGATAGAACCATCAATTGCTTTTCCTAGAGAAAGATTATTATCTGACTTTTTCATGTCTTGAATAAACTCGCTGGAATTGAGAATATCTCCAAGTTTGACCATCACAGGCTTTGGATTTGGCAGCTGGATACCGACACAGTCCGTTCCAGGAATCGGAGCAACGATCCTTACTGACTTGGATTTGAGTGAAAGAGAAATATCATTGGAGAGTCCTTCTATCGTAGAAAGTCTGATTCCCTCATCGGGCTTAATTCTCATCTGGACAATGGAGGGTCCGATATCAAATCACTCAATCATAATCGGCACGTTAAATTCCATCAATTTATTTTGTAGTGCTTTGGCTTTTTCCATAAGGAAGGTCTCATCTATAGTCACTGCCTGTTCACTTCCTGATTCGATCATTGCCACATTGAAAGTTGGTTTTTCTCCTCCGAAACTAATAAGCGGTTTTGCTTTTTTTTCTTTTTGGCTAATCTTATCTTCGATCTTTTGTTTGAGGAGACTCTTGATAAGTGAACGCGAAACGGGTTGGTGAAAGTCTGGTTTTTCTTCCTCTTCCTCCTCCTCTTCCTCTTCTGCTTGGTATCTGGAAGGTTTTGCTTTGCTTACGGGTCTATTGGGTTTATCTTCTGTCTTGAGGGAAAATTTTGGAAGGCTCATATTGAAGGAATAAAATATTCGAACAATGAGTCCAATCAAAAGGAGGATAACGAATGCTTTGATTGCTATATTTTTTCCACCAAACATCAGATTGAGAACATATAATACGGGTCGAGAAAGATATCCACCAAGTTTCTCATATTTTTCTCCATCTCCATCTACGATAGGAAAATTGAGAATTGCAGAAACAATGATCATCACGAGAAAGAACTGGCGAACTAATAATTTCATGAGATATCCTTTGGCCATAATCAAGATCCCCACCAAAAAACAGAGTGCGAAGAAGATATATAATCCAATCTCACCAAAAGGAATTGCTGCATAATCTCTAAGGAATGAAAACACAGGAGAACTATCTGCAAAGGAAAGTGAGAAAAAAAACAATCCACCCAAGACAGTAAGTCCAATTCATAACTTAAATTTATTGAGTACTATATTTTTGCCTTTTTTTCTTCTTCTAGCCAAAACAGTAATTTTATATAGGTAAAATTGTATCCTTTTTTGGAAACACTATTGCGTTTGTATCTTTTTTAGGCGGGTTTTCAATAAAAAAGACGCCGAAAATCCCAAAAGGATTTTAATCCCGCTTTACGGGACAGGCTGTCGCTTTTACCCACCTTCGTGGACAGGTCTATAGGAAACATTCAAATATAGGAAACATTCAAATTCCTATACGATAAAAAATTTCAATGAATTTTTCCGTTAGAAAATACTTTTTTTTCTTCATCCTGTTTATTTTTTATTTATGCTTTTCTATTGACTTTTTTGTTCTTATATTTATATTAATTTTGATTTATTTTTTGGATAAAACATGAGACAATTAAAGATAGAGAAATCGATTACTCCTCGTGATTCTCAACTTATTGATAGATATTTCTCAGACATGGGTTCTGAAAAGTTAATCAGCAAAGAAGAAGAGGTTCTTTTAGCCCAGAGAATTAAGGCAGGAGACATGATTGCCCTAAAAAAACTCGTCAATGCGAATCTAAGATTTGTTGTCTCTGTAGCTAAACTCTATCAGAAACAAGGGCTCTCGCTTCCCGATCTTATCAATGAGGGGAATCTATGACTTATCAAGGCGGCACAAAGATTTGACGAGACTAGAGGCTTTAAATTTACTTCTTATGCCGTTTGGTGGATTAGACAAAGCATTCTTGCTGCGCTTGCTGAAGTAGGAAAACCCATTAGACTTCCTCTCAATCAGATAACAAGTATGAATAAGATCAAGAAGACAATCAACGCATTGGAACACAAGCTCGAAAGAAATCCAACAGACCAAGAAATTGCAGAAGTGCTAGATATTCCTGTCCAATATATCGACATGTATCAAATGAATAGAGCTACAATTCACTCTCTTGATGAGACTGTCAGCAATGATGAAACTGAATCCAGTTTATTGGATATATTTTTAGATCCTCGTGATAATAACATCCAAAAAACACTTCCGGATTTTCATGTTTTGAGAGAAGAGTCTTCTCAATCTATCTTTCAGATACTTGAAAATATCCTTTCACCCAAAGAAATTTTTGTCCTCAAAGAATACTATATCAAAGAGAAATCTTTCGATGAAATTGCCTGCATGTTAGAGACTACTCCTCATGCCACACAAAAATTTATTATATACACTAAGAACAAAATAAAAAATTCTAAGAAGATCTTTAATCTTTTGAGGCCTTATTTATAATATTTCTTGTATTTTTTATTGAAAGTATGGGTATTTTGTATATTATCAAAGCCCTTTCTTTTTCTGTGAAAGAAAATAAGTAAGTTTATCACTTCAAGATTTTATCACTTCAACATTTGTCCCTAATGGATTTCAAAGACATCGATAAGAAACGACAACAGAAACGAAAAGATACTAGCATCTATACTGTCAAAGAAGATCCTAGTAAATCCAAATTTTATGTCTTGGATATGTTCCCCTATCCCTCTGGATCTAATCTTCATGTCGGGCATCCTAAGTGATATATCGCAAGCGATACCTTGGCAAGGAAGAAGATGCTTGAAGGGTTCAACGTCTTACATCCGATGGGATTTGATACCTTTGGACTAGGAACTGAGACCTATGCCATCGAACATAAGATGAAACCACAAGTCATTGCTCAACAAAATATAGCTACTTTTATTAGGCAACTAGAACTCTTTGGCTGCACCTATGACTGGGAAAGATCGTTTAGTACGGCCGATCCTGATTATTTCAAATGGACGCAATGGATTTTTTTGAAATTATATACTCATTACTATGATGAGAAGCTTAAAAAGGCAATGCCTATTGAGAATTTAGAATTAAGAATTCAGAATTCAGAGTTAAGGATTGAGTGAAGTGTCGAAGAGTATATCAATAGTAAGCGTCTCGCCTATATCGATTTCAAGCCTATCAATCGATGTCCAAGCTGTAAGACAGGACTTGCAAATGAGGATTTGGATGACGGAAAATGTGAGCGCTGTGGCAGTGAAGTTGAACAGAAACCGATGAAACAATGGGTTTTGAGAATCACTGAATATGCAGAGAGACTCATCGAAGGACTCGATACGGTCAACCGAGACGCTTCCATGAAAGATTTGGAAAAAAATTGGATAGGAAGAAGCGAAGGAACCCAATTTAAAATGGCAGTCGTAAAGTCGAAAGTCATAAAGTCTGTAAAGTCACATGAATGACCTGAAGACCTTACGAACCTTACAGACCTTACGGACTATACTTTTGAAGTATATACTACCAGAATAGATACCGTATTTGGAATGTCTTTCGTGGTAATGGCTCCCGAACATCCCTTGCTTAGCAGAATGTTGAATGTTGACTGTTGAGTGCTAAATAGAGAAGAAATAGAAGCATATAAAGAGTTAGCGAAGAAAAAAACACAACTCGAGAGGACCGAACTTCAGAAAGAGAAGACAGGCGTTGAGATCAAATGAGTCAAAGCAATCAATCCATTTAATGGGCAAGAAGTGCCTATTTTTGTCGGAGATTATGTCCTTGCAAACTACGGGACTGGCGTGGTCATGGCGGTACCTGCACACGATGAGAGAGATTTTGAGTTTGCGAAAAAATATAATTTGCCGATAGTACAATCCATCATGCCCGATAGTTTCGATGATGACAATCCTCCTAGAGAAGATAAGGAATATACCCTAAGAGATACCGTCCATGTTATTCTTCGCAACACCAAGGATAAAACCGTTCTTATACAATATTTAACGGGAGAGATGCGAGGAGATTTACATCCTAAAAACTTCATTATAGGGGGCATTGAGGAATGAGAAACTGAGTTAGAAGCAGCCATCAGAGAAGTCCAGGAAGAGACAGGATTTACCAATATTCAACTTGTAGAAAAGGTACCTTTTGAAATCCAGGCAAATTTCTTTGCTGCACATAAAGACGTAAATAGAAAAATCCATGTAAATACTTTTGTCTTTGACCTTGTTGGAGATGAAAAAGTGGAAATTACTGAAGACGAGCATTTCACCAAAGATTCTCATGAGCATCATTGGATTCCTTACGATAAGGTTGCTGAGACAATTACCATCATAGACGACCAGATGTCATGGAAATATTTCTATGAAAGAGGATTTGCATATGGAGAGAAATGAGTACTTATCAATTCTTCTAACGACATAGAGAGAACTGTCCTTATTCTGCACTGAACAGAATGAAATAGTACTAAAAATCGATATCCACGATTGAAGAAAAATCTAGAAGCTGAATGATACAAAGTCATCGTACCTGATATGCCCAATTCTGATCTTCCTGATCTTGATGTTTGGTTAGATCATTTGTGACAGTATAGAAATCAAATCAATGAACATTCCATCATCATTGGACATAGTTTGTGAGCGCCTACAGCTATTCAACTGCTTCAAAAATGGAATCAAAATATCGACAGATTGATCTTGATTGCACCTACGCACACCGATATTGACCGAGAGAAATATAATATACAAGCACCTTCCTACAATAACGAGCAAATCCAAAAAGTCAGTCAGACTCCTACTTCTTGGAAACAGATACAAAGTTTAGTTCGTCATGTAGATACTTTTTTCTCAGAAGATGATCCGTATATCCCTATGCAAGCGAAGGATTTTTATGAGAGAGATCTCTGAGCGGAAGCGCAAGTCTTCACTGACAAATGACACTTCAATCTCAATGGGCTCAAGAGCGATCAATTCCCCGAACTCTTACAATTTATAAAAAATACCTATCCCAAGATCCAAGAAGTTTCCTTCAATGGACTTACTTCTGAAGAGGCAATTCCTGCAATGCAAGTGCGACTTACAGAAAATAATCTTGGAGGAAAGAAGTGTAATTATAGGATCCAAGATCGAGTATTTTCTCGTCAGAGATATCGAGGAGAACCTTTTCCTGTGGTTATTTGTGCAGACTGTGGAATTGTCCCCATGGATGAAAAAGATTTGCCACTTCTCCTTCCTGATGTAGAAAATTATGAACCTACAGGGACAGAGGAAGGACCCCTTGCTGATGTAGAAGAACGAATCAATACGACTTGTCCGCACTGTGGTAAACCTGCTAAGAGAGAATCCAATACCATGCCAGGACGAGCAGGAAGTAGTCGATATTTCCTGAGATATATGGATCCCAAAAATGATAAGGAGCTCGTCAGCAAAGCCAATGATGCGTATCGAAAAAATGTGGATGTCTATGTTGGTGGTGCAGAACACGTGACCAGACATATGATTTACGCGAGATTTTGGCAGAAATTTTTGCATGATATCGGCGTAGTTTCTCAAGATGAACCCTTTATGGCATATCATTCTGTAGGACTCATCATGGGAGAAGATGGACGTAAAATGTCCAAGAGACGAGGCAATGTCGTCAATCCTGATGATCTCATTGCCCTCTATGGAGCTGATACCTTGAGAACCTATGAACTGTTTATGGGGCCATTTGATCAAGCTATCGCGCGAAGTACCAATGGAGTTTCTGGAGTAAAGAAATTCTTAGATAAGATTACCTTATTGAAAGATAAAATTTTCGAAGGAGAGGAAACAGATAATAAGACCATCGTACTCTTACATCAGACTATCAAAAAAGTCGGAGAAGATATCAATGAATTTAAATTTAATACAGCAATTTCTCAGCTTATGATCTTGGTAAATCATTTGACAGAAGTCTGAACACTTTCACGTTCTACCTTTGAAAGTTTGGTGATTTTGGTATCGCCGTTTGCACCCCATATCGCGGAAGAACTTTGGGAATCACTTGGGAACGAGTATTCTATTTTTACGAAAGCTACATGGCCAACATACGATCCGAACTGTCTCGTAGCAGACGAAGTAACAATAGCAGTACAGATCAACGGAAAAGTCAGAGGAACTATTTCTCTCAGTAGAGAAGCCGAAGAACCTGATGCCATCGCACTCGCTTATGCTGATGAAAAGATTAAAATACGAATTACAGGTGATGCAAAGAAAGTGATCTATGTGAAAGGGAAAATTTTAAATATAATTGTTTAGAATTGATCCCCCCCAATACACGAATAACCAATAGACCAATTCCAATCCCATGCATCATGCTTATATACCCCATCATTTA
Source organism: uncultured bacterium (assembly GCA_903904545.1). Next base: position 2,635 of record CAIVDB010000030.1, on the reverse strand, counting down.
CCTTATCATCTTTCTTGTATGGTAAAAAAGATTCTTTTCATCTCATGAAGTCCTAAACATGGAGAAACAGATCGTGTGCTTTCTTATATCTTCGATCGCGTGGAAGGAGAAAAAGAAATGCTTCTTCTGAGAGAGAAGAAGCTTGATCATTGCTTGTGATGTTGGGCATGTAAAGAAATAGGCACCTGTATTCTAGAAGATGATATGCAGGAAATTAGAGAAAAGCTTATGAAAGCGAATCTTATTGTTTTATGATCGCCCAATCATTTTGCCAATGTGAGTTCACTTACCAAAACATTTATAGACAAAACTTTCCCTCTCTACCATAGTCTATCCTTAAAATGAAAGGAAATATTTCTTATCATGACGGGACATAGTGCTGATGACACCAATAAAAAATATATGAACCAAGGGACCTTTGGCTTTGTGCATTATCAAAATATGAAACTTCTTCAGACCTATGGAATCAAGACAAAAGATATTTATTCCTCTGAGCCACCTGAGATCCCTGAGAAAAGACTCCAACTGATTGTAAGTCAGATAAGTAAGCATATAAATAAAATCTCTTTATAAATATTCTTTTAATTTCTATTATGAAATCGATGAGAAAAATTGTTCTTCTTGCTTGATTTATTTCTGCGCTGCTTCTCACAGGATGTGGAACCACTCCACTTCAACAAACCGCGCCAGAAGTGTTTCCAGTCGAAACTTTTGTCTCTCAAAGATTAGGGATATCTTTCAACTTTATCGATGAACAAAGTAATGGGAAACCCGTGTATGGGACGCCTACGATAATGCTTTCTGGAGATAGCATAAGGGTCTCATCACAAACGCTCCAAGTACTCAAAAAAGATCCAAATATTTCTGCTGAGGAATTTGTTGAGAGTTTATTTAGCACATTCAAAGATGATTGTGTTTTCAAAATAGAAACACTTGCAGCTACTTCACCGCTGATGAGTGGATATCAAAAAATCAGCCTACACAACGCCTCAGCTCCAAATTTCGTCTGACTCGGAGATGTAAATATCCATGTAGACAACCACTGTAATGATCCTTATGGGTCTGCATTTGGTGCCGTATATTTTGTGTATAATCCTGCCTTTCCTGGAAAAATCCTTCTTCTCAATCTTGGACAAGATGGATCTATAAAATGAACTGATGTTTTGCCATGGGTAGACACGATCAAGATATTTTAAATCTTATAAAAGATTTTTGCTTGATTCTTAGGGACTTATCATTAGATATTGTCCTGTTTCCGTAGAGCCAATTCACGAATTGGCTATGGGAGATAGTTCGTGAACTATCTCTACGTAATGGCTTCGTAAAATGGAAGGTTGGCAGAGCGGTCGATCGCGCACCGTTGGAAACGGTGTGTACCGCAAGGTACCGGGGGTTCGAATCCCCCATCTTCCGAGATAGAAGAATTGGAGTCAGAAAATCATTGTAAAACCGCATAAAAACTAGGAAGATTGGGTGTTGTAATCCCAGTTTTTTTGTTATATAAGATTTTGCCACCCATTACAACACTAGCTATCAAGCGTCTTGTTTCTATATCCCCTTTCAATCGTAGTTGATATGGGCTTTGTAAGATAGGTAAAGTAAAATTTAACAATCATGGAACATCTATATTTAGTTTTTTATTATCATTTGTTTTGGTCTCTAATTTCTTCTTTTCTAGGATTAATTCATTTAGTTTCTGTTGATAGAGTTTCCCCACTTCTTCTGATTCTATGGTTAATAACATTTCATATAATCTCTCAATCTTTTTATTGATCTCTGAAATATTTTTTTCTCTATTGGCATTCCAGGACTCTATGTTTGATTCTTCATTTTCAAATAAAGAAACCAAAGCTATCTTAAAACACGCCAAAACACTAGGTGATATGGTTAGTGATTGGAGATATTCTTCAAAAGATTGATGCACTTGGTCTATATTGAAGGAATCGTTTTTGGGACAGTCTTTATGAAAACATCTATAATAGTAATAATAATCTCCTCTTTTATTTAGTGAAGGTCAGCCAGACATAATTTTATTGCAACATTCACACACCAAAGTATTTCTTAAAGGCATTTTGGTAAAGATATCCACATTGGAAAACTTCCTATGACGAGACTTTCAGGATTTAACAGCTTCTATTTCTTCCATAGTTTCAACGGAGATAAGTGGCTCATGTTTACCCTTCACCATATGTATTCATAACTTTGGAAAATCAACAAATCCAGCCTGAAATAAGAGTCTTTCTTTTTTTAACAAATCGAATACATAATTTTTAGTATGAGTTCTCCCCTTCTTATCTTTCAATCATAAATCATCCACATAATAGAGAAACTCTACCATATTTTGGAATACTCAAGTAGCATACTTCTCTAAGATATTCTTAATTATTGGGGCTTCGTCATCAAAGACAACATGTTTAGTAGTCCCTTTTCATGTGTATTTATAGCCAGGAGGGCAATTGTGTACTCGGTATCATTCAAGCAGTCTTGCTCTTTTTCTATCCTTTGCCCTCCTGGCATTATTCTCTCTTTCATATTGTTTCACACTCATAGTAATACTTTGTAACATATTACCTTCGGGACTATCACTTATATTTTGTTTTAATGAATGAATTTTTGCCCCTCATAATCACTCTAT
>CAIVDB010000029.1 GCA_903904545.1 uncultured bacterium | reverse complement strand
TTTCTTGATAATTTTTAGTATTGAGACAAAGTATTTCCTTATGTTGTGCATAATTGATGAGTTTATGATTACTATCTATGTCCAATTCTGAGATGTCTCCTGGTTCTATTCGTCGTTTTAGAACAACGTCTTCGGGGCGTTCTTTAGCAAGCTCGGTAAATCCATCACTAGATTTATGTCCTAGATAAATAATATTTTTCTTATTAGAATATCTTCTATCTTGCTCCTTAAATGATGCTAATATCTCTTTATGTGTTATATCTATTATGTTTTGTAACTGAGTAGCTTTAGTCTGGATATACTCTTCTGTATTCTCTATCTTTCCTGTCCTCGGGTTCCATTCTTTAGTCGTAGTTTCTAGTAACTTATTTTCTTGGAAGGTTCAAATAGCATATTCCTCTAAAATTTCTTTACTCTCTAGTATTCTCTTTGTTCCTCATGCGTAAAGTATAGTTGTGTTCTCTTCAGTGAGTCATAAGTCTTGGAATTGTCTCCCTGCCTTCTTCATTTGTTCTTGTCCCTCCTTGGTAAGCGGCTCTTCAGTCCCTTTTGCGGCAGCACTATTTTCTGTTTCTCCATGTCTTAGAAAAAATATCCTGCAGATTACCTCTGAAGTAGTTTGGCGAATGTCTTGGGATGAATAATTGCTCTTATCCCCTAGGACATCTCATCATCACACTAATTCTTCTTTTGCCATAAATATTTATTACTATATAATATATAGACATACACTATATAGTATATTTAATATGCTATTGAAATCAATGGATTCTTATACCTTTTTGATGGTTGAAATCTTGATATTTGGTGAGTTCAATTTGACGAAAAAGTCGTGGATACTTCATTTACAAATGAGAGGTAATTTTTCTCAAGTTTCTTTATAAATGAGCTCGATAAGTGGTATCACTATCTTTCCTATCATCTCATTCTTGTTTTTACTATATCAGGAGATTTCGAGCTCTTTATTGTGAATATCTTCTCCGAGATGTTGTATACAGCTTTCTAATATGTTTATTGTGGTAACCTGAGAGCGAAGGTCTTTGGAAGTGAGTTTTCTTCCGTTGAGAAAAATTTTGCCATTGATGGTATCGAGTAAAAGGCCTTCTTTTTCAGATTGAAGAATTTGTTCGTAACTATCTATTCTGCTTTCTCCTTTATTATCTTTGTAATATATCTGATTTTTTTGGACATAGGAGGAAAAAACTCCTTCAGAAATGTATTGTTCCATAGTTAAACCATCTTTTGAAGTTCCATCTATCCATGAGGCATATTCTAATGAGATATCTTTGTATCATATTTTTTTTAGTTTTTCTAGGGTTGATAGGATGGTTTGTCTACTTTTCTTGAATTTACTTATAAAGACCAGACTTCCTCCTGTTTGAAGAAAGTTTATTGGATAGATAGAGAACACTTCATCGTTGAGCTTTTTGAATGTATTGAAATAAAATTCAAAGAGTCCCGTTATTTTGTTATTTTCTTCTACCATACCTGAAATGAAACTATTCTCCTTCCGAGATTGGATAAATTCATGCACAACCTCTTCTTTAAATCATTGTTCTAGCATATCCTTAAATCCTAGTAATGTTTTGAAATTGTATATAAATGTCATGTCTTTGAATGTCTGATTGAATCCATTGATGAAGATGTTTTTGAAAGGAAATATCTTCGTGTCTTTTATCCCCTTGCTTTTCAATACCCCGAATGTCTTATCTTCCAAAGACTTTAGTTCTTGTTCGTGATCGAAGGAAAGATGTTTGAGGTGTTCAACTTTGTTGCTTATTCATGAGAAAATTATCCCATAATCAAGGTTTATCTCGTCCATTTCACTTTGTATGTTTAAGAAATCTTTAATCTTGTATTTATGTGTTTTTCCTCATTTGCTGTCATTTTCTAGAAAGGTAATAGTCGGTAATTCAGTATTCATAAGTGCTGAATAACAGTTATTTCCTATAGAATCTCCATATTTTGAGATTTTTTCTATTTCTAGTCATAGAGAAAATATTTGTTCAAATTCATCGCTTTGAGTGAACTCATCATAATTGGATAAAGTCTCTTTATTGATTTTTTTTAGTAGACTAAATACAGCGCTTGCAATCAAAATTCCAGATGTCCCTGAGAAAGCTAGTCCATGTCCTCTAGGTGTTTCAGAAAGTAATTGGATAGACATCCCTTTCTCAAAGCCATTCTTCTCCAAGAAAGAAAGTAATAATTCTTTTATCTTTTGTTCTTGTTTGTTGATTTCTCAGAATTGTATTCTATTAAATTTTTGCTGTAAGATATCGAAAAAATAAACTCATCAAAATTCTATTTTTCTTTCATTGAGGATGTTGATTCCACAAAATGTCTTGGTGGGGATCTTCTTTCTTATATGTACTTTATCTTTGTTTTCTCCAAATCATAAATTCCAAGCGAAACTGTGATTCGCACTTAAAATGAGATCGTTTTTTGCAAAAAAATCTTCATATACACTAGGAAATTCTTTCTGAAGTGATTGACTATTCATGCAAATTCTATTTTCCATTGTTTAAGAAAAAACAATAAAACATAACTGTTCATATACCGAAATTTAGTCATTTGTCACTAAAAAACAAATCCAATATATTTTCTTCTTCTCTCTGATTCTTGTATTTGCCGAGCTTTTTTTTATAGTAGTAGAGAAAATTCTGCATTCTCCATTCTTAATTCTTAATTCTCTTCATGTACGTGTATTCCTTTACGAGATATGGATGATTTGATAAGGTATTTAGGCTTTCTGTCCTTGATGCTCCAGCACTTTCTGGTACCAAGAAAAAAAAGATTAAAGCAGGGGATTTGGTCGCTATAGAAGAACAAATGTATTTGTGTCTTGGAGAGACACTCTCCTTTGAAGAACTCTATTTGACCGTGGCAACTTTACGTGTTTCGACTTTTACCCTCGTTTATCCTGGTTTATTGAGTTCGACTGCTATGGCTCTTCTTCATTGGATGGTGGCGACCTATTATACCACGTATAAATCGGTAATTCCTCATTTTCTTCCTGATGATATCGAAAAATTACTTCAGAAAGAGAAGAAGGCGTCAAAAATTGATAAAAATAGTTCGAGATTAGATAAAATTCAAGACTTTGTCTTAGCAGAAAAGGGGCAGACCATAATTGTTTTCCCTGATCTTTGGACCTTGTATGGGATGATAGGGGAGGTTGCACGTGAGCATCCCCAAGTTGCCTTACTTTTGAGTGTCCATACTCAAAATCAAAAGGACATCCATCGATGGCAGATCAAACGTGGACAAGTTTCAGTTATTTTGTGTACCTACGCAGAGATATTCCAGGATTTTGCTGATCTTCAGAAGATTATCCGAGTAGATCCTCATAAATGGTACTATGCAAATCAACAAGATCCCAGATATAAGGTAGGAGATGTCCTGGCTCAAATAGTTCAATTACGAGGAGCGGAAATGGAAAGCGCTTGAATAATGCTTAATGCCTAATGTGTAATGTTGAGTGAAGGAATTTTTTGAAGACATAGATTATCCACACCAAAAGTGTTGTAGAGACGCACTGCGTGCGTCTGAACGGAGCACGTAAAGAATTGTTGGTGTGGATTTTTTGTATAAAAGAAAATCTCGCCCTTGGTTGAAGGGGAGATTGTCTGCCATAGATAATGGACTTTAAATGATTTCTTCTTTTGGATGGTGAAGATCTCTTTCATTGGGTTCTTCTTCTCCTTTGGCTTCTTGTACTACTTCGAGTACCTTTAACCATTCTGGTTCTGAAATTTCTGCTCTATGATATGCTACATAATGAACACATAATGAGTTAGTAAGCATTTTTTCCGAGATTGTTAGTGGAAGTAGATGATCAGAACTACTACTATGTGCTCCACAGGAGCATTCATGAGTACCGAAATACATTATACCATTTTCTTCTTGACGATGCCATAGCCAAGTTAATTTTCTTGTTATATCGTCTATTATTGGCTCATTATGAGGAATATTTAATGGATTTATGTATAAAATCCCAATTTCTTCCTTTAATGTATCCATCGTCACTTCTCCTGAAATGATTTTTTCTTTCGTGAGTATTCTACTCGACAAAAGGTCAAATCTTTTCTGGATTGAGATTCTTCCTTTCTCTCTTTTTAGAAAGGAAAAGATTTTTTTGAAAATTTTTTTCATTTTTACTGTTTTTATTGTTTTTACTATTTTTTTTGTGATTTTTGTTTAGGTGTGCTCATAACCAGATTTTTTACTTTGTTATCAGCCAGACTCCAATTACGGCGAATATGACACCAATAATTTTTGTTAGATTAATGTTTGGTTGTCCTAGGATGAAGTATCCTAGTATTAATCCAAATATTGGCATCAGCACTGCTATAATGCTGACATATACTCCTGGATTGGGAGTATTTATGAGTCTGGAATATAATATCATTCCTATCCCATTAATAACCCCTATTCCCATAGCCATTATTAGGTATTTTGTTGGCATCCCTAATTTCTGTGGTGATGTCATCATCTGGTAAAAGAACATTATTAGTGATGAGATAAACATCACAACTACTGCTCCCATTGCCATATTAGGGTTCTCGGATTTGTTGAGCAATATGGGCCACATTGTAAAACATATTGCTATGATCCAGCAAATTATCAAATTATTCATTTTTTTTGTTTTTTATTGGTTTATTTTTATAATATACTTATTTATTTTTATAAGTCAAGTCTTTGTGGAGAATGGGCTTATGGGGATTTGCATAATTTCCTATTTAGAATATAATTGAAGTGATATTGCCTATAGCGAGATTGTGTATTGGTATATCGGTGTATTGGTATATTGAGGACTTATATTCCCTCTTAATAACCAATAACCAGTAACCAATAATTACGTGATAGGTAATCAATCCATGACTATTATCTTTACTTCATAGCAATTCACTCCATGTCTTCAGTCTGATTTCATTCTAAGTGGAAACTTTATTTCCAGATAACGCTTTGGCTTTTTATCCTGGCTGTGCTTGGGTATATTTCTTTGAAGGCAGGAGGATTTTTTCTTCGTCAACGTATGGTAGATCAGAAAGTTGTTCTTTCTGGGCAAAATGCTATCGTAGCATCTTATACCTCATTGACAGGATATACAAAATTACAAGCAGTGAAAAATTTGGAGACGCAACAAGAAGATATTCCTTGGTCCGACCATATCAATCAAGTGATTACTATGCTTGAAAACCTCAAAACAATTCAATCTAGTGCAACAGATATGATTGCTTTGTCTGATTTTACTGTGAATTTGGATGAAATTAGTCTCAAAGGCAAGGTCTCTCAATTAGCTTTAATCTATGCTACTGATCCTGTAACTCAAGCGCCTTCTTTATGGGATAGATTTTCAAACTTAGACTTTATCAAAGATATGAGTATCCAAACCTATGATAAAGTTGGAGATAATGATTATTTTGAATTTGTTTTACATGCTAAAGTACTTTCTAATGTCGGAAAATAATGAAATTTTGGATAGATTGTTAGTTGAACAGACGCAATCTCCTCGTGGAGAGGCAACTTTAGCACAGGATGATCAGGTGCTTATTACTACTTCTAGGGTTGTAAATATTAGATATAGATTGTATTTCCTGATTTTACTTGTTGTAGGATTTCTGTTTACCTATTATATTGTTTTACCTGCTTGGAATTCCTTTGTAAGTGTTCAGGCAGAATATTCCACACTTGCTACCCAGGTAGTTTCTTTTGCTAGCAAGAAGAAAGCTATGGATACTGATAAGGCTCTTATTGAGAAAATGGAAAATCAATCCTCACTTATTGTTTCTTGTCTCAATACTAAGCAATGATGTAAGGAGATAGATCCTGCTATCAGGGAAAATTTTTCTTTTGCAAGATCGTATATCCAACTCAATAATCTTTCTTTGCCTAGAGCTATGGTCAACGAAAAAATTCTGCTTGTAAATATTAATGAATATTTGCTCAAAGATGTTTCTGGAGTAAAAAATGGAAAGCTTAATGCTATTCGTATTGGTGAACCAAAAAACTTTGAAGGTAATTTGTATGTTGTCCCTGTGAGATTGACTGTAGACTTTGCAAATAAGGATGCTTTTCTTTCTTTTGTTGATAATGTAGAAAAGAAAATTTTGAGTAATGCTCAATATCGTGTATTATATAAAATTGTGGATGTCTCTTATGATATTACTCATTACGATGAACAGCAAACCGTAGATATCTCCCTCAATGCGTATTATTATCAAGACTAAATTTTTACTTTGTATTCTTTGTTATGACTACTGACGTGGATCAGCAACCAGCATATCAGGAACAGGCTGTAGATAAACTTATTATTTCTACTCTTCAATCCTTAGATAAAGGACGTTTTGGTAACAAAGACAAAATACTTTTTTTCAAAGAACTTTCTTATCTCTTACATGGAGGAATCTCTATTACTGAGTCTATGCATATTATTTGATCTACATCTCAAAACTATGCAATGAGAGAAATCGCTTCTACGATTTATTCTTTTATGCATGAGGGAAAGAGTCTTTCTTATGCCCTCAATAGACTCCCTGATTATTTCGATCAATGAGATTATAGTATTGTCAAGGCTGGTGAAGAGTCAGGGAATTTGGCTACTATTTTACAATCTTTGGCTCAAGAATATGTATATAGTGCAGAGATCAAAAATAAATATATAGGTGCTCTTATGTATCCTATTATCTTGATTATTATTTCAGTTGTTGCTGTATTTGCATTGTTTGCATTAGTTCTTCCAAATATATTTTCTATTGCAGAGAGTTTCCAGTGAATTGAATTGCCTTGGATTACTCGTGCCTTACAAAGTATTTCTCTTTTCTTCCAGTATCAATGGAAAACCCTTCTTCTGGGGATTGCCGGTATTCTCGTTGTGTGAGGAATCTTTTTCTCTACAGAAACAGGTAAGAAAAGCTGGTTTTCTTTGTTGCTCCGTATCCCTTTGCTTGGAAAGATGACTCAGTACTTCTATCTCGTGAGATGGTGTAGGTATATGAAACTTTTGCTTTCTTCTTGACTCAACTATCTTCAGACCTTTCAATTGCTCAAAGATATCTTATGAATTTCTGCATATCAAGATATGATTCAGCGTGTTGTCACAGGATTGAATACATGAAAGTCTATCTATGCATGATTGGAACATGAAACCGATCTTATCCCTTCAGATGTCGCTGTTATGATCAAGGTAGGAGAAGAGACAGCAAATCTTCCTGGTTCTTTGGATAATGTTTTACAAATGTATGAAGGAGATCTTAATCTTCTGATTGATCGTTTGGCTAAGGTGATAGAGCCAATTATGCTTGTCTTCATTTGATGAATTGTTGTTGTCATCGCCTTATGAGTTTTTGGTTTAATTTTGCAAATTATGCAAGGAGCTGGATTGTAGTCTCGAATTATTAATTACGGATTACGGATTGCGAATTACGGATTGCGAATTACGGATTACGGATTGCGAATTACGAATTGTAAATTGTAAATTGTAAATTGTAAATTGTAAATTGTAAATTGTAAATATTATAATTATAAGAAGGGGATGGTCGATGAGATCATTCTTTTTTCTTAAATGAAACTATACTCTATTATTTCTTTTTGCCATGAAACAATTCTTTTTGTGATCTGCTACCTAAAATCTGTGTTTATCTTGCTAGCGAATCCA
>CAIVDB010000028.1 GCA_903904545.1 uncultured bacterium | reverse complement strand
TATAAATTATAGATTATAAATTATAGATTTGAAGGAGTTTTTTTTATTAAAGGAAGGGAATTGTAAATTAGAAATTGGGAACTAGTCTCAGTTCTAAGATCTAAGCTCTAAGTTCTAAGTTCTTCTTCACTATTCTTTTTTCCTCTCAATTTGCAAGATTTTTCGTTCAAAAAAAACCCCACGTAGTAGTAAGGTTTTCTTTGGTTATTTCAGTCTATTATTTTTTCTTTGGTGTGGCGATGAGTTCATATACACCCTTTTCTACTCTCTTGAAAAGATCTTTGTACTTTTGAAGATTGAGCATAACGGTGTTTGGACTTACCATTTTTTCCTTAAGCATTTCTCTGCAAAGCTCTTTGACATTCATAGGTCTGTCGTTCTTTTCGAAGATTCTTACAAGGATTTCCTTGACCATACCTCCTTCATACCCTCGTTCTTTCAATCCGTAGATTCCAAGTCCTAGATTTACGAAGATATCATTATTTTTGACAAGTTCATTGTGTACGGTGTTGATCTTTACGTTTTTTGCAGGGAATCGTTCCATAATTTTGGATGGCAACTCCTGGTAATGAATAGGTTTATTGAGCCTTCTCATGGTGTAGAGAATTTTCAACTTGATAGTTCTTGGATTGACGTCTGCAAATGTTGGTAATCCTATCTTTCCATCAAATACACTCATTTCTCTGATTGATTCAAAGAAATTTACGTAGAAGAGATCGTTCTTGAGATAATGTACTTCTTTGTAGTCTTTTGCAAAGTTTTCTTTGAGATGTCCGATAAATTCGTACAAATCCTGACTCTTAGCTCTCTTTTCGAAGTAACTAGCGATAGTAAGTACCATCTTAGTCAAAAGATCTTCATATAATGGTTCTAGATAGAATGCTTTGTTGAGATATTTGTTTCTCTTGAGATACGTAACATCAAAGTCAGAAACTAGGATAAGCTTAAGTTCTTGTTTTGAGAATTTGAAGATATTTTTGTTGAAAAGTTTAGAAATCAAAATGTCTTCACATAAGAGTCCTCCATGAGCATCGAGTACTTTCTTTGCCTCGTGAAGTACTTCCATGTAGGTTTCGTTTCCTACGATAAGTCTTCTAAATCTCATCAACGCTTGCGTTTCTATTTGTCTGATTCTTTCTCTTGTGAGGGAATACTCCTTTCCAATTCTCTGAAGAGGAATTTCTTTGTTCCCTTCTAAACCAAATTTCTTCATTAGAACTAGTCTTTCCTTTGGCTTACAATAAATCAAAATATCTTTTAGGTTGGTCTTTTCTATATCAACCTTCAATTTCTTGTCGTCCATTTTTACATTAAAATTCATACGAGTTGTATAAACAAATAAAAGAACATTTGTTACCTCTTAGTGATAAGAATTTGATATTTAATGTCAAGTCTTTTTTCCTGGTAATTGATTTGACATTTATTGGATATTGTATTGTACTACCTTTGATATTCTCTCCACTAAATTGCCTTGTTTTAGCTTTTTATACGTTAAATTTGAAGATAATTACATCCCCGTCTTTGACAATATATTCTTTTCCTTCTAATCTTACTAATCCTTTTTCTTTTGCTTTGGATCGAGACCCTGTCTCTAGGATATCTTTACAGCTTACAATTTCTGCTTTGATGAATCCTTTTTCAAAGTCGGTATGGATGGCAGATGCCGCTTGAGGTGCTGTAGATGCAATAGGTATGGTCCATGATCTTGTTTCGTCTTCTCCTGTGGTGAAATAGTACATCAGTCCAACTTTTTCAAAGCCCAATTTGATGAGATCATTCAACGTGGGAATATGACTTACTTTATCGATACTCAGTAATTCTCTGATAAATTCGTCTTTTTCTTCGTCACTCATGTCCATCATTTCTGATTCGAGCTTAGCACAGACTATTGCTATGGGGCTTTGTAATTTTTCCATAAACTCATTGGCTATTTCATGAGCAAAAGGAATATCATCTTGACCAATATTTATCGCATAGATGATAGGTTTTGTTGTAAGAAAATTATATGATTTGATGAGTTTGAGATCATCTTTACTGAGTTTTGCTTTGATATTATGGGCTATCTTTCCTTGGATGAGTGCCTGTTGGATCTCCATTAGGATTTCTACAAGTCTGACTTCATCTTTAGTTCCTTTCCCTACTTTTGTTTTCTTCGCGAGATTTCATAGATTTCTTTCGATGATTTCTAGATCTGCAAAGATAAGCTCGGTATTGATGATTTCTACATCTCTCATCGGATCTACCTCTCCTTCTACATGGACCACTCCACTGTCTTTGAAATATCTCAATACTTGTACGATAGCATCTACTTCTCTAATATGGGAAAGAAATTTATTCCCTAGTCCCTCTCCTTTGCTTGCTCATTTCACGAGACCTGCGATATCTACAAATTCTATACTGGAGTAGACCTTCTTTTTGGATTGTGACATCTCAGCGAGACTATCAACTCTAGGATCTTTGACATCTACGATTCCTATATTTGGATTTATCGTACAAAAAGGAAAATTTTCCGCAGGAGCAGCGTAGGATTTTGTCAATGCGTTGAAAAGAGTAGATTTACCGATATTTGGCATTCAAACGATTCCAATTTTCATAAAGAGTGATAAATGATAAAAGGCCTTTGCCTGCCTGCCGGTAGGCAGGGCTGATAAAATGATAAACGCTGCGCGATAAAGGCTGAAAAGTTAAAAGGTTAATAAAGTTAAAAGGTTGAAAGGTCTGTTTCAAGTTAATTGGTTAAACTGTTTGATCCTAAACATTCTCAACCAACATTCCAAACATTCTCAACCAACATTCCAAACATTCTCAACATGTTAACCTTCTAAACCTTTATAACATAAATTTCCTTACTTTCTTTTCTGCAGGATTTTGGTTTAAAGGTTTTGATATTTTTTCCTCCAAAGACTTTTTTGAGATGAGTGAGATATTCATCGAATCCTGGTCCCATAAATACTTTTGTGACAAATTTCCCTTCTGGGGCAAGCAATTCTTCGTAAATCCAAAGCGTCTGTTCTAGGAGTGCAAAGGATCTCATTGCGTCTACGTCTTTCGTCCCAATTGTGTTTGGAGCCATATCGGATTGGATAAAATCTACCTTCTGGATATTGTTTTGGGCGAGAAGTGCTTTGACTGCATCGTGATCAGTCACATCTTGTGTATAGGTCACGGTATGGGGAATAGAAATATCTACTTTTTTGATATCAAATCCTACAATGAGAAATTCTTTGACCTTCATAGTGGTGAGAAGATTGGATGTATATTGCATTCGACTTCCCGGTGCACATCCAATATCTATTACGGTCTTTGTTTTTTTATCAAAAAGATGAAATTTATCTTGAATTTCTTCAAGTTTAAATGCGCTTCTTGCTTTATATCATTGTTCTTTAGCTTTCTGGAAATAGTGATCGTAGGGATTGTACATTGTCCGTATGGAATGTTAAATGCTAAATGTTGAATGTTAAATGAAGGAGTCTTTTTGAAGGGAGCTTTAAAT
>CAIVDB010000027.1 GCA_903904545.1 uncultured bacterium | reverse complement strand
TCTGATGATTCAAAGAAAGAAAACACTTGTCGTCAATGTCTGATGAGTACTTGTGGGAGGAGATAATCCTATTGTTATCCAGTCGATGACCAATACTTTGACTGCAGATGTAGATGCTACAGTTGCTCAGATCAAAGAATTGGCTGATGCAGGGAGTGAACTTGTCCGTATTACGGTAGATACAGAAGATTCTGCTCAGGCAGTTCCTCATATTATTGAAAAACTTAAATTACTTGGAATTACTGTCCCTATTATAGGTGATTTTCATTTCAATGGACATATCCTTTTGGAGAAATATCCTGATATGGCACAAGCACTTGCGAAATATAGAATCAATCCAGGAAATGTAGGAAGAGGGGAGAAACATGACGAACATTTTCAACAATTTATTTCCTTTGCGGTCAAATATAATAAACCTATTAGGATAGGGATCAATGGTTGATCTTTAGACAAAGAACTCTTGGAATATAATATGCAAAAAAATAGTGAACTTCCAGCGCCCAAAGAAGCGAGAGAAGTATTCATCGATAGCATGGTAGAATCTTGTGTCTTGTCTATCAAAAAGGCCGAAGAATTTGGCTTAGCAAGAGATAAAATTATTCTTTCTGTGAAGATCTCTGATGTGCAAGATGTTATTGAAGCATCTGAAAAACTGAGTGCTCAGACTGATTGCCCCTTACATCTTGGACTTACAGAGGCAGGAGGGTCAGTAAAATGATTAGTTGCAAGTTCAGCGGCACTGGGGATTTTATTGCAAGAGGGGATAGGAGATACTATTAGATATTCACTTACTCCAGCGCCTGGAGAGAAAAGAGCCCTCGAAGTAGAGGCATGTAAATTTCTTCTTCAATCACTTGGGTTTCGTGATTTTCAACCTTTGGTGACCTCTTGTCCGTGATGTGGTAGGACAAGCTCAGATAGATTCCAGACTTTAGCGAAGCAGGTGACTGATGAAATAGCAGTCAGACTCCCTGTTTGGAGAGTAAAATATCCTCGCTGTGTGAGAACTAAGATAGCAATAATGTGATGTGTGGTCAATGGTATAGGTGAGGCTTCTCATGCCGATGTAGGGATCTTTTTCCCATGAAATACCGAACACCCTCAGATTCCTGTCTATGTCCAAGGGAAAATGTATAAAATGCTTGATGATAAGAATGTGTTTGAACAATTCATGGAAATTGTAGAACACTATTTTTCCTGAACGCTCTAGGTATTAATTTTTGTTGTTTTGGCACAGCTTTTTATTATAGTCTTCTTTGCTGTGAATTTTTCTGGCGAAGAATTTTATTGTTTAAACTATTATCTATGAGAGTTTCTATTTGATTTTCGGGAACAGCATGATCATGAGTAAACACTTCTGGTTTACTTCTGGGTCAGTTACTTTCCAAAAAATGATATCACGTGTTGTGAGATAAAGAATATGCCTCTATTATCAAAGGAGATAATAATGATTTCTTTTTGTACATCTGAGATACTGATTACTTTATTACCAAGACTATAGATTATTTCTTTGCTTTTGATGATTTTGCAGTAACGAAAAATCAATCTCTATTTACGTTATCTAACGTATACAATATCAAGGATCAATCCACAAAATTCAAAAATACCTTTTGTTTTGGTGCCGCTTTGAAGCTTTTATGAATCTCTCTAGAGGAAGGAAAAAACAAATTAGCAGAGCAGTATGCTGGTGAGGTCTTGGAACAGAACTTTGTTTGTTTACAACAAGGGTATGACTACATGGTTCAGAGTTCAGGATTTAATGTTCAGAATTTGTGAATAGAAAGATCCTTTATGTTTGGAAATGAAGTGATTGGAAACTGAGCAATGGTCTCAGGACTTGAATATTATGCTGCTTATCCGATGACGCCTGCAAGTTCTTTGATCGATGTGATTGCTCCAGATCCTCGTGTAACTTTTTTCCAAGGAGAGGATGAAATAGCGGTAAGTATGTCTATGCTTGGAGCTAAATTTGCAGGGAAAAGGTCTGCTTGTGGAACCAGTGGTGGTGGTTTTGCTTTGATGACAGAGAGTATCTCGTTTTCTAATATTGCTGAGTTAGGTGGTGTATACATCCTTTCCCAGCGTGATGGACCAAGTACGGGGACACCTACCTATACCGGACAAGGAGATCTCAATTATGCTTTGAATGCAAGTTTCGGAGATACTTTCCCTATTGTGTTAGCTCCCTCTACGTTCGAAGAGTCCTACAATCTTATTGGGAAAGCACTTAATCGATCAGATATTTATCAACACCCTGTCATCTACCTTATTGATAAACAATTGTCTGAGGGCTATTTATCTGTAGATCCTAAGGATTTACATGCAGAGGAAATTAATAGAGGAAAATTGCAAGACATGAATGCATTAGAATGATACCAAAGATATGCAAATACAGAAGATGGCATTTCTCCTTATGTGTATCCTGGGACAGAGAATGGAGAATTTATAACAACATCGTATGAACATGAAGCTTCATGAGCTACTACTGAAGATCCGATTATCAAAAAGGAGCAGCAAGATAAGAGGAATAAAAAGCTAGAAACTTTCGTTCATCAAGAATTTACGGAAGATTTCTATGGATATGAAATTGTAAATCCTGATGCTGAAATATTCTTTGTTACGTATGGAGTCAATCGTTATGTATTGACGGATTATATCAAAGATAAAAAGGATTTTGGATTGATCATTATGAAAGTGTTTCAGCCCTTCGATATGAGACTCAAGACCTTCTTAGACGAGAAGTGTGCTCAGATAAAATTGCTTACCTTCGTAGAGATGAACGCTTCTGGACAGATGCAGGAATGGGTAACGAATAAATGTTGGCTTCATGATGCAAAGTGGGAAGGTAAAATTTCTCATCATAGGAAATATACTTTGTATCCTATATATTTAGAAGAAATTGTGAGTTTATAATATCCCCTTTATCTCTTTACCTTGACCTCTATAATGAGAACATGATTAACCAAAATACAACGATGTCCTGGATGTGGGAATTACCTTATCCACCTTGCCATCAAAAATGCTTTGAAACAACTCAATCTTCCTAAACATAAGGTTGTGGTTATTTCTGGTATTGGTTGTGCAAGTAAAATGAGCCAATACATTGACTCCTATGGATGCGAATCTTTGCATGGGAGATCTTTGCCTTTTGCTACAGGAATAAAGCTTTCAAATCCTGATCTTACCGTGATCGCTTACGGAGGAGATGGTGATGGATATGGTATTGGTCTTGGACATTTTTTGCATTCTTGTAGAAGAAATATAAATCTGACGTATATCGTCGCAAATAATGAAAACTATGGATTGACTACAGGACAGGCTTCTCCTACGACACCTTTGCATATCAAGACGAAGTCTACTCCTCAAGGTAATGAAATAGCTCCATTTGATCCTATTATGTTGGCTAAATCTGCAGGCTGTGCATTTTCTATAAAAATACAAGACAAGGATATAAAATGACTTACACAAACTATTGTCGATGCTATTCAACATCCGGGGTTTGCTCATATTGATGTCGATCAGGCATGTCCAAGTTGGAGAAAATGGTAGTGCGCCCGAAGGGTGGAATTGATAATTAAAAATTACGGATTACGGATTATAAAATCTGAATTATAAATTATAGATTGGATAGATCTCTGGCGTTGCTGGAGATTTTTTCGTATTGCTATTTCGTAGTAAATATGTATATATTAAGCACATTTAAAACAAAAATATATGAACATTTACCAGGGAAAACAGATCTTGGAAAGAGCGAAGAACTCAATTGCTCATTCACAGGATTTTACGTACAAAGAATTAATCCAATCAAAAATAGATGAGATTGAATCTCTTATTTGTTTGCAAGAAGGAGTATCCTCTATGGATATGATATCTGCTACTGCAATTTGTGATCATTCTTTGTCTAATGATTTGGTTCGATTCGTTGTTCTTTTAGAAGAATCTATTTAGTTAATTTATTTCCCGATTTTTCGGGATTTTTTTGTTGCTATTTCTTTGTTAATATATATAGTAATTGAAAATAAATAAATATGTTAGTTTCTGAAGTAAAAAAGAGGATTGCTGATGCCAGGCGTTGTCAATCTGATCGTTTCCCATCTCAGGCTGAACTTCTTGATAAGGAAATTAAAAAACTCGAACAAGAAGTTCTCTTGGTCATGGGACAGGAAATATCATCTTTCCCTGATGATAAGAAAGTTCCTAAATCTATTCTTTTGGCGGCGGAGTATCTTACTAGCTGTCATGGTCTCTAATTGTTTATTGATTCTTAATGAGCCGGCGATGAGCCGGTTTTTTTTCTTGCTTGAAAATCTCTTTCGATTTGCTACACTTTTGCTGTTTTATTGTCTAACTTTTCGTAGATGTTTAAAATATCGTATTCGCCAAATTTGAAATGAGAAGTCGTGATCTCCTGAAGTAAAAATGCTACTTTGCCTATCGTTGCAGCTAATTATTGTCTCGATACCAAGGTGACTTTACATAATAAACCTATGATCAAAGATGTTCTTGCTATAGAACAATTAGCTGATTCTGCATTGGCAAGTTCTCAGGATCGATTTGATTTGACCTCAGAAGCGGCTACTAAATTTAGAGCTTCGATTCTCTTGATCCCTTTGGGTCTTTTGAAATTCGGGAAAGTGAAATTTGTGGGAAGTGGAGGATGTAAGATAGGGAAAAGGCCTTTAGATACTTTTGACAATGCTCTTATGAAAGCTGGAGTAAAGGTGACTCAGGGAGAATATAAAACATATGAAGTTGTAGGTAAACCTAAAAGAAATATTATGATGCAAGAATTTTCGGTGACTGCTATAGAAGCATTACTGACCTATCTCGCTTTTGCTCAGAATTTTGATTATGATATCAATATCTATCAAGTAGCTATAGAGCCACATGTAAGAAATCTGATAGATTTTTTGAATAGTGTTGGTGCTGATATTCATCTCGGAGTTGATCATACCCTTATTGTTCGTCCTTCGCGTATTGATGTACAAAATACAGAGTTTACCATCATTGGTGATTATATAGAAGCAGGTACGTATTTCGCTATTTGAGCAGGGGCAGATTCTAGTTCTCTTACTATTAAGTGATGTCATGTAGATGAATTGTCTGCCTTGTATGGAATTGCGGAAAGAATTGGTATTAATTTTAAGATTATTGATAAGTATACTATTACTGTAGATTCTTTGAATAAGAAAAATTATCAAGCTATCAAATTTGAAACAAGAACCTATCCTGGTTTCCCTACTGATTTACAGTCTATTTTCGGAACGCTTCTTACTCAGGCTCATTGAGTCTCCAAGATCTTTGAAACGCTCTTTGAAGGAAGGTTTAGTTATCTTTCTGAACTAGAAAATCTCTGAGCTAAAATAGAAATCCTCAATCCTCACCAAGCAATGGTGATCTGACCAACAAAACTCACCTGAGGATACGTTACTTCTACAGATCTCAGGTGCGGAGGAGCAATGGTGCTTGCCGGCATTATGGCACATGGAGAGAGTTTTGTGATGAATGAGGATATCATTGCAAGAGGCTATGATAATATCGTAGAGAAATTGCAAAATATAGGTGTCCATATAGAGATAGTAAAATAGTGTCAAGGTGAAAGTCGAAATGGCTCTCTTTTGTGAGAGAGCTTTTGTCACGATTTTTTTTCTCATTCGTATATACATACGATACATCATTTTATTTTTTTTATTGTATTATGAAAAAACTTTTTGTACTGCTTTTGAGCTTTATGACATTTGGGTCTGTATTTGCTTGAGGGTCTGCTCCTTCTTCAGTAGATGCTAAGATGATGCCACCAGAATGGGTCCCACCTGTTCAAACTACGGTTGCTTATTCTTTCAATGAAACAGGAGTAAAGTCTCTTTTGGCTCAAACAAGTACCTTATTACAAATCAATTGTAATAGTTCTGCTATTCTTCAGTCACTTGGCTTCGGTGCTTCTTCTAAAAAATTATTCTCTCTTGGTCTAGAGGAAAATGGCTATGAATATAATTTTGATATCAAGAACTGTAGTTTACGAGGAAATAAGGTAGGGATCAATTATAGTTATACGAAATCTCTTACTGAACAACAAGCGCTCGCTTTCGCTGATGCTTTTATGCAAAAATGATATCTCAAGGATAAAGTGTATTATCAGATAGGAAAGGCCTATGTCCTTTACAGAAATAGTAATGGTCCTATGTATCCTATGATGAAGGAATCTGTTTCTGCAAGTTCATCGGCAGCTTCTGATATAGAGATTGATACTAATGATACCGGTGGGGATCTTGTCCCTGAATATACTTCATTTTCTATTTTGTATCCCTATCTCATCAATGGTCAGGAAGTTCGAGACCAATATGGAAATAGAGTTGGTATCCAATTAGAAGTCTCTGCAGATGGTGTAATGAGTATCAATGCAAGACTCTTATTGTTCAAATGAGCAAAAAGAAATTCAGAGAAATTGTCTGGTGATGATGCAGTTAGAATATTGAAAAATTGATGAAATGCTCCTTTCTATGCACAAACACCTACACCCGTAAAGTTTGCTGCCCCCCAAAAAGTTCTTGTTCTCTTCTCTTTATGGAGAGATAACCAAAATTATAATTACCTTTCTTCTGGTATCTGATTGAAATCATCTGTCAAAGTAGATAGATATGCTCAACAGAATTATAGTATGGTGATATCTGACTACAAAATTGGGAATACGGCACAGTAGAAAGGAATAATGCTTAACCTTGCCTACCGGCAGGCAGGTGTGTAATGTTTAATGAATAATGTAGGAATTGTTTTTGAATCTGTAATATATAAAGATGTCACTTTGAGGTATTTCAGAGTGGCATTTTTGTAATTTATCTTATAGTACAATCTATTGACATTTTCTTCCTTATGACTATATTCTTTATCTAATATTCGATGTATATTTTTTACTTTCTTGTCTTATTTTCGTATGAACAAATTGTTTCTATTGATTTTGCCTGTCTTATTCCTCCTGGCTGGTTGTTGATCTCCATCTACTCTAACACCAATCTCAGAACAACAAACAGGATTGACTTCCCCAACTTCGAACACTTTGCAAAATTCTGTATTTGATGCATCAAAAATAGTCTTGGAAGGTGCGGAAATTTCGTTTGAGTGATACCATCTTTACAAAGAAATTGTTCCTTTTAAAGATTGATTTATAGGTATCAATATGTGAGGACAGGATTGATATGCAGTCTCTCTGATCTATACTCGTTCAGGGACTCTTCTTCAGACAAGTGATCCTATTTTTTGGTACGATAGACGACAAACAGATAAAAAGATTTATGAATATTGTTTAGGACAACTTCCAAATGTGGTTTGATTGGATTCCTGCCCATTAGCAAAAACAATTGCATCATGTGTCTCAGATAAAACTACTTGAGATGCTAAAGATTGTGTTAATCATGCTTTCGAATATGTCTATAACTTACTTCAATGAAGTGAGTCTAATTCCTATTTCTATCAAAAAATGATGGCATTTAAAGATAGTTTATAATGCTATAATTAATTCTTTTTGCCTTTAAATGCTGTTCTAGGGGACTAGAGTGGCATTTTTTGTGCACTCTATTTTTTTCTATAGACGAGATTGTAATTATTTTTTGGATATATATACTTTCGCATCTTCTTTTATTCGAATTTCCTAGATATATGCGTGGAGCTAAAAAAATTAAACGAATTGTAATCTTTACCTTATTCCTGGACATGCTTGGGATGACCATCATGATTCCTGCATATCCGAATTTAGTAGAGTATTATCATACGACCTATTTTATGATTTCTTTGGGAACGACACTTTTTGCTTTGTTTGGACTTTTCTCTACACCAATTCTTGGTGCGATCTCTGATAAATATGGAAGAAAAATTGTGCTTCTCGTTTCAGTGATTTCTAGTCTAATAAGTTATGCATTGATCTGGATCTCTGGAAATGTCTGGATCTTCTTGCTTTCCAGGATTGTGAATGGAGCAGCTGCAGGAAACATAAGTTCTATCCAATCTATCCTTACCGATATCGCAGTAGATAGTAAAGAGCGTACTGCTAATTTTGGACTTTTTGGAGCAGTCTTTGGTATCTGATTTATTATCGGTCCGGCCATAGGAGGGCGACTCCTGGGGTATGGAGTCAAAATGCCGTTTATCGTCAGTTTCTTTCTCTGTCTCATCAACGTACTCTTTATCATCCGAGGGCTTCCTGAAACCAATAAATTCTTAAATAAAGCGAAAGCAATCTCTCTCAATATCGTAAGTATTTTCAAAAATATGTTTGTTTCCAAAGAGAATAAGGAATATCTTGTCTTCTTTATTATCAATCTCGCATTGATGATTTATCAGATGTCCTTTACGCTTTTTCTCAATGAACGTTTTGCTATCTCTGGGGAAACAAGTGGCTACTTCATGGCGCTTATTGGACTGGTGATGGTGATCAATCAATGATTCCTTTTGAAAAAACTTTGGCTCAAAAGGTTTACCAATAAACAACTTGTCTCTCTAAGTATATGATGAATGATCTTATGTTATGGTTGAGCTTTCTTTGCCTCTTCGGTCGGATTTATTGTTGGCTTTGTTGCGCTGAGTGGTATTTTTCAAGGAATTTTCCGTCCCGTGTTTCAAGATATGATATTAGGAAATAATGAAGATATTGGATTGATCAATGGAAATATGGCTGCTTTAGCTAATCTCGCAGGCATCTTCTGACCGCTTATCGGTGGATATCTTATTGATCTCCAAATGTCTCCCTTTGGTCTGGTCGTCGTGTTCCTTGTGATTTCCTATATCTATGCCAAAAAGTATCTTCATAAACAAATCGCCTAATTGACTTGAATTTTGTGCCTAAGAAAGTACATTTATTGAGAATTTAAAATTCAAAATTTAAAATTTAAAATTATTTTTCTATGACGTATCGTCCATGAGGGTTCCCTGAATATAGTCCAGCAGAGCAGCTGGTATTTGATGAAGTACAGAAAATTATAGAGCATAATTATAAACAATTTGGTTATGCACATATCCAAACTCCTGCTGTAGAGGCTAATAGTGTTTTGCTTGCCAAAAATGGAGAAGATGCAGGAAAACAAATTTTTGGGTTATACTGATTAGCTCAGGGGAGTGAGGACACAAAAGAGTACTCATTACATTTTGATCTTACGGTGCCTTTTGCTAGATATATCTTAGATTGGGAAAACGAAATTACATTCCCTTTCAAGCGTTATCAAGTACAGCCTGTTCGAAGAGGAGAGAGATCTCAAAGAGGAAGATTTAAAGAATTTTGGCAGGCAGATATCGATGTGATTTGGCAAGATACTGAGAAGTGAATGCTTGGTAAAAATCTGTATTATGATGCTGAAATGCTCGTGGTTATAGCAGAAACGTTACAAACTATTTCCGCAAGATTCCTCTGAAATAAAGCCCTTACCTTACATGTAAATAATAGATATCTTCTTGCATGATTTTTTTCTCAATTTGATGAAAAGGTCGTCCCTCAACTCTACAATCTGCTTGATAAATATTATAAAATGTGATTTGAAACGTTTCAAAAAGAGCTTAGTGAGTTAGTTTCTCCTGATGAAGTAAAAAAGATTCTTTCTTTTGTTCAGAGTACTTTTCCTAGCTTGGATGCGAATCTTATAGATAACGACCTTTATCGTAAGTGATATCAAGAGTTACAGGAGGTATTCGCTTATGTAGATGGACTCAATCAGGCAAAAAAATATGCTATCGTTTGGGATCCTTACATTATTAGGGGACTGGATTATTACACAGGGACAGTCTATGAAACTATGTTTGATGATGATATAGCATTAGGAAGTATTAGTTCTGGAGGTAGATATGAAAATCTTGCCGGATATATTAATCCTAAGAAAAGTCAGTATTCAGGAGTAGGATGAAGTATAGGTCTTTCTAGAATAGTCTATTTGATTCTAGAGCAAAAGAAATTAGAGACAACGACAGATACAGAGTATTTATTTGTTCATTTCGAGGCAACACAGAAAGAAAGTCTTGCTTTGATGCAAAGATTTTTAAGTGATAAAAAGATTGTAGAATACTATCCCTCTGCAGATAAACTCGCTAAACAGTTTGCTTATGCAGACAAGAAAGGTATTCCTTACGTTGTAATTCTATGAGAAGGCGAAAAAGAAAAATGAATTTATAAGATCAAAAATATGAAAACCGGGGATGAAGAAAGTATCAAGTATTAAGTACCAAGTAGTGAGTACTCAATACTTATGTCTTATTACCTGCCTGCCGGTAGGCAGGCTTACTACTCGTTTAAATGCTTGATTTTGTGGGTAAAGTCTCTATACTATTGACATATTCTTAGCTCTTAATTGAAAAAGATGTCATTACTTCAATTTGTTCTGATTATTGCTGCTGTGGTGTTTATCCTTTTTGGGGTAGATCTCTATAAGCGTAGAAAAATGAATGCGCTTCACTTTATAATTTTCTTTTTTGGTGGTGGAGTAATTATTCTCTTTGCCTTGGATACTTCTTTATTAAATAGCTTTGGAAAACTTTTTGGTATTGGAAGAGGAGCTGATTTGCTTGTATATTTTTCTCTTATTTTATTATTCTATTTCTATATAGAGCTCCTTAATAAGCTTACTAAGGATAAAACTCAACTTACGAGATTGATTTCGCAATCCGCCATCCAGTTGGGCTATGTCTCCTACAAAGACCATATGAAAAATTGGAAAAATACTGAAGTGAGGGATCAATTTGTCTTTGCTCTGAGAGTATATAATGAAGCAGGGGCAGTAGGGGAGGTGATCGATGAAATTATTACTCATGGGTTTAGAAAACTTGTGATTGTAAACGATGGATCCTCGGATACAACCTCGTCGGTACTAGAATTGAAACAAAAACAGTATCCTGATATATTGATGATTATTTTGACCCATACTATCAATAGATGAGGAGGAGCGGCTAATCAAACTGTCTATAATTTTGTAAAGGCGTATGGCGATGAACTCAAAATTTCTCGATTTGTTTCGTATGATGCTGATGGTCAGATGGATATCAATGATATGGATGTCTTTATGCGTCATATTCATCAAGCAGACCGTTTGGGACTCGATTTAGAAGGAAGGAAACCAGACCTTTATTTGTGATCCAGATTCTTAGAAGGAGCAAAGACAGAAAATATGCCTGCGTTTAGAAGATTCATTTTGTTTATCTCGAAGCTCGTGACGATGATTTTCTATGGGGCCGATGTTTCGGATCCCCATAGTTGATATAGAGTTGTTTCCTTGCCAGCACTTAGGAAGATCACTATCACTGCTGATGGGATGCATTATGCCAATGAGCTCAATGAACAGATCCAGAAGCTCGGATTTCATTATGTAGAAGTCCCTGTGCATATCCGTTATACAGAGTATAGTCTCCAAAAATGACAGAAAAATTCGAATAGTATCAAATTGGGTATGGAAATGATTTACAGGAAACTGTTCTTTAAGTAAAAATTTATTAATTATTCTATTCCGGATTGCGAATTTCGAATTATAAATCTTGAATCCGTAATGCGTAATCCTCAATCTTTTAATTCGTTAAATTTTGTGAGAAATGATAGATATAAAGAAAGTCCGTGATGATATCGCGTGATATAAAAAGATTTGTGAACATAAGGGGAAAGATATCGATGTAGATGCAGTGCTTGCTCTAGATGATACAAGAAAAGCCATGCAGTTGCAATTGGATACGATCAAAAATCAACAAAAGAAATTGGGAGAAGAAAAGAAATACGATGAAGCAAAGGCGCTCAAAGTAGAGATCCAAGCGCTTGAAGAGAAGTATCAAAGTACGGTGAAAGAGTTAGATCAATTGCTTTTGAAAATGCCAAATACTGCTATTCATCCTGATGTCCCGGTAGGAAAAGATGAATCAGAAAATGTTGTGACCAAAACGATATGAACAATTCCAGAATTTTCTTTTGAAGCTCAAGATCACATGACCTTGATGAAGAAACATGATATGGTAGATGTGGAAAGGGGGGTAAAACTCGCTTGAGCTCGTAGCTATTTTCTCAAGGGCGATGGCATGCTTTTGGAACAGGCAGTTTTGCAGTATGTATTGAAGAGCATCGTAAAAAAATGATTTACTCCAATGGCAGTTCCTAACATTGTAAATACCCAATGTTTACTTGGAACAGGATATTTCCCTGGAGGAGAGGAGGATGCATATTGGATGGAAAGAGATGATCAACGATTGATTGGGACGTCTGAAATTCCTGTAACTGCCTATCATATGGATGAAGTTCTTGAAGAGAAAGATTTACCCAAAAAATATTGTGGCTATTCTGCATGTTATCGTAGAGAAGCAGGAACGTACGGAAAAGATACTGCAGGACTGTACAGAGTACATCAATTTATGAAAGTAGAACAGGTAGTTCTCTTGCCTGAGGACATAACGCTTTCTAATCAACTGCATGGAACTATCTTGCAAAATTCTATGGATATCTTGGATGATCTCATGATTCCATATCGTGTATTACAGCTTTGTACTTGAGATATGGCTATAGGGAAGTATCTGTCTCATGATTTAGAATGCTGGATGCCGTCACGTGGAGCATACGGAGAAACACATTCTGTGACCTCTTTTTTGGACTTCCAAGCACGTAGACTCAATCTTCGTTATCGTGATAGTGAAGGGAAGATGAAATACTGTTATACCATGAACAATACTGCTGTTGCCACTCCAAGAATTTTAATTGCTATCATAGAAAATAATCAACAGGCTGATGGGACAATCAAAATCCCTGAAGTACTAGTACCGTATATGGGGAAAGAGTTTATTGGGAAATAGTTTTAAGTTTTAAGTGCTAAGTTTTAGGTAGAAGGAATATTTTGAAGGAATCCTGAGTAAATTCGGGATTTTTTTAAACTTTTTTTTATTCCTTATATCCTCTTGTTTTGTATTCTGTATGCATATCTTTTAGGTTTTTCATCACATAGACAGCATCTTCTCGATTATCGCAAGTTAATTCGAATGCCTCGTCTGAATTGTAAGTTATTTTTCAAGGAAATTCTTGTTTTGCTCTATTAAATTGTTCTTGTGAAATGTAGCGGTAATTGCCACTTTGTTCTTTACCTATACAGTTGATCTTTACTATAAAGTCCTTTTGAAATAGCGCATTTATGCTTGCATAGTAATTTTGGGGGATATCTTCTCTTTGATGGAAATAGTAAAGAAGCCCTGATGATTCATTTATGTCTATGTCCATTCCATAACGTGGTTGTTTAAATCCTAATTCACGCATTATATCTACAACTTTCCTTATTTGATCCTCATCGATGCCTGATCTCTGAGCTAATTCAGGTACAAGTTTTTTACTGCGAAATTCATCTCTCAGCTCGGTATAGAGTTGTGCAAATTTCTCTCCAGGGATAGTCTTACTATCATGAAGAATATGCTTTCAATCTTTGTGTCTTGTAAATACAATATGTTCAAGCCTTTTATCTTTTGTATCTACTAGAGCATTTCTAACCCATGGATTCCATTCGAGTTTTGCTCTTAGTGCTCTTTTGAGGAGTTGGTGATGTTCCTCTGATCCCACTTGGATCTCATTGCCTTGATACTGGATAACTTTGACGTTTTGTACGTCTTTCCCAGCTTCTTTGGCTGCCTTATCAAAAATTTTCCTTATGCTTTTGCGATGAGGGTCGTTTTCTGGGTATTTAATAGATACCCGGAATGCTTCTACAGACTCATATCGTTCTCCATCTAAGCTGAAGGGACTATGATAGAGATTGCTTAGCTTCTTTTGAGTTTCGTTATGTTCTGGATGTAATCCTATATTGATAATTTCTCCTGTCTGGAGGTATTTGAAAAGGTCACTTGCTGATTGCATCTTATATTTTTCTAGAGTTTTAGATTCGAAGTATTTTCTTTCCATTTTCTTGTTGTACGCAGCTAGGATTTCTGCCTCGCTATCTTTACTATTGTTTTCCATGATAAATAAAAAAAAGAGATAAATATACTCTTTTTTGTTTCTGTTATGAAAGTTTTTAATAGGCACCGATGGGATTTGTCCCGTAGTCCTACGGGGTTGCAGACCTGTATATTTTATTTCATTAATTTCTAATAGGCACCGATGGGATTTGAACCCATGAACCGAGGTTTTGCAGACCTGTACAATAGACCACTCTGTCACGGTGCCGTAATTTGGTGCAATGTATATATAGATTCCCTTAGCTTTTTCAATTATAAATGTTTCATTTCTCTATCCATGTCTCTTTTGATATCTTTATCTTTGAGGACTTGTTTCTTTTCTACCTTTCTCATCAACTTAGCAACGCCAATTTTGAGCTTGATACGGTTGTTCTTGTCGATGTATATTTCTAACGGGATAACTGTATTCCCGGGTTTGTCAGTCAATGCGCTGATCTTAGTCAATTCTTTCTTGCTGATCAGTAATTTTCTCTTCCCTTTAGGTTGATATCCAGGCACGAGGACGTGTGCAGTTTTTTCATATAAAGGAATATCCATATTGAGAATTCGTAATTCTTTGTCTTCTATCCTTATGAAGGCATCCTTGATATTTACATGACTTTGCTTGATACTTTTGACTTCGTGTCATTTCAAAACCATCCCGACATCATAATCTTTGTCGATCTCATAGTCATGATAGGCTCTTTTATTTTTTGAAATACTTTTCATTGTGAGGATATCGATTAAATATTATCTTCTTGTAAGGTGAACTCTCCCGATTCAGATGTTTATCTTGATGCTTATATTTTTCTTGTATTTTGTAGTATTTGTACTTGTATAGATATATCCACTTTGTTGCATTGTTTCATTACTTGAGAATTGACCTAATTTGTTTTTGTATAAGAGCGTAACTCAAATATCTTTTGGGATATTTAGGGTGATGTCTTGGATCGCTCACTCGATTTGTACGAGTCCACTTGTTGGACAATCGGTGATATTGATTAAAATTTTATTTATTCATCCATGGAAGGTGATTTTTTCTCGATTGAGATGGCTGGTGTCTACTGATTCTTCACCAAGTGCGTTTTTGAGGTAAATATGAGTGAATTCTTTGGTACTAGGAGCAAAGAGCGTTAGTTTGCTGACATATTGTTCCAATATATTGAGGGTATTGTCTTCTTTGAGCGTCAGTATTTCATTAGTTCCAGAGAAGGTCTTCTCTTGATGTAATGGTCTGTCGGATTCTCGTATTCCTTGGATATGGGGTGATTTTGTATTTCCTTCGATATGGATCTCTCCTATAAGGGTGGAAGTAATGAGCTCTTGGGTTTTGTTCCCCGTGATGGTATATTGGATAGGCTGTCCAAACTTTGTTTGTGTCTCCGGATTGAGTCCACTATATATTCTCACGGTAAAAAATCCTCAGAAAACTCCCAAAAAGAGAATTAATCAGAATAATTTACCGAAAATATCTCTATAGCTCCAGATGATGATTGTACTAAAGATGACAAAGATAGGGTATAAGGTATCTAATGCGAAATCATTAATCGTTATTTTGACGATATTCATAGATTCTCCCAACATCAAAATCCCTACGGCGAGCAGAGTGATGATAGTTAAGGTCCTGAAAAACCCATGCACTCTTTGCTTCTTGTACACGATTTTTTCTACGACTTGTATTTCTGGCTCTGGAGTTGTGGTTTTCTCGTGGACCACTTCTTGTATGTGTTCTTCATGTTGGGACTTTTTATTGTGTTTTGTTGTTTTTTTATCCATGCATATGAGAAAAGATAAACTATCTTGTCTATATGGTTTATTGCTCTTTTTTCAAATCCTTTTTTCTTATTATTTTGTTGACTTTTTCTTCTATTTGTTTATAAAATGTTTTTATGGAATGATAGGAATGAATATGACATTACAATCTTCGCTTGTGTCTTCTTCGAATAGAGATAGCATCTTTACTATAAAGAATCAGTGACTTTCTTTGGATCTGGGCCTCCTAAATAATCATCCATCTCGCAATGAATTTCTCCTTACTGAGATCAATTCTTTTTTGTGTAATAAAAAATTGCAATATATCGAGTTTATACATAAAGGTAAACGTGTTGGTGGTTATTCTAAAGAAAACCTTATCAAGACAATACAATATATCAAAGGTAATTATGATGAGTTCGTTCTTAAGAATTATCAAATTAAGCATAATACGTATAAATATACTCGGGATGATTACTTACTTGAGAAATATACTTTTCCACAAGAGCTTATTTTCTTCGAAATACTTTCTCAGGTTATTTTCTCTATCTCTATTCAGAAACCTTCTCGTCAGAGTATTCTCCAAAAAATGTGAATCACGAATCTTCGTTCTCAGAAAGAAGTAAAAAATGTTTTACGTTTTGCTCCTCTGGGATTTGCTGCATTGGCTATTATCTTGGGGCACATTAAGCAGATGGATGATCCCGAACATATAAGTCAGTCCAAATCTAGACAAGAGACAAATTTCTGAACCTACTATTTTTATACTCTAGAGCATAAGGATCTCCCTAATGGACTCAAAATTCTTCATCTCTCTGATCTTCATCTAGATCTTGATCGTCCAGAAAATACAGAGCATTTAGCAAGATTTGCCGAGGAAATGGACTCTGTAGATTTCGTTTTTTTGACCTGAGATTTCTTCCATAATGGTGAAGTGGATTCACTTGCTCCTTTGGTGACATGATCTTTGAGAATGATTTTGAATAAAGCACATGCATGATTTTTTGTTCTTGGAAATCATGATTATTATGCTTCAGATGACGTGCCACAAATTGTTCATCTTCTTGATTCTCTGTGATACAAAAATAGTACCAATAATTATTATACCTTGACTATGAATGGACAAAAGGTCGGTATCGCTGGTTTAGATGATTATACCTTATGAACGCCTAATTCTGATGAAATTATTCTAGATACCAGTGAAAATGTTTGTAATATTATGCTTACGCATAGTCTAGATGGATATCATCCTTTACAAGAGCAACATCAATTTGTAGACTTAGTATTGTCAGGGCATCTTCATAGTGGAGAAATAGAGATGGGGTTTGTCAATGGAACTGTTGCTATCGAGTGATATACTGATCTGAATGATCAATTAGTTGGATGGAAAAAACTTCCTGAGACAGAAACGATGTCGTATGTTTCTCCAGGTTTCTCAACTGTCAACGGTTTAGGCCCCCGTCTTTTTACTAATCCTGCAGGGGCTACTCATATTGAGTTTAAGAAAATTAAGAAATAATTAGAGGCAAATATCTTCAATTTTGATCCTTTCTTGTTTCATACTGTCTCTTTCTCTGATGGTTACGGTTCCGTCTTCGATACTTTGATGATCTACAGTAATGCAGTAAGGAGTTCCGATTTCATCTTGTCTACGATAGGATTTTCCTATGCTTCCACTATCGTCGAACTCGCACATGTAGTCTTGGGAAAGTTTCTTGAAGATATCTCTGGCTATCTGTACCATCTTTTCATCTTTTTTTACGAGAGGCATGACTGCGAACTTTATTGGTGCTATATTTTTGTGGAATCTGGCAACGGTTCTTGTTTGTTCTTCTCCGTTCCCGTCTGTATATTTTTCCTCGTCGTAAGCGTCTATCATGGCAGTCAAAATTGCTCTTGTGAGTCCTCGACTTGGTTCTACTACATGGGGAACATATCTTTTCCCGGTATATGGATCGTTATATTGCAGGTCTTTTCCAGAATGCTCCATATGTTGTTTGAGGTCATAATCTGTTCTATAAGCGATACCTTGTAGTTCTCCTCGTCCTCGTGGAAATGCATATTCTACATCACAAGTTCCTTTGCTGTAAAAGCTTAATTCATCCTTGTCGTGATCTCTAAATCTTAGCTTGTCTTCATTGATTCCCATTTCTTCAGTCCATCGTTTTTTACTCAAAGCTTTCCATTCTTCAAAACATGCCAATCCTTTTTCTTCATTATTTTCTATGAAATACTCAATCTCCATCTGATAAAATTCTCTTACTCTAAACATAAAGTTTCCTGGAGTGATTTCATTTCTAAAGGTTTTTCCAATTTGTGCTATACCGAAGGGGATTCTATTTCTGGTAGTATCTAGAATGTTTTTAAAATTTACAAAAATACCTTGCGCTGTCTCTGGTCTGAGATAGATCTCTGTTCCTTGTCCTTCTACGATTCCCTGTTCAGTCTTGAACATCAGGTTAAATTGTTTTGGTTCCGTTCGATCACAGGCTCAGCATTTTGGGCATTTAATTTTTTCTTTGGAAATAACTTCAAATTGTTGTTCAAATGTTCGTGATCCAGGAATGATGTTTTCTATTCAGTAATTGTTCTTAAGTATCTCAATCAGTCCTTTTTCTAGTTCCTTCTCGTGGGTTTGATAGGTCTTGATTATTACTTCAGGAGTCTCACTTAACTTATTTTCTTTTATAACATTTTTAACTCATTTTCTTTTTAATTCTACAATATAATCTTCAATCAGTTTATCTGCTCTTTCTCTATTTTGACATTTTTTACAATCGACAAGTGGGTCGGAAAATCCTCCTATGTGACCTGAAGCTTCCCAAACTTTGGAATTCATCAAAATCTGTGAATCCAGTCAGATTATGTCTTCTCTGGTTTGGACAAAGTATTTCCATCGGTTATTCTCTATGTTTCTTTTGATCTCTGTTCCGTACGGTCCGAGATCCCAGGCATTAGCTAATCATCCGTAAATATCAGATCCTGGATAAGCAAAACCTCTTCTTTTAGCTCGAGCTACAATGTTGTCTAGAGTAAATCACATCAGATATATTCAAAGGTTAAAAGGTTCAAAAGGGGAGATTGTAATGTGTGGTAACGCATAGTAATGTATTGTGATGTCTTTTGTATCCTATAATATATAAAAAAATAGGGGAGTTTTGCAATTGGAAATCGGGAGAAGATGACAAAATGTAGACAATAAAATGACTTTTTTTGTGTGATTTTGGTCTTATTTTTGTATTTACATCTTAATATTGGCTTATGAACTGTATTTCTATTGCCATATATTTTGTGTAAAAAAGTCCTCTAAAATTTGCTTTATTTAGATTATGGAGTATACTTATATCAGGAAGGAGGTCATTCAAAGCCATGTGTAGTATATTTTCTTTTGTTTTGCCCTGGTGTTCTCTTTGCTTCGGTCCCTTTGGTCTGCCTCTGGCTTTCCCTTTCGCCCTTTGCTTTCGTTCCCCTCTGCTTTGCTCTTTGTGGTATGCTACCGAGTTTTATTCCCGCTGGTTCACTCCATCGCTTGCTGTTTGTTCGCTCTGCCCTTACCGGTCGTGCTTGCTTACTCCAAAATTACTCTGTCGCTTTCTATTTCTTTCTTCCTCTAAAAAAATTGCTCCTCGTGAGTGATTTTTTTATTTTATTCTAATTTACAGATGTAGATATAAACTAAAAAAGTGACTAAATATTTGCTTTTTATCTTTGCCAGGGGTATACTTATATCAGGAAGAAGATCTTTAACTCTCAGAGAACTCCTTATCAGGAGATACAGGTTGTTCGCATCTTGATACCCAAGACTCTCTTTGTTCAGTTTAATTTTATATCAAACAAAAACAAAAATCCTAATTGTCTTGTGTTGATGTGAGCCAAAATGCCTGTTTGTGCCATTGTTGCACATTGAGTCTTCTGATATTGATTGGTTAGTTGATGAACGTTTCTCGTTTGTCTGGTGGTGGACAGTGTAACTTCTCTGTTGCATTCCTAGCATTAAAAGCCTGTCGTGTATCTTTGTTTGTTTTTTGACTTCTTCCTTACCCTTATCTAAAAAATTCCTGTCTTCATTCGTGTTGGCAGATTTTTTTTATTTTCTTGCATTATAGATAGAAAAGATTACCAAGGAGGTAGTTTATCTCTTGTTATACTATTATGGAAAACTGTATTTTT
The DNA here is from genome assembly GCA_903904545.1 of uncultured bacterium. The sequence goes on along the minus strand of CAIVDB010000027.1, from coordinate 1,287 downwards.
TGTAAAATTGTTGCTTGAGAAATACCAAGTGTCAAACTCTGGGAAGATGAAAATTATCTCGCGATACTCGATGCCTTCCCTGCATGTAAGGCTCAAACTTTGGTTCTGCCTAAACGTCATGTTCATTCAGATATTTTTGTTTTACCAGACGAAGACTATTCGGCATTATTAGTGGCAGCAAAAAAACTTGTTACTCTTCTCAAACAATGATTATCTGTAGAGAGGGTAGGCATGGTGGTAGAATGATTACAAGTAGATCATGCTCATGTCAAATTATATCCCTTCTGGTGAGGGAAATCTTTCGAGGGAGGATTTGTGGGCACAGAGATGTTTAGTAGAGAAGTTCTTCAAAAAATAGCAGACGAAATTCATTCCATCTAGTATTTTTATCTCTTTATGTATATACCATGGCTTTTCTTCTTTTCGCTCTTGCGTTCATTATTCTGGTAATTGGAGCTCCAGCGCTTTTCGTTCCGTCTAAATTTATAAAGGTAGTAGGGGGAATGGTTAAAAATCCTGACCTTGTCAGACTCTTTAGTCTTTGGCAGCTCTTGGTTGCGTTCTTCTTCTTGGCTGTTTATCCTCTGTTTACGGGTGGATGGTTAGTGCTAATCTCTCTTCTGGGTTGGATTATGTTGATTAAATCTGTGGTAGGACTTTGGTTCCCCGTTTGGATTATGAAAAAATCTCAGATGTTTTTGCAATCAAAAACTATGACTATGGTAGTAGGGGGAATATCTATTATTTTTGTCTTATTCTTGCTTTGGGTTGGAATGGTGAAATTCTAATCAAAAAGTAACATTATTCCTTCTTTGTTGTTCAGACTTTTTTCTATTTTTTCTTTGATGGGCGCTATTAATCCTGTTTCCATACTTGCATCATTGAAATATTTATTGGCAAGAGGAACACTAATTTTTAGATAATTAGCAATTTCTTCGTTTGTGTATTTTTTGTGTGCTAGATCTTTGATGAGATAGATGGTATATTTTTTTATTGTCTTTCCTCTTTCTGTTGCTGTTCGATTTATTGCACTTGCTTCTTCCTCATTAATATATTTTTCTACAATTTTATGTACATCATCTAATTCTGGTTTAAAGTTCCCTTTACGAGTTTGTATTATCTCTACTGCCATTTCTATGGTAATTTTTTTTTTTCCTTTATTGCATTTGAGCATAATCTCATCTATTATGGCATTATGGATCGTTGGGTCTGGAAGATTCTTTCCTATTCACTGGATTATACTCTGAGGGAATTTAATGTCTGGATATCTATTCTTTATCGTATTGT
>CAIVDB010000026.1 GCA_903904545.1 uncultured bacterium | reverse complement strand
TTGATAAATTCTATTTCTTCTCTGGTATCTTTGAGATCTGCGAAAGTATATTCTTGTTTTTCTGCAGTATTTGCTGCACAACAATCTTTGATGACGGTAATCTTCATATCTCTATCATAGGCCTCTTGGATAAAACTTCTGACACAGAGATTCGTCAAAATTCCACAAACAACGACCTTTGTTGTTCCTTCTAGTTCTTGATCCAATTCTGTCTGATAAAATGGACTTATTTTTTTCTTGACGACAATGACGTCAGCCTCTGCTAATTTCAATTCTGGGATCAATTGGGTTGTTGGTCCAAAGTGATCTGGAGATTCGGATTCTACATGTTTCGTAAGGATGATTTTGTAGCCTCTTGCCTTACAGAAGTCGATGAGAAAATTTACCTTGTCGATGATCTCTACGAGATCTCCTACATAAAATTCTGATTCTGGATCTCTCCATTCTGTCTGATAATCAATAAGTACTAATGCAGCATCTGCGGTGGCCATGATGGTGGGAAGTAAGTAAAAACAAATATTTACGTGGGTCTATTATATACTATTTACCCCCTTATTTCAATGCATATTCAAGGAGCTCGTCTTGAGGAGTCGATGCGAGGTCTTCGAGCTCTACATCAGGTAAAATTCAGACTTTATCTATATTTTTCTTTTCTTTGCCGGTATATCGCTTCGCTATTGTGTATTTGAGGAGTGAGCCATCTGGGTAAGAGAGCATCGTTTGCACGGTCCCCTTTCCATAACTTTTCTGTCCTATAATCTTTGCCTGAGGAGCATATTCTTTGGCTGTTGCTACGAAAATTTCTGAAGCTGAAGCAGAACCAGCGTTGATGAGGAAGAACATTGGCTTGTCTGTAATCTTCGTTCCAGATACCGGACGTGAAAGATAGCGTGTTGTACTTTGTTGTGATCCTACCTGTGCTGAGGATTTCCCTGTAGGCACAATAAAATTTAGAATATTGAGCACTTCCTGTAAGCTTCCTCCTGGATTATTTCTGAGATCAAATATATATCTTGTACAATGCGCTGATCCAAAATCACCTTGCATGATTTTTGTAAAATTAGTAGAAATCGCAGCGTCAAAACTACGTATCGCTATATAACATTTCCCTCCTGTAAATATTTTTGTTTCCATATCAGGGATGGTGATTTTTTTCCTTGTAATAGTAAACTCTAGTTTTTTTTGTCCTCTAAGAACAAAGATATGGACTTGTGTCTCTGCGGGTCATTTGATCCAAGAGATCACAGTTTGTAATGACGTTCCTGTTTGGACGATATGCTCATCTACTTGGAGAAAGATATCTTTGGATTGTAGTCCAGCTTTCTTAGCAGGAGACCCTGCTATAGTGTCCAGGATGGTAACTATCCCTGGAGTTTTCATTTCTACATAGGCCCCGATTCATTGCAACTCTCCTGCTAATTCATCGGTAAACTGTTTCGCTTCCTGTGGAGTGAAAAAATTAGTATGGGGATCTTGGGTTGCCCCTACAAGTCATTTGATAGCGCCGTATCGCAATTGTGTTCCAGAGAGTTGTTTAGCGTCTGCGTAATCTTCTTCCAGAACCTGCAATACCTCATTAAATATTTTCTGACCTCTAGGTTGCGGATGTAACTCAATAATCGTGGGAAGTGTGGGAAGAGCCTCAAGCGTACTTTGTATTCGCTGTGCATCTGCTAATGTATCTTGTGTGTATGAGATTTCTTTTTTCTGTACAATAGAGATCCATCCTGCGACTTGTCTTTGGCTAATAGGAGCATCTCGGTCCAATACAACCTTTGCATTAGGAAGTTTTCCTAGAAAAATTGCTTCTTGGAGAAGACGCTTTGTTGCCGGAGATGGAATGTTTTGATAATATACTTGGATATATTTCGCTGCTGGTGGAACTGCCTGAGGAAGAAGTAATTGGAGGTATTTCGTCAGAAATTGCTCCTGAGTAACTGTTTCTTGAGCATAGGTAAAGACTCCGCTCAATAGTACAAGAGACAAGACCATACTTATTAATATTCTTTTTTTCATCTTTTCTTATACATAAAGGTAAAGATAGTATAATACTTAGTCGAAGAGTTTTTTACAACAGAGAGGTATCTTTGGATTTTTTTCTATACGGATTCTTTCTTCCATAAGCCCTGTTATCCTAGACAATCCTTCTTCAGCATCATCATTGATAAGGAAGAAAAAAACATTTTTTAATTCCTCTTTTTCTTCCTGGATATATTTCACACATGAAGATTTATAAGACTCACAAGCAATCTCTGATTCCCTCAGCATATCCAAGAAAATATTTAATTCTTCCTGATATCATTTGATAACGAGCAACAGCTTATTTACTATCGTTTCTCCTGGGCATCCAGGAATAATAGGGACTTTTTCTTGTCTGTTCGTTGTCAAAAGAGAGATATCAATATCTATCTCTGGTTGCTTATATCTACTCATCATATTCTTATATTCACGATAAAATTATTGTCAAATAGAGTATAGTCGCTATAAAAAATCAATCTCCACTCTTTTGTAAGCTATTTTCTTAGGCGTCTGTACAAGATTAGCAAGATAATAAGTGTCAATAACAATCCAAATGCTCGAGTTGTACTATTCCCGATCACTCCTTCACTCACTGCCCATCGTGGTTTATTGAAAAATTGAGTCTTGAGCTGAGGAAGTGCTACAAATGTTTTGAGGATTTCATCTGCAGGAAAGCTTTCAATCTTTCCTATAGCGAGGGAATATTTTCCTTGATTATTT
>CAIVDB010000025.1 GCA_903904545.1 uncultured bacterium | reverse complement strand
GAGCAGACTTGAAAAAAGTGATTTTCGAGAAAGTTTATATCCAGTCTTATGAAGTGTAGAATATGTAAGAAAGATTCATCAAAATAATAAAATAGTTGCATACATTTCTGCGAGACCAGAATCTATATTAATGCCAACAAAACATTGGTTAGAAAAATATTGATTTCCAAATGCTGAAATAATACTAAGACCTGATGACGAAAATCGCAATCCAAGCGAGCGGAAAGCTAGTATTTTATTAGAAAGAAAAGATATTGCTTGAATAGTTGATAACGATAAATGACTCATTGAATTTTTATCAGAGGAATATCATTGAAAAGTATATTCATTTGGTTACGAAAATTATTCTTGATGCAAAAAATTTGTTATACCTTGTAAAAACTGGGAATTCGTATATGATAACATACATACTATGTAGAAAAAATTTTTACCTCTATTCGAGGCAAACCCCAAATCGCTAAAAAAATGGATGTATAAAATACGGAAAACGAGAGATATAATCATATGCAAGGGCTTCGCCTCAGACAACGGCTGCTATCCTACATACAAGCTACAGTCGGATCAACAGCAAACGTTGTGCAACATAATAAAAAGACTACAAGTATTTTCTCCTGTAGTCCTTTAATTTCTAGAAAACTATCAAACTATTGGATGGTTATCATATCTGCAAAGGTCTTCCATGCTCCATCCATTATTTCTATAATGAAGATTCTTCCATCAGCCAAAGTAATCTGACGATAGGCATTGGAAGGAAGTGTTACTGATTTTTTAGCAGTACATTCAAAGATTTTGATCGTTGGAGTGGTAGCAAGATTAGGTTTATTTACAAAAGCAATGACATTAAATTGAGACGAACAACGCGCTCACATGCTACTCAAATCTTCATTGAGAGGGAATGATCCATAAGAAAGATTAGAAGAAGGGAAGACGATACTATGTCCCCTACTCGAGGTATAGGTCATAGTTTTTGTTGTACTTGTAGGGAATTGTTTTACGGAAAAATCTAAAGCTGAAGGCGTCGTCGGAGTACTTGAAGAAGAAGGTGGTGTCTGCACAGACGAAGCAGTCATACTCGGAGTAAAACTCAGTTTCTGTCCTCCCTGAGCCAAAGAAGGATCTAAGACAATCTTACAGGTCGCTGTTCCACTCGCAGTAGTTCATTCCAAAAGTAAGATCAATCCATTGAGTTCTTTAGTCACGGTTTGTTTAGTCACTTGCTGCATACTTGTAGAACCATCACTACAGAGGGACACAAGCTTGGATACCAAATGATCTTTGACATAACTTGAAGTAAGCAATACAATCTCTGCTGCAAAATCTCTTACTACTTGCTCATCTGCATCTTGCACGAAATATCCATAATAAGAACCATTTACTACGAGCCAAGAACGAACTCCTTCTAATTTATAATAGGTATTACCATAGCTATCTGTAAATTTCTTGTCTGCAGTAGGAGAAATATTTTTGACAAGCTGAAGACAATCTGCATTAGGATCTTTTGACGAACAAGCAAAGGCATGAAGCGTAAATTTCTGCTGACTTGCAAGATGAGTAAATGAAAAATCACCACCGTTGGGTCATTGAAGAGTAAATTTTTGAGAAAAATTCTCAGGAAAATATACTCACCAAGCCATACTATATTGTCCTTGAGATCATCCTGTCAAAATAGGGTCCAAAACAATTGACTGTCCTCCACTTACAGACGTCACTTCAACAACAAATAGCATATCTTGAACTTTTTTTTCTACTACTCCATTGATTTGAACAACGCCAGTATATTGGTTGAGATCTATGGTTTTACTCTTGATACCCACAATACCATATACAGGCACAGACATAGTATGCGTATGAGTTACATAATCGCCGTTCTGGACGATGGTCCCTGTAAGAGAAATACTTTGTCCAATACGCAAGGTTTCTCCAGTTTGTGTTTGTCCTGTCATAAAATTTCACAAACGACCTAGATTACTAAATACTAAAAAAGCAACAAGCAAAGTAACCAAAACAATCGCCGTAAGCACTCGATACGAGACTCATTGTTTCTGAGGAAGTACCTGTTGAGTAAAAGCCATGGAGAAAAATTTACAAGATAAAAATCATTTTCATTGTAAGAAAACCTAAAAACAATTCAATGAAATAAACACTAGATCATCCATACTATATCATTTTTACAACATTTAGCCAGAGAAAAGACAAGAGAAAGAGCACTTTTTTGGCTTTTGTAGGCAATTGAATATAATTGAAGTGGTTTATCGGGAATCCGTAATCCGTAATTCGTAATTTATTTCATTTTTTCCTCTTCAATGCTACCAACAGAAACCATAGCAAACGTATGAAGCTCACTTATGGACAACATCGTTGTCATATACGCACTAAAAATCCTTCGAGCAATAGGAGTTATCATTTTCATGCTCCTCGTATCCAAGATTATAGCAGGGATAGTAAGAAGAAGGATCATCAACGGAGATCCAGAGAATAAACATATACAAAAGGTCGGGAAGCTGATGCACGATATCACTTTTTATCTCCTTATGGTCTTCTCATTCTTTATCGGATTTGAAATGATGGGATTTAATGTTGGACTTATTCTTGGCTGAGTATCTTTCGGTGTAGGACTTGCCTGCAAAGAGATCCTCGGAAATATGATAGCAGGGATTATGATGCTCTATACCAAGGAATTTAAACTCGGCGACATCGTAGAAATCAATGCCGATCAAGTCTATTTTGGCAAAATAGAAGAAATCAGTATCAGATATACTATCATTAGAACACTTGATTTGAGATTAGTTGTTATTCCAAATATGACATTAATCTCCTGCCCTATCAAGACCTTTAGTGCAGAACCCTTGATCAAATTGTCTGCAACATTCGGTGTAGATTATGCAAGTGATACAAATAAAGTACTAGAAGTTATCAAGTCCACAATCAATAGTCTTCCTTTCGTGAAACAGCAAGAAACCACAAATGTTTTCTTGGCAAATTTCGGAGAGAGTGAATTGGAATTTAAAGCATTCTTTAGTTTTGATCCTAACTGTGGTATCTTGCAAGAGATAGCTATCTGAGAAGTCAATGAAAAGATGAATATTGCTTTTGCACAGAACAATATCCAAGTACCATTCACTACGATGACTATCAAGCTCGACCCTGAAAGCAAGAAAACCCTTCTTGGATAATCTGTCTTTTACCTTTACTCTTCAAACCGAATATGCTCGTTGCTAGTATCCAATATGTACTTACCTTCATACAAGAGAACCGAGTGACCTATCTCATAGCTTTCGGTGTATTTTTTGTTGTACGGATAGGAAGTAAGTGGATCATTGCAAAGATAAAATTTCACATCCAACAAAATGCCCTCCAGACAGAACTCTACAATCAGAAGATAGCAAACCTTGCAGGAAGAATCCTCTGGATAATCTCCATCATTTTCAATATCTTGATTATGTGTGAAATATTGGGTCTCCATACAACGCTCCTGATGGGAGGAATTTCGCTCAGTCTAGGATTTGCCATGGAAAATACGATAGAAAATATGATCGCAGGGCTTATGCTTATTACAGGTAAGAAAATTCAGATAGGTGAATATATAGAATTTCTGGGAACGCTAAATATCCGTGGAACAGTACAAGAGATAACAATCAGACATACAACGATCAAATGTTTCGACAAAAGAAGAATTGTAATCCCCAATAGTATCATCAGCAAGACCCCTATCAGAAAGATGAAATCAGAAGAACTCATCAGAGGAGAGATTACCATTGAAGTACCTCGTGAGACAGATATAGACAGCATCAAAACAGTCCTCAGAGAGCACATCAATACTCATCCATGAGTCCAAGGAAAGATGTACACTACGATCTACGTATCACAATTTGATAGTTTTGGTATCGGCATCAAATGTATATTTTTCGCTGATCCAAGAGGAAAGATGGGTCCATTTATCGTAGCAAGACAACTCAAATCAAGCATCCATGAACTTTTGGAAAAACAAGGAATCAAAGTTCCTTTCAATCATATCACAATCATCGCAGAGTAAATATCTCTTATTATAAATCTCCCACCGTTCCGGTCCCCCCTCTTTACATAAAGAGGGAATTCAATTATAGTAATTGTGTACCCCCTTTACTCAAAGGGGGAGAGCCTGTCCCGCAAAAGCTGCGGGAGGTCCTTTAGGACGGGGGATTTTCATTTCTATTCCCCATCAATCTCTTTAATCTGATCTCTAATGACAGCAGCTTTTTCGAATTCTCGAAGTTTAATCGCCTCATCAAGTTGGATTTTTAGATCTTTCAAAATTAATGATTTTTCTGCTTTGGTCATTCTCTTAAGTTTTTTTAATTTACCCCTAGTCATACTACTAAATTGCTGAGGCAAATCGTCATCGGTTTTGACACTTTCTAGATCTTTGACATTGGAGGTAGCAGACTGAGGAGTTATTTTATGTTTGGCATTATACGTTTGTTGGATCGTGCGACGACGGTAGGTCTCCCAAAGAGATTTCAAGACAGACTCGGTAAAGTGATCTGCATACAGGATTACTTCTCCTTTTGGATTTCTAGAAGCACGTCCAATAATCTGGATCAGTGAGGTCGTAGAACGTAAAAATCCTTCCTTATCCGCATCTAAAATCGCAAGCAAACTCACCTCAGGAAGATCAATCCCCTCCCTCAATAAATTTACTCAGACAATAATATCGATGACACCTGTTTTCAATTTTTTGATAATCTCCCGACGATCCATCGTAGCAATTTCGCTATGGAGATAGAAGGCCTTATATCATTTCGCTACGAGAAAATTTGTCACTTCTTCAGATGATTTTTTGGTAAGAGTAAGAATCAAAATTTTCCCTCCTTGACTAATATGATGATCGACTTTGGCAAGCAAATGTTGTAAAAAACCGCCCTGATCTCAAGGTTGTAAATGCTCAGCAGGAATCCCCTCACGAGCCAAATCCTTCTGCAAAAAATCTTCGGTATTGGTATACGTCATTGCAAGTAATCAAAGTAAATACATATGGAGATATTCCTCGATTTTTCTCTATTCTTTCCTCCATTCCTTCCTCTTTTAATTATCCAAGCTTCTTTATCAAGAAAAGTTTAATCCCTCAATAATATTCTTTTGAAAAAAGAAGACATATGCGTATATTCTCAAGGAATTTATTTTCTTAACAGGGGGATATGAAAAAAATAGTTACTCTAGGAATTACACTTACAGATGAACAAAAACAGAGATTGACAGCGATCGGAGAACTCGAGATGATGGAAAGTCCGGCATCTGTTGAGGATATTATCGACAAGGTAGCAAATGCTGATGTTCTCTATAGTGATGGGGAATATTTATTGGAAAGCTTGCCTAAATTAAAAGATATATTTGTCGTATATCCCTACGTAGAGCTGGGAGCATTCAATTCCGAAGAGCTAGAAAAAAATGGAGTTTTGGTTGCAAATTCTCAAGGAGGGAATAGAAATTCCATTGTAGAATGGGTAATGTATATGACGCTCTCCTTATTTAGAGATTTTCTTCCTGCAGTGAGGACAGTTGAAGACATTCCCTTTCAACTCCATGAAAGTCTGTATAGGAAAAAAGTTCTTATCGTAGGACATGGAAGTATCGGGAGTCAAATAGGTATCCTCTGCCAAGCATTTGGGATGGAAGTAAGCTTCTTCGACAGAGGCGATGATTTGGCAACAAAATCCCAGGATAAAGACCTTATAATCAACGCGCTCAATTGTAATTCGACAAGTAAAAATCTATTAGATGAGACCTTCTTTATGAGTCTTACCAAAGGGACTTATTATATTACTTTTGCTAGACCCTATACCTATGACATAAATGGAGTGATACAAGCTATCGATGCAGGAATAATCGCAGGAGCTGCCATAGATTGTGATCCTGAATCATTTGGAGATACCAAAAACGAATTTTACCAGAAGGCATTGAGTAATGACAAAATACTCGTCACACCACACATTGCATTTTCCACAACTCAAGCGAGTAGAAATGGACGCGAAATCGCCATCCAAAATATAGAATCATTTTTAAAAGGAGAACCAAAAAATATAGTAAGAAAGCAATAGGTTTAGGATAGTATTGTTTTAAATAAAACCATGTATTTATCATTAAGAATAATGAATGAAACGTAATGACTATGATATCGTGTTCAAACAACAATTATGATTTATAGAAAAATCATGTAAAGATTATGATTTAGGAGATGAGGCAGAATGAATAAGAATAGCCTGACATCTAAGAACATTACTCCATGATAGCTAT
>CAIVDB010000024.1 GCA_903904545.1 uncultured bacterium | reverse complement strand
TCTGAGTATAGATATTTTTAATTGAATTTATCTATAAATATGCTATATTCTATCTAGAAAGTATTTTTATATCTTTCAAATCGTCATGTTTATCAAACCAAAACATCTCCAGGAAAATGATAGTGTCTGTACAGTAAGTTTATCTCGAGGATGACCTGGTGCTTGTCCTGAAAGATATATAGCAGGGAAAGAACAATTAGAGAAGGGTTTCAACCTAAAAGTAATAGAATGAGCCTATACTCTACAATCGCCAGGATGGGTATATGATCATCCTGAGGCAAGGGCGCAGGATCTTATGGCTGCGTTCAAAGATCCAAACATCAAAGCAATTATTTCTACCATTGGAGGAGAGGAGTCTATAAGAATTCTTCCTTATATAGATTTTGAGCTTATAAAAAATAATCCAAAAATATTTATGGGATATTCTGATACGACGGTTTCTCATTTTATTTGTCAGAAAGCCTGAATAGTATCTTTTTACGGTCCGTCTATCATGGCGTGATTTGCGGAAAATACGTGAATATTTCCTTACATGCGTGATGCCGTACACAAAACATTGTTTACGTCAGAAGTACTCTGAGAAATCTTGCCCAATACTTCATGATGGACCAGCGAATTCCTTGATCGAAATACTCCTGCAAATCAGCTGATAAAAAGAAGAATGAGGCCTTGTGAATGACGAAGATGGCTTCAAGGAAAAGGAATCCATTCTTGAAAACTGATAGGATGATGTATCGATGTCTTCCCCTTTCTCCAGGGAACGACAATTTGGCCGTCAAGAGAACAGTGGAAAGACAAATTCCTAATCATAGAGACCTCAGAAGAGAAAATGGATACGCGTACATTTGAAAGGATCATAAGGAATCTAGGCTCTCAATGAATACTTACTCAAATAACATGAATTCTATTATGAAGATCTCAATATGATTATGAGAAAAATATTCAAATCTCTTATGATGAGGTTTTGCTTAAAATTGTTAATAAGGAATTATGACTCACAGATTTGCCTATAGTGACGAATATGGATTTCGGACATACTGATCCACTCTGTGTATTACCGTTGTGATGTGATGCTAGCCTAGATTGCGATAAGCAGAAATTTGTGATCACAGAAAACGCTTGTATATAATTTTAATAAAAAATCACAACTTTCTTTTTTATGCCTTGGCTTTCCCATAGGAATAGAGTATGCTTGTTTTTGATATGCAAATTGTATGTTGATTTTTTATCATCTTATGGATACTTATGTTGTACATTAAACACCCCAATAGGGTAGTTATTCTTTTCTTTATGCCAATTCTTTGGACACTGATTATTCCTCTTGCTTTGACAGATCTTCGGATAGAAGTTTATCATCGCATTTTCTTTCCCCTATACAAGATGCCGTATGTTAAACGCGGAAATTATATCCAAGTGCGAGATAGAGGGAAACTTTCTTATCTTAATGTCATTCAAAAGATCTATTGTATCTACTGCGGCTATGCAAATGGCCTCGTCAATTATTGGGTAGAGATTGGCGGACAAACCGAGAAATACTGGTGTGGTATCCAACATCAAGAAAAGAAGAATTTTATACCAGAAGAACATCAAAAGGACTTTGCAAAATATGGAGATAAGGCAGATTTTCAAAAGAAATATTGCAATAAAGGAAATGTAAAATAATTTTCCGAAAAATCAACGACCGAAATCGTATTTTTTTTACATTATTCTTTGGGTTAATGATGA
>CAIVDB010000023.1 GCA_903904545.1 uncultured bacterium | reverse complement strand
TCATAATTCCATGGTTTTTAAATTGAGAGCACTCTTTTTCTCCTGATCTATTTTAAAATAAAAAATTTGAGAATTAGATTCATTTTTTATAAAAAATCATGTAGGATCTCCACCATTTGTTTCCTTGGATCCCTCAGGTATCCCCAATAAGCTATTTTGGAACGACCCTGGTGCGTGATTGCAGAAATGGGGGAAAAGTTTCTTGTAGATATACGTTTTATTTAGAATATCATGTAGCTTTTCGTCTGCTATCTCGGTAATCTTTATCTTATCAACTATCCTTTCATCTAATTCTTCTTTTCGTACTCTTGCCATACTCCTTTCAATGAATCCATATTTTATATCTCCTTCAAATTTTTCTTTGCTCTTTTCCTTGAATTTCCAGAACTTCTGTATCACGTTTTCTGCTGATAATTTATCTGATAATAAAAAATCTAATGCTTTTGGCCCTATTTTCCCCAATGTAATCTTATGTCTTCTTAATAAAAGATAGTCATCATTGTATTCCTTTAGTCTTTTCTTAAGATCACTTTTGATGTCTATGAGTCTACTAAAAAGGAAACCACTTGTTAACGATACTAATGAAAAATATTTTTCATTACTCGTCTTCTGGAAAAGTTCTAGATTGTGTCATGCTATGAGCTCACTTAATTCCCCTTCTTTTATTCTCTTTTCTACCTCTCATTTTCATACTTGAAGTGCCGTCTGAAATCACTGAAATTCTTCCCGTGATTCATCACTTACTCTTCCCTTTCATATAATTTTCTCTAATTTTTCTCTCTCTATCTTTATGATTTCATCTTCAACATTATTTATTTCTGCTATCTTATCTTTCATTTGATCTTCATTTAACCCTATTTTATCTAAAAAATATTCTCCGCTGAGATATTTTGGTCAAGTCAAATCTTCATTAATCTCTTCTTTCTTGTTTTCCACAAAATCCTCCCTTTCTTGGGCTCATTGTCATCATGGTGTAGAGGAAGGAGTGAGGAGCATCCCTTTATTATCTAAAAATAAAATTTATTTTTGATTATCTAGACGTCTCATATAATCATTGTGATTATATATCCCATCGATTATATTCTCGCTAAAGAAAAGTATTCTATGATCGTTTCTGAAATTTATAGATCGATATGTTTTATTATTTGCTTTGTTTGTTTTGCGATGAATGTTTGTAATTTCTTTGGTAAGTTCTTCAATTACTTTCTTCTGCATATGTGTATTCGGATATAAGAGAGTAAACTGTTTGATGAAGTCTTTGTTGAATCTGTAACCAGCCATATTTAATATGTCGGTACAGACCTCTCCATCCCACTCTTTATTCTTTTCTAGATATTTCTGTATTTCCTTTTTGATACATTCTTCCTTTGTTTTTTCGATTGGTTCTAAATCTTCTTCGTCTTTTTTGTCTTTTCTGTCATTTTCATTATGTGTTCCATTTTTCTTGTTCCCATTGTTCTCTTTTGATTTCTCTTCGTTGTTTTCATAAAAATCAACTCCCAATTTCTTAAGTTGTTCCTTAGTCTCTTGAGAAAAAAAATCTGAAGATATATTGAACTGTTCACAGAAGGTATCTGCCTTTATTGATTTCCCATTGCGCTTATATCTGGTGATGGCTTTAGAAATATCTTTATTGTTTTTATAAGAAATCAACAGAGGGGCTAGAAAACCTTCTAGGTCTTTGTCTTTATTCCTCTCTTTTTGAAGAAGATATTGAAACGAAGGGATATCTATCGCCTCTTCTTGTTTTGTCCTTTTCGTGTCTTTTTGGTTACTCTCGTTGTTTTTTTTATTTTGTGTGCCCTCGAGATATTGTATAATACTTATGTTTGCTGTTGTTTTTACAATTTCTTTTCGAGTTCTTTCTATGATGTCATCTAACCAATCACAAACACTCCCAAGAACTTCAATGTTCTTGTCTCTCCAATTAAATTCAGAGAATATAACATCACTCATCTCTTCTACTATCTTGGGAATATATTTCTCAAGAAAAATTTTTTTAAACTCTTCTTGAAATTTTTTAGATTGTATTCTACTCACCTTTCCCTTGCTTAGCGCTGGGTATTTTTCTTTTACTATGTTGTAGATATCTTCTATTTCCTTATCAGAAAATCGGTAGTTTTCTCCATTTTTCTTGTCCGACATTTTTTTTTCGAACATGCCCTTAGTGATTTGAAATACATAATTATATACTTCAGTTTTCCATATTTTCTTTTTCTGAACTTCATTGTCTGTAGTTTCTTTATTCTCTTCTGATAGGAATGCAAAGATGTCCTCTGTTGTCTTTTCTCTGATGTTCGTAAGTGTTGATCTAGATAAAGAACATTCTCCCTGCTTTTTGCTAGAAGGAATAAGAATCTCTATCATTTTTACTTTGGTTTGTCTTTCTATCTTGTCCCATTCTTCTTTTAGTTCCTTGCCCTTATTCTTTTTGAGAAACTGTTTCTGTAGTCTTGCTACTTCTATAGTTAATTTCATAAAATGGATAAGATCAATATCTTCAGACCCTGATATTGCCTCCATTTCTTCTAATTTTTTTTCTATTTTTTGATTGAGTGGATCGTTATGGTTGGATAATTCTGTTTCTCTAAGTGCTTTTGGGGTATTATCGTTTTTTTTCATTTATTTTGTGTGCTATCATATAAATTAGTCGTTATTGAGTTTCTATTGGGTTGTTGCTGTGGTATTTGTATTTTCCACTGGACTAGGTGTTGGCGTTGCTAGATCTGCTGGCGCAATTGCATTAGGATCTGGAAGATCTTTTGGTGTACTTGTGATCCCTAGTCTTGCTTCGATCTCTGCATCTACGAATTCTCTTTTTCTTCCATATTTTTTACTTGAATATTCTTTGAGGATTGGAACAATTTTTAGATTCTGATAATCTTTGGTATAGATTGAAGTCATACTAAAGACACGAGTAGTCGAGTTGTCGATATTGAGCTTGATATATGCTTTGTAATTTGCAATTCCTACGATGTCTCCTGCTGCAAGTAGTGGGGTATATTCTTTTTCTAAAAATTCGGCATCCGGAGCACCAACCTTGAATGACTGCATCGTACCCACGTTACCAAATACTGCTGCTTTGACGTCTGTCTTTCCTCCTTTTTCTTGTCCGATATTATTTCCTCCACCTCATTCCAACTGTGCGATATATTGGTGAGCCATGATGAGAGAGAGCTTATATTTTCTTGCTTCAGAAAGGATATCTGCAAAGGTTCCTGAGATAAAGTTCTGGAATTCATCGACATAAAGATAGAAGTCCTTTCTTTCGCTTTCAGGTATTTTTGCTCTTTCCATCGCCCCATTGTAGATTTTGGATACGAGGATCATACCGAGAAGTTCAGCATTGAGTTCTCCAATTCTTCCTTTACTGAGATTGATAATTAATATTTTTCTATTGTTCATGATGTCATTGAAATTGAATCCAGATTTGGTTTGTCCAATGATATTTCTCATGATTCTATTGGTATTGAACGAAACGAATTTTGCAGAGAAATAGGGGATGATTTCTTGTTTCTCTCTATCTCCCATTGCATTGAATGTTTTCTCTCGTCGATTCTTTACCACAGGATTAGTTACCTTTTTTAACTTTATCTCTCTATATGCTTCATCAGTAAAGAGCCTTACTACATCGAGTAATGTTGGTCTATCTTCAAAATCTTCGAGAAGTGTCAAACTTCCATATTTGAAATATTCTTGTAGTCTTGGTCCAAAGACTTCTGGTCCAAACATTTTGAGGAAAATTTCTGTTGCATCATTGACGACTTTGTCTGCTTCGTCGAGATTATTGATCTCATAGAGATTTAGTCCCATAGGTCTATCCTCGTTTCCTGCATCAAAATAGACGATGTCTTTTGCTCTTTCTTTGGGAATATAAGCAAGGATATCTTCTGCTAAATCTCCATGAGGATCAATGAGGCAGATTCCATCTCCATTCCAGATATCTTGTCTGGCGAGTGTTTGTAAGAGGACAGATTTTCCTGTTCCAGATTTCCCTATACAGTAGTGATGTCTGCTTCTGTCGTTTCTTTTCATATATACAGGGTTGAGATTGTTTCTGTAAATATTTACTCCGAGTAAAATTCCATCTTTGTAGAGTTTATATCCAAACTCTTCTTTTTGTTTTTTTGTTTTGAAAAATTTTTTTCCTTCTTTTTCAATAATTTCAACTCATGCACTATTGTCTTGTACTTTGATTTCTTGATATACTTCTTGCGTACTTATTTTCTTCCCTACTGCTCGATGTGTTGTATATTCTTTGAGAATCTCACTGAGATCACCACTTTTGTAGCTTTCTGCTAACTTCCCTGTTATTACGTAGCCATTTTCTTCTTTGAGTACAGGTAGGTTTTCAGGAGCGGGAAGAATCTTATATGGCATCCAGGAAATGATAGGAGAACGATTGTATGCGAGATCAGGGAAATGAAAGAGTGATGCTAATTCATTTACTCCAAAGATATTCTCTTTGAAAAAGAAGTGTGTTAGCCTATTGTTTACTGCAAACTTTCGTAATGGTTCATATATTCGTCCAAGAAGATCGTGTTTAGAATTATTATCTACTAATTCGTTTCCGTATTCATCACCGTAAATATTATATGCGCTGATCAACATATCCACATTATTTTCTAATCTTGTTTCATCATCGGATGAGGTGATAATCATCAATCCAGCTTCGAAAAATGGTAATGCCGCTTCTTCTCCCATAGCATTGATAGAATCCTCTTTTGCTTTGACCATACGAACAAAATCTTTCCCTCAGTCTTTGAATTGTTCTTCTTTCTGATTCGCTTGTTGTGGCCCAGAAATAAGAAATTTAATTATCTTTATTGGATTTATGCTGTTGAGTAAACGTAGTATCAGTGGCTTATCATCAAGATATTCTTTATCGTTTCTATAGAGCCCCTCAGCCCATTTTTGTGCTTTTTTATTAAACCGATTGCCTATAGGTTTGATTGGCATGATAATCGATGCAGTATCGTATTGTGAAATTTTCCCTATGGCATCTATCAAGTTATTTACTGGATCATCTGGTTGTTGTTTAAATAATTTAATATTATATACACCGTCTTTTTTTGATTCTAAGGGCATAATGTCTCGATATTTCTTAGAAAACATTTGAGGTGCTTCGACTAATTCTATTGAACAATCTGAGTACTGTGCGGAAATAGATCCCTCTATAATTTTTTGGTACTCTGGATAAATTCCTACAATAAAAGATAACATTCCTGCTTCATAGTGGTAGATCATAGTTACCTTTGGTTTATAGAATACGCCGCTCATGATGCTGTCTCGTGTACTCAATTGCCCTAACTTATGCATATTATGAAATACTTGTGACATACGTCCTATCTTTTCTTTCATATCTTTTGCTATTTCTTTTCCTTGTTCACGATCTTGTTTACTGTCATTTCTTGGTAGGCTGACTTTGAGATAGATCATTCTAGGTGCATTGATGAGTTCGTAGACTACTCTCAATACTTTTCTGATAATATAAAAAAGGATTATACTCCCTATTATACCTCCTATTCATCGAAAAATATACCCTCCTATGGCATTTGTATTCTGGGTAAAGGATATGTTTCAGATTCGAGAAGAGACTCCTTCTGTACTTACTGTATTCCCTGTCTGTGTTGCTAGATATTGTTCTTTATATGTCTGGTATTCACTTTTGTTTACTAGAAAATTTTTTATCTGAGAAATCCCTCACATGGTTTTGAGACACTCAGCCTTATTTGTAGGTCGGGCTTTGCTGGTAAGTTGCGAGATATTTTCTCCTTGTGCAGGGTTTGTTTTATATTGTGTTTGTAATGCTGATTCACACTGATCAATTGTCATATATATAATTTTTGAAAGGGTAAATACTTTCTCCCTTAAGTATACTCTGATTCTCCTAATTTTCATAAAAAAACCAGCTTCTTCTTCTTAGACATCAACCATTCTTTTTATATTGTTATATAATATGTCTTATGCTTTGTGTTGTTTGACTATTTTGAAAATTTCATGTCGATAATAGGCAAAAAAAGCTCTAATTATTGCACTAATATAAGATCCTGCCAAAATCATGATTGCAAATATACTGTAAACCACTATTCTGATGCCCGTATATTGCATGATATCTGCAATAATTGCAAGATAAATCATCCCAAAAGGAATTCCAATGATTACGACTAGGTTTATAGAAAAATTGATTAATAGTATGGTTTGTATTCTCATGTATTTTGACGTATTTTTTATTTCTTGTATTGCTATGTTGCAACTACTTTTGAGTGCTTCGTAGAGCGGCATTTTCTCTAAAGTGATGAAGTATCTTGTATATGCTTTGAGACTATTGAAAATGTTTATGATAAGAAACCATATTCATAGACAGAGAATCGTCGTTGTACTTGTGCTTTCATCGATAATTAAAAGTTTAAATGCCAAGAATATCACAACTATGGGTGATGTTATTAGTGAAATAAAACTAAATTCGAACATAGGGAAAAAATCGGTTT
Organism: uncultured bacterium; assembly: GCA_903904545.1. Next base: position 19,612 of record CAIVDB010000023.1, on the reverse strand, counting down.
TCCCTTTTTTTAGCGCTTCTTTCATGTTTTTTTTCGGGTCATTAAGGTAGTGAATGATCGCTCCTTGCCCAATAGGATATATTATAGAATATGCAATAAAAAGTACTAAGGTTATGAATACTATGTAACTTAGAAAATGATTTTTTGCTATCTCTTCTATAAAGTATTGGGTTACTTTGCCTACATATAGACCATTAGCATAATTTTTTGCAAAGAGACTATTGATATTGATGATTATGAATAATACTACTATAAGGGAATGAAAAAAAGATGTAATCCATGTCCGTCTTATTATTTTCGTATCAGCATTCATTTCTTTGATGGAATTCTGGATGATATGTTTGAACATATTTTTGATTATGAAATAATACTCTTTGGTATTATAAAAATCTCTTTGATATGCAAGAGCTAGGTTGATTTTTGCTTTCCCTTGTTTTTTTTGGCTGAATCCCTATACTTATCTTGCTTTATTTTGTTGTAGTGATCATGACAACGATTAGAAGAACCATCGTTATATTGATCCTTCTTGCAATATGTTTTTTTATCTATCGTGGTATCAATCCGCAGGGAGCTGATCGTCTTCTTGTTCAGGTAAGAACCCTTCCTGATACTTTTTGTGATCATGAAATATATTTTCCCGCATTACTTCTCAGACGTGAACTATTACTTCTCTTCAAACCGGGACTACATTACTTATAAAAAATCAGTCTTGAACTATCAAAACATGATGAATTACTGCTGGTGTTTTTGCTTCATCCGCATATCTTTCTGGATTTCTTGCTTGGTTGGCTCCTGAAGATACTGTATGATCTTGAAATGTTTTCTCTTGAACAAGTTCTTCTTGAATGGATACTTTAGAGAATCTTTTATTCCCTACTACTGAAGGGAAACTTACTATAGTTCAATCTTCTTGACAGCAAATACAAACGTGAACCTCAGTAGTGCTCTCATCCTGATCTCTACCGTCTTCATCTGTCAGTACCGTTTCTGTTACGCCAAATAAAATTACTCCAACAGTAGTGAAAGCTGCTCCTGTTGTGAAAAAATCATCTTCTTCACAACTTTCTCAACAGGAACTTCGTGATACTCAAGATCTTCTCAATCATTTATTTCGTTAGATATCCATGGATCTTACGTTAGCTCGTTATCTTCAAGGTGTCCAAGAAGGTAAATTTACTCCTCAAGAAGTTGTTACTTCTTATTTGGACAAGGCTCAACACCTTAATAATCAATATTTTTCTTATGTAAGACTGCATCCTGAATATATTCAGGCAAATGTAGATGCATTTGCTGCTCGTCCTTTGAAGGCAGCTCCTTTGGCTATCAAAGATATTATTTTGACGGAATGATATATCACTTCTTGTGGTTCCAAAATTTTAGAAAATTATGTGAGTCCCTATAGTGCTACGTGTTTTGCTCGTTTGGAGGAGGCAGGTGGTTTGATGCTAGGGAAATCAAATATGGATGAATTTGCTATGGGGTCATCTACAGAGACTTCTTATTTTGGTAAGACGACTAATCCCCATGGTAAAGATCGTGTCCCTGGATGATCTAGTGGTGGTTCGGCTGCTGCAGTAGCAAGTGATTGTTGTATAGCTGCTTTGTGAACAGATACAGGAGGAAGTGTGCGTCAACCTGCTGCCTTTTGTGGTATCGTTGGGATGAAACCAACATATGGAATGGTATCACGTTATGGTGTCCAGTCTATGGCCTCTAGTCTTGATCAGGTTGGAGTGATGACTAAAACGGTGGAAGATGCAGAGATTCTTTTGAAAGCTATAGCGGGTTTTGATTCTAAGGATTCTCAAAGTGATCCTAGGGCCGACGAATTTCTTAAGGCTTGAAGCTTGATGCTTGACGCTTGAAACTTGACCATTGCTGTGCCTAAACAGGCATTGGGAACAGGCCTAGATCCTCGTATCAAAGCATTGTTTTTACAAAAATTGCAGCAACTTCGTGAGCAATGATTTACTGTAGATGAAATTGATTTACCTATTATGGAATATGCAGTTCCTATGTATTATACTTTGATGCCAGCTGAAGTAAGTACTAATCTTGCGAGGTTTGATGGGATCAAATTTGGTCTCCAGGAAGAAAGTATCGGACATGAGGATATCGCCTCATATTACCAACATATTAGAGGGGAATGATTCGGAGATGAAGCAAAAAGAAGAATCCTTTTGGGAACGTTTGTCCTCAGTAGTGCTAACTATGAAGGATATTATCTCAAGGCTCAAGAGGCAAGAGACCAATTGAAATCTGATTTTGATACTATCTTTGCTCAATATGATCTTGTACTTACTCCTACTGCACCAGAAGTTGCATGGAAATTTGGAGAAAGATCTGAAGATCCACTCAAAATGTATATGAGTGATATGTATGCTATCCCTGCAAATATGGCATGATTGCCCGCAATGTCTGTGCCTATGGGTATGGTAGAAGATCGTGGAGAACTCCTTCCCGCCTGACTTCAAATCATGGGGCAGAGATGGAATGAAGCGAAGGTTTTTGCTTTGGGGAAAGTTGTAGAATCGCTTTCTTAGTATTGTTTTTGTTTGAGTAATATATATGATGTCGAGGTGGAAACACCTCTTTATGGTCCGGTCGGTTCCCCCGCAGTACTGCGGGGTTCAGTGGATAGGACCTAGTAAATTATTGCAAATGATATAAGTATATAAAAATGGTCCGGTCGGTTCCCCCGCAGTACTGCGGGGTTCAGTGGATAGGACCTAGTAAATTATTGCAAATGATATAAGTATATAAAAATGGTCCGGTCGTTCAGTGGATAGGACTCAATCCTGCGAAGATTGAAACCCAGGTTCAACTCCTGGTCGGGCCAAGAAAATTTCTATGAGAAATTTTCTAAGAATAAGGTTAAGAATAAGGTTAAGAATAGTAGAAAGAACGTAGTTTGAAGTAAAGAAATTTTCTTCCCTATTTGTATAGTAGTAAGTGATATAAAAAATAAATGAAAATGGCTAGCTCTCGAGCTAGTTTTTTCTTTCTATTGAGAGTCTTGACAATGAGTGTAATATGGGTATTATTTCCAGTCGGATTTTATTTTTTAATACTTGTATTATGACGCAGAATGAGGCACTTATTTATTCAGAATCATTAGATGAAGATCCTGACGAATGACCTTGAAATGGTACATATTTACAGAATAAGGGTCCCTCTCTGATAAAAGAGCAAGTAAAGGAGATTTGAATCGTAAATGTGTCTACAAAAGACCAGATTGTTGTACAAAAAACTCTTGTTAATAACTTTGTAGGTAATTCAGTTCAATTAAAAGATATTAATTCTCTTTTTTGGACCTATGCTAGTATTGGTCAAGATGTATTTGTTTCTCCTGATAAGAGTTATATTCATGTAAGACTCACTTCTTCTCATCAAATTTCTTTGTTTGATTATCTTGTATTACTATCATATATTAGATTGTCTCTATCTGATTTTATTCAGGGAATTTCCTCCTTGAAGATTCAGGCAAAGGATCAAATATCTCCTTCTGTAAGAAATAATTTTAATTCTCCTTCTACTTCATATGATACAGAACAATATTATGATGAATTCAAAAAAACAATGTCTCCTCTGTATGAGAAAGCTTATCCTGAAAAGACCTTGAGTCATTATAAGAAAGATCTTTATCTTGGATGAAAAATAGACCCTGCTCGTGTGCTCGATTTTCTTGCTAAGATTTCTTACTATCCACAAAAAGAATCATTATTTAATGAGGTTTTTTCTTCTGTTGATATGTCACAAATTGTTACTATAGAAAATGTTCAAATTTCTCTAGGTGATTTTATCGCTATTGTTCGCTCACTTCATATTTCACTTCATGTGTTTTCACCTGATTATAAGATCTAATCTTTCTCTTTTTGTAGTGTCTTTGTTATGAGTATTTTTATGTTTCTGTTTATCATCATTATTTTCTTTTTTCCCAATATTTCTACAAGTTCTCAGATATCAATAAGATAATATATTGATTCTTTCTTATATGATGATTGTCCTAAGAGATAATTTGTTTTCTTATCCTCAATAGGGCATATTTTCTGTGTATCCGTTTTCTTATCTATATTCTTTTTGTATATAAGAAAATCTTCTTTTGGATCTTTTTCGTTCTTGCTAAGAAATTCTGTCTCTAATTCTTCGATTGGTCATTGATTCAAAAGTTCAAGGATTTCTCTTTTTATTTGATCTTTATGTCTTCTGGAAATTAAAATTTTTTCTCCATTACTTCTAAGGGAGAGCCTTGTCCTGAGTCTTTTGTTTTCTTGTTTTGCCATCCTGCGTACTAGAGGAAGGTAAAATATATATTATCCTAAAAAAAATTGGGTTTACAATCCAGTCTTTATTATTTCTCGTTTCCCATCAGGATGTTCTACTAATGCCGTACAGAGTTCTATTCGATCTCCAGAGTTGAAATACCATAGTCTTCCCATTTTTATTCTCTCTGCTTTGTGAAGGTGTCCACAGATGATCCCTTGTACTTTTTTCTCTTTACAGGTTTTAATTAATTTCTTATGAAAAGCATGTACTCATCCCATCATTAATCCCTTTACCCATCGTTTTATTGTACCGACTAATGATTGATTCTTTAGTCCAAATTTTTCTCTTATGTTGTTGTAGATCCTATTGAGTCGGTAGAGAAATGTCCCTCCACAGAAGGTTATCTTAGACCATAGAGTAAATTTTCCCTCTAGTTTATCAAACTGATGTCCGTGACAGATATAATATTTCTTCTTTCCTGTCTCATATATCATGTCGGATAAGATATCAACTTCTTTGCTAAGTCGCGGAGTTGTTTTCTCTATGGTAATATCGTGGTTTCCAACTATGTATTTAATCTTTACTCATTGTTGTTTGGCAATTTCAATGACATCTTTTCGCCAGTTTGTATGTCTTCTTTTTCGTCCTCCAAATAATTTAATGTGTCGTCCATCGATGATGTCTCCATTGAAAATTAAGTTTTCGAATTTTTGATTTTTTAGTCGCAATAAAAACTCACGGCTCTTATTGTCCGGACTGGGAATATGAATATCAGAAACAATGATGGTTTTGTATGTAGCCAAAAGGAAGAGAATTGGGATTAAAAATTACGAATTACGAATTACGAATTACGAATTACGAATTACGAATTACGGATATATTCTACCAAGGGAATAATACTTTCTTCATCGATATGTCCACAAATATGCTTTAAACTCTCTGCGGCTTGCGCGGCCTTCTCATCTCATTTACGAGCTTTAGCTTTGAGTGATTGGATAGGGAACCAGAGTAATATTTTATCGAATCGAGTGAGTCTATTGTAATCGGAGACTCCTGGGAAGGAGAAATATGTAATATGCTGAACATCTTCTGGTGCAAATGTTTTGTGGAGAATCGCTTGAAGTTCTGATTTTGTAGCTTCGGCAGATGTACTAAATAAACAAATTTTTTTGTCTTTGAGGATATTCCAATGCTGTTTTATCCATGATTGAGCATGAAACGTCCCTACACGAACGTAGGTTCAGATAATTACTGCTTCTATGTCTTTGATCTCTGTATCTCCTGTCTCTTTAATGTCTTTTATGGGTATTGAAAGTTCTTTGCTGATCATCTCTGCATACGTTTTGGTTGTTCCATATTTACTGTCATAGATAATAAGTGTTTTCATATATCTAGGAATGAATAAAAAATCTAAATTATCTTAATGTAATCCGATATCTATCCTTATAAACCCTATTGACCTCATAAGATGAATCTCGAATTCCTCCGTTGAGGATAATAGCTTTGGATGATCCTACGTCTTTTTGTCTGCGAGTGAGTAAAACTTTTTGCATTCCTAATTCTTTACATTTCTCTAATGCTAATTTGAGTCCTATAGTTGCATATCATTTTTTTCTTTCGCTTGGTCTGATGCTATATCCTATATTTCCTCCATCAAATTTTAATTCTTCAGTCAATTTATGACGAATATCAATAGCTCCAACAATTTTGTTGTTTTCATTTACGAGAAAATATAATGTATTAGGGACTCTTCATAGGGTCAAATTTTTCCCTTCACTTTTTTCTTTACATGCTTGGATAAATTGTTCATAGGTTTCTCCATCTTTCATCTGCATAGTGGTTGGTATAATCTCTTCTTGTGCAGTGAAAAATTCTTGCATCATAGCAAAATATTCTTCTCTGTGTTGCAATTGTGGGATCTCTAATTGCATGGGTATTTTTTTAAGGATAAAGGATTATTTTCCTTTTTTTTGTCGGAATGCCAGGTAGAGAATAGGTAGGATACCCGCAGTATTAAAAATAAAAATACATACAAACCAAGCTTTTTGCTTTTTAATCCCTGCTTTCCAAAGTGCAATACCTTTTCGAACCATTTCTCGAATGCCAACTATAGCAAATAGGATCAATAGTCCACTGATTGCTGGCGCAGATTGTTGTACCATCATTGTTGTTTCTGGGGTCATTGGTATGTAATTAAAAGTTAAAAATTACGGATTACGGATTACGAATTACGAATTATTGGGAACCCTATCCAATTAAAATTCTTCCTGCTGCGCTTTTTTCAATCTTTCATAACTTTAATAGTAAGGGTTCAACATCTTCTTCTACTGCTTTTTCATTAATTCCAAGTTGAACGGCAATGGCTTTTACTCCCAGAGGTCTATCTGCCTTTTCCAATACTTCTAGGTATTTGGCGTGTAGGGGAGTCATACCGCCTTCTTCTATTTGAGCGTGGTGAAGGAAGTCTTTCATGATGTCTTCAGTCAGTATATTACTTGCTGTATTTGAAATTACATAATCTCTAATTTTGATACACAGGTTGTGAATTTCCCTTGGTACGGACCCGACCTTTTCTGCTATACGTTTGATGACTTCATTGCTCTGTGGTAATACTCCGTAATGTCTAAGATACTTTTCTATCAGCCATTCTTTTTCTTCAGGAGTATAATCCATAAAGTGGCAGTGATAAACGAACCTATTCTTCATTGGTTGACTAAGATCTTCTGATCTTGTAGTTGCACCGATAAGGGTAAAAGGATTTATAGGTATCCTCACATTTCCTCCTTCAGGCATCACCATATCGATAACGAAATCTTCCATGGCAATGTAGAGTACCTCTTCGATATTGGGTCTCAATCTATGGATCTCATCGATAAATAAGATGTCTCCTTCTTCTAGGTTATTCAAAATACTTACAATCTCTGATGGTTTGGTGACGGCATATCCTGTTACTGTCTTGATATTTACTTGTGACTGTTTGGCAATCAATTGTGCCATAGTTGTTTTTCCAAATCCACTGGGTCCGGAAAAGAGGAAATGGCCCATATTTCCTTTTCTGAGCTTACCACTTTTGATGGCTGTTTTAATGACCCCTTTGATCTGCTCCTGTCCGATAAAATCTTCAAATGTTTCTGGTCTATTTCCCATGATATGCTCTTGGGTGTTTTCTGTGTTTATTTTTTTGATTTCCATGTCTCTTTGATCGATTGGTAAAGCAGATTATTTAGTTTGTTTGATCTTATAGTAAGCGTTAGTCTCTTTGATTTGACTGATTTGATAACTTTTGGCTTCTGTTCTGATATTTGCATCTACGACATAGCCATTACTTACGACGAAATTTATGCTTCCTGTTTTCTCGTTGGTATCTAGACCATAAACATCGCCATACCGTACAAAATTATCTGAGAAATACTTTGCTGTGGTTGATTTAACTATTTTGTATCTTGTTCCAAAAACTTCTATATATCCTATATCGAAATTTCCATTTTCTAATAGGTTCATATCAATATATGCATTCCCCTCTGGTAAGGTGGAAAGTCCCGTTGCTGATCATGGTACCATAGTGATGATTTGGTTTTGTATTTTGTTGGTGTTTATGTTTTGTAACATTTGAAATTTTACTTTGAACCTGTAAAGAAATAAAGCAACTTCGTATCTTGTGATTGGATTCTCAAAAGTGATAAGATCAGCAGGAGCTACTATTCACATGCTTTCCGCTTTTTCAAAGTAATTTTTCCATCGAGGAGTAGCCGTCTCATCAAGTTTTTTTCCTTCAAACATTCTAATGATTGCAGTAATGAACTGTGCTTTGTTGATCGTGTTTTTTGGAGAAAAATATCAATTATTTCCTTTGAGTATATTGCTTTGACATGCATTTTCCACATAGGTCATGAGCGATCCATCAACACTATCAATATCTTTGAAAATACATTCTTGGGGAAGCGCTCAATTGTTTGTGGAAATAAATTGGAAAAGAGTCCCAAAATTATTTAATATTTTTGCTGCTTGTTCTCTATTGAGGACTGTAAATGGTTTATATTCTGCTATGGTTTTATAGCTTGTTAGTCCGTTGTCATTCATCCAACTGATTGCTTCTTGAAGTTCTGGGTCATTACTTACACTGATAGAATTTGCTAACGTCTCAAAGTTGTTTAATATTCAACTATTGATGAGCTGTGTTCCTGTTTCTGAGAGCTGGCTAATTTTATTGAGTGCCATAATTCTGAGACTTTCATTTGTTACAATGTTCTTTAGTCTAAAGAGGTAGAGTGCTACTTCTTTTCTGCTAATCGTTTTCTCAAATGCTGTTTGATTATTCACATTTGTGAGTCCCAATGCCCATGCTTTGAGATAATAATCTCCTCGTCGAGGACTTCTATTCTCCTGAGATGATTTTCCCTCAAACATTCTTATGAGGATAGCTATCGCTTCTGGTCTGGTAAGATTATTCTTTGGGAAAAATTTCCCTTTGGATCATTTCAAAAGTCCCCATTTACATGCGCTTTCTATGTAGGTACTTAGACTATTTTCGAAACTTGCGCTATCTAAAAAGCTACAATTCTCATTCTTTTCTGTTTGTTCGTATCCGAAGGTAGTATATGCTTGAGAAATAATTTTACTCATTTCCTCTCTAGTAAGTGCATCGTCTGGCCTATATTCTTTTTCGACTGAATATTTTGTTAACCCGTTTATATACATTCGTGCTAATGCTTGCTGAAATTCCGTCCCTGTAATGGGTGATGCATTGCCAGTAAAGATTCCTGTTCAGTTTATTGCTGATCCAGTCGTATTGGTTACTGTCCCTGTTGCTTGGTTCCCTGTAGCTGCAGATCCTGTCGCTCCGGTTGTAATTATTCCTGTTCCATAGATGACAGAAATTTTTTTGGTAATAGGGTCTATGACAATTTGAAAAGGTCAACTGCCTACTAGGGCCCCTGTGTTTACTGTTCCTGTGGCTTCTGCTTTGCTTGAGAAAGAAATTAACGCAAGCATGCTTATTGCCAAGACTCCTATCAATTTTTTGTTTTTCATCTAGATATCCTTAGAGTGTAAAAAATCTTTATTATAATCCTATCTCTTTACCTATAAACAATGATAGGACCTTTTCAATAGATTTTGTATGGATTAGAAATTAGAAATCTGGAATTTAGAATCAGGAATTGGTAATCCGGAATTAGTTATCGGGAATTAGTTATCGGGAATTAGTTATCGGGAATTAGTTATTTGAAACTTCAAGCTTTAAGCTTTATGCTATTTCTTTCACTTTTACTTGAAAATAGCCAGCAAAAACGTAATAATAGCCAACTATACACGACTGCTTTCGAAAATTGCAATTACTTCACTTCGTTTGTAATGACATATTCTCAAGTGGTCGAGCTAGTCGCGCATTTTTTATTTTGTAGTAATAATATATCGATGCTTCAAAGAACATTAGTAGTATTGAAACCTGATACTGTAGGACGTAGTATTGTAGGAGAAATCATTTCTCGTTTTGAGAGAGTTGGTTTACATCTTACGGGTATGAAAATGCTTACTCCAGATAGAGATTTCTTGTTTCATCATTATGAGACCTTAGGAAAAATGATCTCTAGACGCGGACAGAAGCCTTTTGATGTGACTGTCGAAATGATGATGACAGGTCCCGTTGTTGCTATGGTTTGGGAAGGAGTAGAGGCAGTGGAAGTTGTTCGTAAAATGGTTGGTACTACAGAACCAAAAGTCGCAGCTCCATGAACTATTAGAGGTGATTTTGCTCACATGTCGTTTACTTATGCAGATGGGCGTGATATTGGAGTACCAAATCTTGTACATGCATCTGGAAATATAGAAGAGGCTCAGGCTGAAATCCAACACCGGTTTAGTGAAACAGAACTTTTTGATCATGTATCATTACATCAAAAATTTACTCGCTAAACTGAAACTTTAGAACTTAGCGGTTATTCAATATCATTTTAATTTATATTACTCATTACAAATGAAAAAAGGAATTCACGGAAATTATTTTGAAAATGTAGAAGTATCTTGTATCTGTGGAGCTACATTTACAGTAAATACTACTGTTCCAGGACCAATCAAGGTAGAAACGTGTTATCAATGTCATCCTGCATTCAATAAAGATAAAGTAATCAAAAAGGTTATCAAAGGAAGAATGGAAAAATTCTTGGAAAAAGAAAAGAAAATGGCTACAATGAAAAAATCTGCTTAATTTTTTCCTTTTTACATTTCTTCGAGATACTGGTTTTTTCGGTTTTACTGTTTAAACATAGTGTATGTTGAGACACCAGATTATTAAAAAGTATCTTGCGGTAGATGATATTCTAGCTGTTATATGACATAATTCTAGTATTTTTTTAGCGTCTCTTCTCAAGACGCTTCTTTTTTTGTTTGTCCTTTTTATTCTTTATGTTGTTTTACAAAAATATATTTTTTGGGAATTTCTCCCTGCTGTTTTTGCCTTTTTATGAATTGGCTTTTTGATAAAATATCTTTTGGATTTTTTTGATGATTATCTCGATACGCTTATCTTGTCTCATGCAGGGATTACTTTGTTTACTTGGGATGGGATTTTGCGTTATAAAACTGATTTTTTTGCTCGAGAGAGGATAGAAACTATTTCTTATGTGCAGCATACCTTATGGGATAAATTATTCGCCAAATGAGACCTTGTGATTACTCTAGATCGTGATGTAGAATTCCCTTTTGAAAATGTGAGTAGGCCTCAAAAACAGATGGCGAGAATATTGAAATATAAAGATCAATTTTCCAAAAATTTAGCACATAGCGCTCATGATGATGCCTTGCAAGATGAAAAAATTTCTATTTTGGCAGAAGCATTGGGCGAAGTAGTAAAAGAATATCTCGATAAGAAAGGAAAGAATGATGAAGAAGAGGACGAATTATTTTAAGTGTTAAGCGCTAAGTGCTAAGTAATAGGAACTATAGATCTTGTGTTGTAAATTTTCCTTAGGATGAAAAATTTAATTTCTTGTGGAGTACGATGAAAATAGTTAGCGCTTGTCTTGCGGGGATCCCTTGTAGATTTGATGGGAAAGCCAAACCTTGTCAAAAAATTATTCAGCTTGTGGAAGAATGAGAGGCAATTCCAGTTTGTCCTGAAGTGCTTTGATGACTGTCTACACCAAGAGAAATTGCTGAAAGAATCGGTGAAAAAGTAATGACTGTTTCTGGCAAAGATATTACAGATTCTTTTGTCCTATGAGCAAAAAAGGCTTTGAAAATAGCTCAAGATAATACATGTAATGAAGCAATTCTAAAATTTAGATCGTCATCGTGTGGTGTTGGAAAAATTTATGATGGAAATTTTACTCACACGTTGATAGATGGAGATTGAGTTTTTACTGAACTGCTTAAAGAAAATGGGATTACAGTAATTACAGAAAATGATTTATAATAATTTCAATTCCTTCAATTTAGTCTCGTATTTTTCGTACTCGTTGCCGTGTTTTTGTTGTAAGTAGGATTTTAAAATGTCTTTCCGGTCGGCGAAGCCTGTGGAGAGATTTTTTGCAGAGATTTCGAAATCCATAAGGAGCTGATCGAGTTCGACAGACTCTTTTTTGAGTTTAATATCTTTGATGCTTTGACGTAACTCGGGGGCGATGTAGTCATCTATACGTTGATAGTCGATGCTGTCCGTTTTGATGGAAAGCGAAACGTTTTTGAGGTCAGTTTCTGTGTCTTTATACGAGATATTTCGGTTGGGTGACTCCATATTCTTTTTACTTTGTTTACGCACAAGATCTTGGTGGTCTAGTATATCTTCTTTGCTTATTGCTGCAGATCATTGCTCTAGAGTGAAGTAAGGATTAATGGTAACTTCTGTGGCCTGGATATCCTCTGTTGCTGGTGTATAGGAGAAAAGATACTTTGTTTGGTTCGATTCGAGGGGAGTAGTAGATCGGACACTTCCGAGGCAGAGATAGTTATTATGCGTAAATGCTTGATGCAAATGTCCGGAAATGAGCTTAATTCCTTCTTGGAGGAAAATCGACTCATGGATTGCAATGTCTTTATATGAGAACCTTGATTTCTGCCCTGGGAATACGGTGTTGTTGATATAATAATGATGGACGATGAGGATGTCTTTCTTCCCTTGGATTTGGGATCGAAGATATTCATTGAGCTGTCAGGAGAATATTTCATTTTTATTCTTTGCATTTTTGAGAATATCTGCAGTTCCTTGGATATTGAAAGGAATCTCTTTCTTCTCTTGGATCTCTAGATCGTTTGCATGGATGGTGAAGGGGAGAAAAAAGATTTCTTTGCCTTCGATGGTTTGCCAGAGGGGCTTAGTGACGAAAAATATTTTTCCTTGATCGTGCGTGATACTATTGACGATGTCAAAGGCCTTCTTTGCCTCTTCGAAGACAAATGAATTTCCCAATCGATCATGGTTTCCTGCTAGGATATAGACGCTTTTCCCTTGATAGACCAATTCCAAAAAGAATTGATACAAAGAGAGGAGTGCATTTCTATCATAAGAAAAATGATAGACATAGTCTCCACAGAAGATAATATTCTTTTCTTCCGTGTGCTCTTGAATATGTGCTTTGAGATGAGCAAGAATGCTCTCTTGGAAGCGGCTTGTAATATGAATATCGCCTATGAATAACATATGTAATGTTAAATGCTAAATGTTGAATGTTGAGTGAAGGAGTCTTTTTGTGATTTTATGGAAACGGGGGACAAAAAAAAGCAAAAATTTTTATCACATAGGAATTTAAAATATTCCTATTCAGCAGGGCTGGACAAAAGCGACGTTAAACTTTTTTCAAAAGTTTCGGCGTCTTATTTTGCTATTGACTTATCGTCATATATGGATAATATTCTCTTATTATTAATTTTTGTTTGCAGGTTTTAGTCTCTAAGTACAGAAACATGCATATACAGAGTGATTGGGAAAATAATTGATTTTTACCTAAAGTATATACCTGTGAGGGTATGGAAAAATTTCCTGAACTTCATTTGGACGATGTTCCCCTCATTGCACAATGACTTGCCTTGATCGTAGAGGATCCTGATGCTCCTTGAGGGACTTGGGATCATTTGCTTGTAGCCAATATTCCTATTACGGGCAATCGTATGGATATTAGTCTCGCTTCATTTTCGGAGGCGGTAATTGGAAGTAACTCTTGGTGAGAATTGGGTCGATGAGCTCCATGTCCGCCTCAATGAATCCATAGATATTTCTTTACCGTCTATGCATTATCGGAAAAATTAGACTTATCTACAGGGTTTTCTAAACAAGGATTTCTGACTGCACTGCAGTGAAATGTTTTAGCAGAAGCAGGAATTTTGGGAATGTATCAAAAGGGAAAATAATTAAAAAATTACGAATTACGGATTGCGAATTACGAATTTAATTCTTGGGAATTATTCTAAGGTCTATTTAAAGATTTTAGGATTTTTTCTCAATAGAAAATCTATATCGCCTGCAGAATAAATGACGACAATTTCTTCTTTTCATGCTTCATTAATCCTTTTTGTTATGATGTCGAAGTTGTCGATGTATGTCCCTTTACATGCTTGAGCAAATTTGTTTCCAAGTTCTTTGAGTGTTGAGATTCCTTTGAGTGCAGGGACTTTTTTGACGAGTTCGGAGAGGTTTTCTCTGGCTGCATAGATATCGTAAATGATGACTTCGTCGTATCCTTTTGTGCTTTGGATAAAGTCATTTCGTCACGTGACGATTCTATTTATCTGATGAGGCTGGAAGATGCATATTAATTTTTGCTTAGGAAATTTCTCTTTCAAAGTCTCGTAGCCGAGCGTGAGAGACGATGCCATGTGACCGTAGTCAGAAAAAATCTTTGTTCAGTTTTTATTCTCTCCCAAAAGCTCCATTCTTCTCCATAATCCTTTGAATGCAGAAAGAGAATTTTGAATTTTTAATTTTGAATTTTGAATGTTGGAGTTTTTTTTTGAAGTATGAAGGAGTTCCTCTAGAAGAGCTGAGGTTAGAGAACCATTGATATTATTGTGTTGTCATCGAATGTGTTTGAAGGGAATTGCTTTAGGTGTAACTTCCAGTATTTTGGCTCTAGATGTTTTGCAGAGACTTTTGATTTTCAATCCTTTGGGATGTCGTATTCCTTGTTTGACGTTTGCAAGAAGCTGTTGGAACGCCTTCTTATAATCATTCATATCCTTGTAATAATCCGTATGGTCGAGTTCTAAACTTGTTATTAGCGCGTAGTCCAGATCGAGGTGCAAGAAATGCCTCTTGTATTCGCAGGCTTCCACGAAAAAATAGAGTGTCTTGATATATTTAAACGCTTGATGTTGGAGTTCGTGAGATCTTTTCGTATGAAGAATATAATCGAAGATTGCTTTGATCTGTTTCTGTTTTTTATGGTTGATGGCATAGCTATTATTCTCCAAATCTGGTACGAGTGCTCAGAGGATTCCTAATCAGAAACTTGGCAGAACTTTTTTCGCAGTCGAAATTGCTAGGGCAGTGGTAGAACTTTTGCCGTTTGTTCCTGCTATCCCGACAGAAATAAAATATTTAGATATCTCTCATAAGAATTCAAAATAATTGCAGATGATCATATGACGGTTGGTTTTTCGTAATGCTCGAGCCGCTTGGACTTCAGGACTTTCTGCCACGGCAGCAGAATAGATAATGGTATCATCTTTGTGTATTTCATATTTCCCATGACCGATAATTGTTTTGATCCCTTTTGCTTTGAGGGTATTGGTCAATTCACTTTCGCAGGCATCAATTGCAACGATGTTCGTATATCACAAATCATGGAGTATCCCCGCAACTCCAGACATTCCTGTCCCACCAGCTCCTACTAAAACTATATTTCCCATCGAATGGTTTGAAATAATAAATGTGCTTGTATGGTACTGAAGACAATGAAAAAAACAAGAATAAAAGGAGAATAAGAAAATTTCATTGATTTTTGTTTCTATTTACGTATATTTATCTTCGTCGCTAGACGCTTTTTTGTTATTTTGATATGAATTTATTATGCCCAGATGATGGAATTGGTAGACATGCTAGACTCAAAATCTGGTGTCTGTAAGGACGTGGGGGTTCAAGTCCCCCTCTGGGTAGATTATAAAAAATGGTCTGAATTTTTATTCAGATTTTTTTGTTTTTAAAAATTAATCATGTGGAGGGTTGCACCCCGCAGTACTGCGGGGCAAGAGTCCCCCTCTGGGTAAGTAAAACAATCTGAAGAAATTCAGGTTTTTTTATTTTCTTCGAAATATACAATAATCAATTGATTTTTATACTAAATTAGGTACATATCAGGAGATGATATATTCTTCATCAGTCTTTTATACGATAATCTTCAGTACAAATGGATTTGAATAAAGTAATGATTATTGGAAGAGCAACAAACAATTTACAGGTCAAGACTATTGAAAGTAGTGGAACACCTGTAGTAAATTTTACTGTGGCTACCAATAGAAAGTTCAAAAACAAAGATGGGAACGTTTTAGAAGATGCTGAATATCACAGATGTGTTGCTTATGGCAAGTGAGCTGAGGTATTGTCTAAGTATCTCAATAAAGGGAAAAGGATTTATATAGAAGGAAGATTGAGAACAAGAAAACGACAGGATAGTGAAGGAAACGATAAATTTTCTACAGAGATTATTGTGGATAATTTTATCTTCTTGGATCCTAAATGACAGGAAGGAGATGACGATCATTTGTTAGATGCTCCACATTTGGATGCTCCAGAAGATGATGATGTTCCTTTCTAACAAACGTTTATTTGTTTGCTGTTGGATAGAATATGTTGTTTTATGTTTGAGGGATATGATTATTTGTATATTTTTTTTATCCCTCATTTTCCTTTGGACTTTATTTGTTTAGTTTGTAGAGATAATGATATTTAGAAGAAGATTTGGTAATTTTTTGTTCGATCTGTTTGATATGTTCTCGTTTTTGGTGTTTGTAGGATGAATAGTCCTCTTTATCAGATTCTTTGTTGCTAATCCATATACTGTTGTGTGAGCAAGTATGGCCCCTACATTTTCAGAGAATGATTTCATTGTTGTGGATAAAATAACTCCTAGATTTGGTAACCTCAAAAGAGGTGATATAATAGTCTTTGTTCCTCCAGGGAAAACCATCCCTTATATCAAAAGAGTTATTGGTTTGCCTGGAGAAACGGTTAAATTGATAGATAACGCAGTGCTTATTTGTGATGGATGAACGCCAGAACATTGTGTGACACTGAACGAAACGGGATATCTCGATTCTTCTGTAAAGACAGAACCAAGATGTGGTGAAGATACTTTCATTGTTGGTACATGAGGGTATTTTGTGATGGGAGATAATAGATGATTTTCTACTGATTCTCGTTGTTGTTTTGGGTTGGATTGTTATCCATGATCTCGCTATGATGTTCCGTTTAATAATATCATAGGAAAAGTATACGTTAGATTTTATCCTCAATTTGGGGCCTTTTAGTTTTTTCTTTTCTGCTCATGAGGATCTTCTCAAATTTTGATACAAGTCTTAGAAGAGAAAAATTTGCAGAATACCAAAAAGAATATGGCCCTGAGCGTGTTCTTTGTTTTGGAAGGAGTATTCTGTACCTTTGGTGGAGAGTCTTTTTTCCTGCTTTGGGCATTCTTATCTTTTCTTGACTGTGGTTATGGTTCTTTTATTCCTGGTTTGAATGAGATTATTTTATCTATGTAGCTGCTTTTACTTTGGCTTTGGATATTGTTTTGTTTTTCCCTATCCTTGCTAGATATATAGATTATGAACAGGATTTTATTATTGTGATTCCTGAAGCATTGATGCTTTATGATCAATGATGAATCCTCAAAAGGAAAGTGGTAACAATTAGTTCTAGAAGTATAAAGACAATTTCTGTCAAAAAGAATGGCCTTTTGTATAGTATCTTCAATAATTGAGATATTGTTGTCCTTTCTGAATGAGATATTACCTATTGAGAAATTACACTTCGTTGGGTACCTAAACCAGAGAAGAGAAAACAACAAATTATGCAAATTATCGGACTTGATCCAGAAGGATCGGAATATGCCTTTTAATACCTTATTTCTTTTGTGATGAACGAACAAATTCCCCATATTCCTTATGATATCTATGAATCCCCTCAGGAGTTAGTAATCTTTCTTCCTTTGTGATGAGTAAAAAAGGAAAGTATCGCTTTGGAAATCAAAGATTATAGGCTTGTCATTACATGAGAAAGAGTTAAGCCAAAAGTTAAAGATAATCTTATCCCATTGAAAGAGGATTGTTATTGGTGAGCTATCCAACAGATTATTGATCTTCCTCCTCAAGTCTATTTTGACAAAATTCATAGTAAACTAACTCCAGATAATACTCTTCAGATTATTGTTCCTAAAGCGTTGATACCGGAGAAGATTGCACTAGAAGTAGAATACGATAAGTAGATGGGAGAGCTTAGACCTTGGATCTTAGATAAAAAGAATTGTTGTAAAAAATTGTACAAAGTAGAACAAAATCGTACAAGATTGTAGAAAGTAGTTGAACTGTGTGTTTGGCTATTTTTTTATTCCATTCAAAAGATATCCACTGAGTATTCATCGGAGGATAAAGAAAATATAATTGACCATACTATCTTCAAAGACATGGAGAAAAAGTCCCATCACAAGAAGTGCTATTCGTGCCATAGATAATCATCGCCGTAATTGATATATCATACGTTCTTTGTCGTTTGTTCGCTTTTGTATACTCTTGTTTATGCGTTGCCATTGCCGTAGACACATTGCTCGGAGAAGAAATCCTAGCGTTCAGATGTCTAGCATGAGTTGAATATAATAGTTTTCTGGTAGAATAGTTCCGTTGTAATGGACTGCTGGTCAGGATGTTCCTAATCCGTATCCGTTTGGCTTTTGTATCACGTATTTGATGCTTCCAAATTTCGCTTGTATGTGAGCAAGTGTCGATGTCCCTTTGAGTTCACTTAATCAAATGATCCCTGCTAATGCTAAAATGCTTATTCATATGGCTATTTTTTTGTTGTGTTTGATCCATTGGAAGTTGTAGAGTGCAAGTATGACACATCCTCCTATTCGTGCTGTTCTAGAGAGTGATAATCCGATCGCTACTAATCGAAGTACAATAAATATACTGTTTCGCATGACGGGTTTCGTTGTTCGAGACGTACGGAGTTTCTCTCGTTTGGTTTGGAAAAATACGGTAATGAGGGGAAGCATTGCTATAAGGAAGTAGCCATAATTGTTTGGTCATGAAAAGATGCCTTGTCGTCTTTGTGTTCCTTCGTATCCTGTAAGATAGTAGATAGGCGGCTTTTCACCAAATTTAAAATCATCTAATGGTCCGTAGCCAATATGAAGAAAGAGATCAGGCCAAATAACTTTTGCTATTTGTCGGATAAATCCTCCTATGAGAATCGTGACCAAAAAATATTTGATTCGTGTAAAGAAGTTGTCTATTTTTGATGCTGTTCTATCATTTTTTTCTCTTTGTGCTCGAAGATGTCCCATAAAAGTAGCCGAAAGAAAAATTGGTAAGTACAGAAGTCCATATTTGATACCTACAAACATATCATACAGACTCTTCTCTTTGAGATAAGATATACTTAGTGCAAATATAAAGAGTATTCCTGTCCGTATCCATAGTTGTTTCCATTTTGTGAAATATGTTCTGAGATGAACTCTTCATAGTATTCCTATGTAGACTATATATCCTAGTCGAATACTGTCTCTGAGTATTGGCCATATCTGTGGATATTTTCCTCCAAATACTCCATATCCGATACATGTAACGATAATGTGATATCCTACGATGAAGATGAGAAATCATTTTAAAAATCTTTGCATTGTAGCAGATGATTAGGGCTAAATACCTTCTCTAGACATGATGTATCGCTTATACTATTTTGAGGCCAAAAAACAATGGAAAAATTTTTATAAAGAAAAAACTTTGCTGGTGGATCAATATGATCATAGCAAAGTTTAGTAGATAGAAATACGTTTAGATAGAACTATTCGTTCCATCGTTTTTTTGGAAGCAAATCATCAATCGCTTCCTTTTTTGTGTGTTTAGAATTGAAAGTCCTCCAGCCATCATTACTGAATGCATTCATCCAGCTTTTCCAATGGTTATACCATTTCCAGTAATCGCCGTTTGTATGGTCGTTTACTGTTTCTGGATTGATTCCAAAGTCTGGCAGTCTTTTTCTATTTTCTGATTGCATTGCCTGGTAGTATTCCTGATTTTCTTTGAATCCTTCTTCTGATATTTCAAACCTACCGTCAGCATAGTCGTGAGCTTCTCTCCACATAATTCCACCTATACCATCAATGTAGAAGAAGAGTTCTACTTCAGAGAATTCTTTTAC
>CAIVDB010000022.1 GCA_903904545.1 uncultured bacterium | reverse complement strand
GCGTTTACGTTATTATCTCAAAACCTACCCTACTCGTATCAAATATGGGCTTCTGTTGCTCGATCTTTTTGCAATGATTATTGCTATTAGAATGTATGTAAATTATCTTGCCATACAAACAACGATTGAAAATACTATTTTCGAAAGACAAACTAAAATGGCTGAACTTGCCTTTACAAAAAATTTTTTGGCACAATATGAAAAATCTGATTATGCGAGATTTTTTCTCCAGCATGAGAACAATATGCTTTCTGTAGGTGAATATATCATCAAACTAGAAACTAATCCAAGCAAAGCAACTTCATGATCCAAAGCACCTCAACGCAGTTTGGATGCACCTAACGACAATTTTGTCGCCACACCACAAGCCTCATGGAAAAAATTTCTTCAAGATAAAATCCAAGAATAATTATTTTATTTTTTTCTTTCTCTATCATGCGCAGTTCTCGTTTTCTCCTTATTTGTAGTTTTGTGATCTCAGCGAGTATCCTCACAGGATGTGATAATCCCAATGCTGTACACCCGTGAGATCAGATAAGTATTTCTTATATTGCGAATTTTGAAGATGGAAGCACATTTGAAAATTCTGGTGCTCATTTTACTGTAGGATCTGGGCAGATCATTCCAGGTTTAGATGCTGGCGTTCTTGGCATGACTATTGGCAAAACTAAGACTCTTACCATCCATCCCAATGAGGGATATGGAAGTCTTTATACCAAAAACAAAATCTATAAGATATCTCGTCCAATATTTGACAAACTCAAAGGTTCTCTTAGTGGTACCTTCTTCCAATTAGGAGACGTTACAGGAATCTACAAATGAGAAGAGACTGATGCAGCAGGGAATGTCTTTGCTTTGATTGATACTAATCCAAGAGAAACTTGGGATGGGCTAGTGTACAAAGTGACGCTTATGGAGAAAAAATAGCTTCGGGAAGCGTCAAAAGTTGTACAAGGTCGTACAAAACCTTGCCTACCGGCAGGCAGGTCGAACAAAATCGAGGAAGAGTGAAGAAAAAAAGAATGGTTATTTTATCCTTTGAGATGATAAGTAATGGAGATCCTAAAAGTGTTTCATCTCCCTGAAGATTGAGAGCCTGCTCCTAGAGTAACAAGAAAAGCCTGCAGAGGCATTGTTCTCGATGAGAGTGATTTAATGCCACTTCTCTTTGTCTGACAAGATAATTATCACAAACTTCCCTGATGAGGAATTGAGGGGGATGAAGAGAAGGCAGTAGCATTTAAGAGAGAAATCATGGAAGAGACTTGATGTGAAATAGAAATTATCCAAGAAATTGGAAGTGTAGTTGAAGAAAACTCCACATGGGAGCAGATATCCTATTGTTATATTTGAAAGGTGATTAAAAAATGAGAGAAAAACCTCACTCCTGGAGAGAGGGATAAATGATATGTATTGAAACGAGTTACTTTGCAAGAAGCTTTATCTCTTATAGAAAACGATGTACCAGCAACACTAGGAGGCAAGTGAAGACAACAAAGAGACCTATATATATTGCAAGAAATCGAGAAAAAAATAGAGCTTACCCGCCTACCGGCAGGCAGGGATGTTTGAACTTAGATCTTAGACCAATAATCAATAATCAATAATCAATTTTAAATTTTCAATTCCTTCCCATTCATGCAATTATTCAAAAGAGTATTATTATCTCTCTTCCCCGATGATATTGTAGGACAATCGGTCAATCCTGCAAGTATGTTTATTTCGTTTATCTCTACAAAAGATTTTTTTTCTGTCATCAATAGAAAAATTGTAGAAAATTATAAACTTAATCTCTTCGATGTGACTTTAGATCCTTTTGAATTTAAAATAGGATTTGGAGAGACCCATATCAAGACCAAGGATATCGATACCTACTATGGCTACTCTGCTACGGCTAATCTCAATGGCTATAGATTTTTTTCTCCTGCAAATATTTCCAATGCACTGAGTCTTGTCTCTGCATTATACGTCAAAGATGTTTTTAGAAAATATCCTCCCGAATATTATCTTCACTTTTTGTATGCTACCTATCTTCTCAGTTTTGTTTTTCTTTCAAGGATCAAAATCTTTCCTCACAAAGAAAAAGAATTGAATTACAATCGATGTGTGGATCTCTTTTTCGCCTTCTATGATTTCGTGTTCCAACAAACAGGCAAAAGACCCGACCCCAAACTTATGCTCGCGATCAAAAAAGATATTCTTCACCAGACTGAAATTTTTTTTCTTCTTCTCCCTGTATATCAAACATGCAATACTTTATTTGTCCATGAATGAGTCTCAGACAAAGATATGTATGCCTGGCTTTTTTATGATGAGCTCAAGGAAGGAGATCTTATGTCCTCCTACAAAGATTTTATAGATTCCTATCCCAAATGCACGAGAACCACAAGTTTTTCTGGTGTGGAAACGAGGCTTCTGCTCAATGTCTTGCCCGCAGATATTCTTTTGAAATATCTTTTTCTCGATGCTGATATGTTCCTTATGACGGAGACGGTCGTCGCAAAACTCTTTGATAAGAAAATATTGGATAAATATCTTGCACAGCTGCGCAAAGATGATACATGAATCGCTGATTTCCTTTTTTATATCACCGATTATAGGCATTACAAAAAAAACTTCTTTAGTGGTGTCCAGAAATATATTATTACCCTCTTTAGAAATGAGGAGCATGGATTGCCCCAAGATGATCTTGATGATGCCATGTCCGCCATTGGCGATGATATAGAAAATATGGAAGGGTTTGCTATCCCTGAGAGGATCAAGAAAGAATCTAGGCTCATGGAGAAAATACTGAATTTTTACATTACCTTCGTCTGAGGATTTTGGATTTCTAGAGGAGATAGTTTTTTCCTCAGACTCTGTAAGCCAGCGCTTATCAATGATCTTCTTGGCCCTTTACCCCTGCAAGATGAGAAAAATTATACGCTTACTTTTTATGGATCACTTCTGTATCAATATGGGAAAAATGTTTTCTATTATAAATATACTTCTGATAATGTCAGAGCAGGAAAACAAAAATTTACTCTTCCCAAAAAACCTACCAGTAAAAATATTTATTCCAATATCAGTCTGCTCAAATCTTTTGATGAGAATTTCCTAGCAATACTTCTCCAAGATATCAATCCCAAAGATATTAGGATTTATCTCAAACACAAAAAACTCTTGGAACTCTTTAGAGGATTGCTCGGACAGCAAATTTCTGATCTTGTAACGAGTAAGCCTTTGGACTTTATCCAGAGTGTCTACGGCAGTATAGCTCAACACCTGGTAGATATACCAGATACCATCAAAATTCTTCATAAGCATTTTACTCCTCAGGATCTCTTCCATATCAAGGAGAATGTATATAATATGGACTTCTGGATAGCACAAGCATTTTTCCAGGGATTGCATGGTAAAAAGATTCGTTTATCTGATAATTATTCTGATACAGCTATTCTAGGAATCTTCTCTTTCGTTAGAGAAACGCTCTTTGGATTCGTTCTGTATCTCACCTATCTCCAGACACAAGAGACTAAGAGTAAAAAAATTCACAAGGATCTTTTGATGAAAATTTATATCAGACATATTTTGTTCCTCGATGATTATTATGATGAAAAAATATCTAAAATCATTGAAGATGTGATGGATACCTTCCAAGAGATTCTCATCCAACGAATCTCACTCGATGACAATCAGGACTATCTCAAAATAGCACTAGATAATCGGCTTCAGTTCACGTCCGGAAAGGCAGATCTGTACAAAAAATGTGCTGGAGAGGATTACCTTCGGTTCACTTGATTCCTCAAGAATATTACGTATTATAATAAGAGATTTATTATACCTAAATAACACATTTTGCGGATTTATTAATTACGGATTTCGGATTGCGAATTGTAAATTGTTCTGATATTTAATCCGTAATACGTAATACGGAATCATACAATCATGTAATTTTAGATTATAAACCATACACCAATGAAATGTCCTAAGTGTCAAAATATGGATACCAAAGTCATTGATTCTAGAGTCATTGATAATGGGCAAAGTATCAGACGTAGAAGAGAATGTGAATTCTGCCAAAATAGATTTACTACCTTCGAAAGGAAGGGAACCACGGAACTTATGGTCATCAAGAAAAATGGTGATAAACAACTCTACGATAGAGACAAGCTCAAGAGAGCCCTTATGCTCGCTTTTGCCAAAAGAAAAATCGATAATGAAGAGATAGAAAATATGATCAATAACCTCGAATCAGAACGATCTACAGATAGGACAGAGATTAGTTCTCAGGATATCTGAGAGGATGTTTTGAAAGCAGTGAAGGCGATAGATATTGTTGCATATATTAGATTCGCCTCCGTGTATAAGGCGTTTGATAATCTAGAAGATTTTCAGGGATTTATTAAGTAATTGAAGTTTTTGGAATAGAAACAAAACTCGTATGTTAGACTGGTTTTTTTATATTCTTCATCGCAAAAAAATGCCAATTCAAAGCCATATTTTTGTAAGTATTATCTTTTGAATCATCCTTTGACCGCTATCTTCTTATATCCAACGATACTTTGATTATAAAGAAGAAGGACAAAGAAAATGATGAATGCTAGCAGAAAAACGAATTAAAATGCATCGAAAATATGATGCCTTCATATTATTTATAATCTACTGGATTGTGATAGGATTAAATAATATCTTATTTTAATGTTTCTACAAAAAAGACAAATCTATGAAGATTTAGTTCGTAAAAATACTAAAATGAGAAAAGAAGATAATTGATATGAAGAAATATGAAAATACATAATAAATTTTCAAAAGATT
>CAIVDB010000021.1 GCA_903904545.1 uncultured bacterium | reverse complement strand
TTTATTCCTGTGCCATTTGTGGATATCTCTGCATTGATGACTAAAACCTTGGAAGCAAGTGCTTGATGATCAGGACTAAGTTATTTTCTTATGCTTTTGTGAGGTTCTTTAGATCAATTTTCTATCATAGCTGTTGGTCTTGCAGCATATATCAATGCTTCTATTATTATGCAACTTTTGGGTTCTGTTATCCCTCATTTGGAAGAACTTACTGAGCAAGGAGAAGCTGGACAACAAAGGATAGCTCAATATACAAGATATTTGGCAGTTCCCTTGGCTTTTTTACAGTCTATAGGGATGGTTTTCTTCATCAATTATCTCCTTTGAGGAAATGTTATCAATACTGCATTACCAAATCTTCTTATGAGTGCTTTTGTTCTGACTGTTTGATCTATTCTTTTGATGCGAATTGGGGAATTGATTACAGAAAAGGGAGTTTCTAATGGTATCTCTTTGTTGATATTCTCTTCTATAGTTGCGGGAATGACACAACAAATATATTCAAGTGTATCTGGTTCTGATAGTGTGATTGGTATAATTATCTTTATGCTTGTAATCGTATTAGTCCTTATCTTCCTTTCTATCTTTATCTTGAAATCTATCAAAGAAATACCTGTGATCTATGCCAGAAGAGGTAAAGTACAAGAATCATCATCTCTTCCAATTCCTATGAATCCTGTTGGAATGGTGCCTATTATCTTCTCTATTGCTTTTGTTTCTTTTCCGTATTTGATATCAAAGTTGATTACACAATTTCAGCCTATGAATACGAAATTAGTCGCTATTGCAAATCGAGTAGAAATGAATTTGAATATCTATTCTCAACAACCAGGTATTCTCGCTATTCTTCTCTACTTTGTTTTGATTATTGTATTCACGTTCTTCTATACTTTGATTGTATTTAGTCCTGAAAAAATATCTGACAATATTCAAAAAAGGTGAGGGTTTGTCCCAGGAATCAGACCAGGAAAAGAGACTGCAAAATATATCAATGGTATTCTTATGCATTTGTGTCTACGAGGAGGAGTTGGTCTAGGATTGATTGGAATCTACAGTTATGTTCTTACATATATTCCTTTTGTCCAAGATCTTGTGCAATCATTAGGTTCACTTCCTATGATCGTTACCGGTTCAGGAGTTATCATCATCGTTGGAGTTGTCCAAGATATCGTTGGAAAGATCAAAAGTGATATGTTGATGCAAAAATATGATACTATCGATTTGACCCATGTAGATAAGAATATCCGTGGATTGTAGAAGAGAGAACTTAGAGAGTAGAGCTTAGATCTTAGACTTAAAATTTCCTTTATCTAATGTTTAAGAGCTCCTATTTACTAAAATATAAAAGCTGAATTGATCTACGGATTGGTTCAGTTTTTTTGTTGAGAGGAAAATATTGGGGGAAGTTGTGCTTGTAATTGCATATCATGGAGACGTATCCCGTAGATTTACGGAACAGGTGTGCATATGTCTCTACAAAGGATTGCACGGTTGGATGTATATATAAACAAATAAATGTCAATCCTTAATCTCCTTTCCTTGGTGTATTTTTTGTCCTTTTGGAGCTTTCTGAGTATACTTGTAATAGATTTAAATTCTTGTATTCGTTGCATGTTTATGGATAAAAAAACAGTTTCTTTGATTACGCTGATGTTGATGTGATTTCGACTTACTTTTTTGTTTATGGATCATTTGATTTCCCCTGCTCTTAGTTCTGCGCCAGATACTCTTTGATTGTCTCAAGCAGAGCAAGAAAGTCTTGGTAGTATCGCTGATGAATTAGATATTATTGATGTAAATTCCTCTCAGGTGCATAACGCTCCATCGACAGAAATATCTTCCTGAAATCTTTTTGATGTATCATGAGATGCTCCTTTATCCATCATCCCTCAACAACGTTCTTTGGAAGAACTTCGTCTTTTGCAATCTTTGTATAAAAAAAATAAAGATGTTCGTGTTTTGGCTAGTCTAGTCCAATGATTGGCAACAAACTATCAATTTGCTGATGCGAATATGTATGCTCAAGAGTTGATGAAACAACCCTCCTATGAGAAACTTCTGGACGTGAAAATTCTTCTGTATGTTTTTTTACATAGTGATGCTGTTAGTTTAGAAAGCTCTACGAGTATCCAAACCGTATTGAATCCTTTGATAGAGCAGTGGAGGACTGCTTGATTATTGACTCAAGATGATGTTTCTTTTTATCAGTGACTCTTTGCTTTACGAAATAAGAATTATTCTTGAGCATCTGCTCAGTTTGCAAGTATTCGTACTTCTGTATATCTTTCTTTTGTTCAAGCATATCAGAAAGTTTTGTCTGATGTGAACGCTCAGGTATGATCTCCTGTATATTATCAAGATGCATTAATAAGTCTTACTTTATTGAAACATGGATATTTCTCTGTAGCTAAAAGGCTTTCTTTGTCTGTGCTTAGTCAAAATGGTAGTTATGTTTTGCCTTATCAAATTTTGGCATATGCTAATTTTTTGAGTACGCATTGGGAGGCTGCTGCACAATATTTTCTCACTTTAGTAGATCTTGATCCGGCACATGCCTCTCAATATACTTTTCTTGCTGGTGTTTCGTATTATCGAATCGGTGCTTATGATCAGTCTTTACTTTATCTTACTCAAATTCAAGACTCTACTTTATTGACTGATGTTTATAGATATCAACTACTTTCTTTGCTTGCTTTGCAGGATGGTGATGGAGCTGTCCGTGTATGGCAAAAATTACTTGGACAATCAGATATTGCTGATTCGGATTTTCAGTTTTTTTTCGAACAGTTCTTCTTTTCTCCTTATCGTAGTGGACAACCTTTCCTTTTATACTCCCAGAATACTCAGTTAGCAACTCTTTATACTCAGTCTTGTGCCCAAAGTTTTTCTGGACAGCAAGATGTATGTTTGTATGGAGATATTGCTCAATGACTTGTTCAACAAAATTGGACTTGATTAGAGCGTCCACTTTTGTATCTATCTACTAGGTATCATCAATCATATTTGTATCATGTTCTGTGAGATTATTATAGTTTCACCAAACACTATACTCAGGCTAAAGAGGCATATTCTCAAGCTCTAACTCTCTGTGATGATGCCAATGAAGAAATTCTATTGCAAAATAAATTACAAAGAGTCTTGCAAACTTCTTCATAAATCATTTTCTTTTACTATGTATCTGGTGTATGAAGTTCCATTTAGTTAAATGGTTTTCTTTTGTTGTACTGACAATGGGATTTGTAGTAATGTCTCCTGTTTTTGCTGATACAGGAACTTCTTTGCTTTCTTCTTCTTGTTCCAAAGCTATTTGTGCGAGTTCTCCAAAAGAATTTTCTCTTTTGCTGACTTTGTGCCGTGATCTTTTGCAAAGCATCAAAACTATGGGAACCACATCTCCTTATCTTGGAAAATATGTTCATCCTAATCGATTTCAATGAGATGCATTTATGCCTCCTGAGCAGAATGTTTTGGATAAGACTCTTTCGAGTGTCGATCAAGCCCTTGATTTCTCTGTTGCAACAACTGCAATATTTTCTTCTCCCCAACAATTTGGATGAGCCAAAGATGTTCTTGCTTGAATTCTTGTCTTGTTCAAAAATGAAGTTTTTCTTAGAGATATGCGTTTGTTGGAGGATGTTCAAGCAACTCTTTCTCAAAAAAAATATGAACTTGGATTGGCAGGTGGTTGGTTTTCTTCAATCAACGAACCAAATAGGAAACAGCTGCAATCTATTTTGGATAGTTACATAAAGAAAGGACTCTTATCTCAATGATCATTTATCAAAGAAGGGACTTTATATAATCATATTACTTCTTTGGTAGGGGGTATTTTGTCTGCTACTCAGAGTTTTTTGTATCTCGATAAAGATGTCGAAACAGATCCCCTAGCTTCACTTTCGACTCGTTCTTGGGTCAAATGACAGGGAAATACGCTTCAGGTTGTTTTTTCTTCATGAGCGCTTCATGCTATGGATGCACAATATGCTTGTGCTCAATGAACTACAAATATCTGTTCCAAAGAAAATTCAGTCTTGAGTAGTGGGATATCTTTGTTTACCTCTTTTGCCTCTTCTCAGAAAGATGCTGGTTTGTCTGCATGGAAAAAAATAAAAGATGCAAGCAAGAGATTAACTCAAGTATTTTCTGCTCGTCCTTCAGATGAATTTAAAAATAGAGAAAAAGAACTTTTGACTTCATACTATGGAAATCAAGCTTATGCTGAAAAAAGATGAACTTCACTTACCTGATTTCTTTCTTCTCTTGTTTCTGTCTCTACAGAAAATAGTTCTTCTCCCCTTAAGGATATGAAATTTGATCCAAAGGGTGCCTATATAAGTCTCAAAGATATGTTTAATCATCGAAGAAAAACTGCCCTTGATCAACAAAATCTTAGTAAAGATTCCGTAGCGGTCGTCAAAGAAGGTATGCAAGAGGCATGATTACTCTCTGATGCTTCCTCATTTGAAGGATCCATTTCCTTGGGTCTTCAAGATATGCTTTCCTTTCAAGAAGCCGATTTTCTGTCTGTTTCGTTGAGTGATGTGAAAGACTTTACTGCGATTTTTGCTATTTTAGGTAAGCAAATTCATGCTATCAATGATCTTATTGGAACTAAAGATGATTGACTTCTTCAGACACTTTCTACGTGTGCTGATTTACAATGTTCTCAATAGTTTTATTTCTTTTGTCTTGTATGGGAGGTGGTGTACAAAAATTCTTTGTGGTAATCTGTTGTTTCTTGGGTTTGAATTTCACCTTTGTTTTTGCGAATTCTTTGGATACCTATATAGTCTCTCTCCAATCTTCACTTGTTTTTGATGATGCACAAAAAGTTACTACAAAACAGATTATTCAGACCTATTGTTCCGCATTACAAGAACATCCTTCATTTGCTGGAGAAGATTTTGTTTATGCTAGTCAGCAATCGGCCTTTGTGTTTTTGCTTTGTTCTCATGTGCATACCGTATCTTTCGATGAAGATCTATGATTCTCTTCTCAAAGATTTTTTCAATGAACATCTTCAGCTACAAATAAATGAATATTTAGGGTAAGTTCTTTTAGTGGTATGGGAATTTCAAATCCAGAATGTTCTACGATGACTAATATGAATGGCTGTGATCTTTCTAAGGTCTTACCTCCACTATTTACTACTCTTTTGAATGATTATACTAATCTCAAAGAGGCTTCTTTGTATGGAGTGACTGATGTTTCTTCGGATAAAGAGACTATTGTTGGCTTGGTAAATGGTTTCGCTGCTCAATATTTTACTCCAGGGACTGTGGTGTGTGGAGACGGCTCTCGTTATCCTAAAACATGTCGTGTTATGCAGAATTATCTTAGGTCTGCTGTCAGTACCTTTGCTAATGTCAAACTCTTCTATCCTTGAGTATTGGCTAATTGGGCTGATGATCTCGTGTGATCTTGTTCTCTTGGCCGTGATGATTATGCGCTAATCCCTTGTGGACTTTTTGCTGATACACGCGATTCTCTTCAATGATTTACCGCTTTACTTTATAATGAACAATTTTATTATCGTTTGTTTCTCAATTACTATACTCTTGTTATCACTGCAAATCCTCAAATAGTTTCTTCTTCTCCAGCAGAAATCTCTCGTGATTTATTTAAGAAAAAGACTCGTTTAACGACTGAATCGATTCGATCACAAAAAGCAATTTCTTCTTCGATTAGATCTTTGCGTGATATTTATGCTGCATTTCCCTTACATATTTGATTTATGATGTATCAAGAAGATATTGTATCGTTTGGAAAGCGCTTAGCCTCTTTGGCAGAGCCTCTTTATACTTTGTATGATAAATTAAGAAATGTTCAACAGCCTTAAGTCAGCAGTTTGTTTGTTGTTGTTTGTAGGAGTCTTTGTCTCTGATGTTTTTGCTGTTGATATATTTACGTCTTTTGCTCAAGTTGCTCAGGATACCTTTTCTTCTCAGGATATTTTTGAGTGAAAGATTGTTGTTGGAGATTTGTATAAAAAACAATTACGTTTAGCTCAAAACAATGAGGTTGTTTCTACAAATCGTGCTTTGAAAGATATAGTTGCTTATTATGCTCGTCAATCTTGTCAAGTAAGTACTAAAGATATCTTTGCCATCCTTTCTGATGGGGTATCTTCTTTTGATGTAGTTATGCAACAGACAGTATGACCCCTATCCAAAGCTGATGTTTTTGCTGCGCTTTTTGATGAGGAGACAGAGAATCCAGCAACACAATCTATGAAGGTTTCTCGTTCATTAGTAACTCTTCAAAGGGCGTATACCCGTTTATTCGCTTGTAAACAGATTTCTTCTCCAACTCAAGAAGATTATTCTCTCTTGCAGCGCGAACTTTCCTTACTGTATTATCAGTTTCTCTCTTCATCTTTTTTGACAAGTACTCTTGAACAAGAAAATTATTGAGAAGATTTGTTTCGAAATGGAGATCCTGACGATAGTCAATTTGATTTACTTGTAGATATACAATTTTTGTGAGATCTTTTTTTTAACGTATTTCAGGCTACCCCTAAAGTCTTATTTTATTCTTTACCACAACGTTCTTCCTATCAAAATCTCCAGCAAGAAGCTTTGGATTTTGAATTTAACTCTCTAGATCCTGTCTCTTCTACTCCTTATTTTGCTCCTCGTAAGCCGAATTCTCTTATTGTCTCTCAAGATGGCTCTGATTCCAAGACGACTCCTTTGTCTGTCTGAGCAAGTAGTCGTAATTCTCCTTTATCATGATCTTCTTTGTTGGATTCTGATGTTCAACATTTTCTTTCTACTACAAACGTCCAATGATTCTCTTCTGATTTGGATTTTGTTCTTGGAAATCAATGTGTTTCTCCCTCCTCTTTACCTCTTCTTGCTTTGGCTGATGTGGAGGATGAGACACTATCCCATGAAGAATATCTTTCCGGTATTACTATGTTTCTAGATACTGTTTCTGTTCAAAAACTTATAGATGATCACTTACTCTCAGGCTTTTTATCTCAATCTAGTTCTTCTTTGTCTCCATGATCATTGCTTTCTGGTAATGATTATGCTAATATTTGATTTGCATGATCTCAAACAACAACGTGTGAAGCTAAATGTTTCTCGTTGCCTATAGATAAACAATATGCATGTCAGGCGGATTGTATGAAATCTTGTGTTCGTACTTGTGATAATTTGCCTTTGGATGAGAGAGTTCTGTGTGTAAATGATTGTGTTTGTTTCGCGACTTCTTGGCCTACTGGTGCGGGATGGAAACAAATGGAACATATGTTTAGTATCAAATTTTGTACTGAGCCAGTCCAACAAGTATATTTCCAAAGATGAAAAAAAGTTTCCACTTTGGAAGCTATTTTCCGCGAATTTTCTTCTGTGTTACGTGGATTGAAACAAAGTGGACAAACAGTAAAATTTTATCAATCAAAGGAGTTTCTAGATGGAAACATTCTTTCTCAATTAAAGGATCTTCTTGATTTCAAGATTCATGCTAATTTTAAACCTATTTTTCCACAAGACTCTTCGGCAACTCTTCTTCGTGCACGTCAACAGGATAGTGATAAACTTTTTCAGGCTACTCTTGGTGCTTCTTCAACAGATAATTATAATAAATATATTGTCTTATCTAATGTCTCTCAATATCATGCAGAACTAGAACCGACAAGCTCTTACGAACAATCTCAAGCCAATCTAGAGAAGTATGCTCAGTTATCCTCTACATTACAGTCCTCTTCTCAAGATACGGTTTCTTTGTATTCGCGTCAAAAGTATAGCTTTTTGACAGAAGATGTTTTTTCTTTTCTCTCTTCTCACCAACAATTTTGGGAATACACCTTTACCTCTTTGTTGGATATTTTTGCAGATGCAAGTGTTTTAGAAAAAAAGATCCAAGATTCTCCTTAGACCTTCTTTTTGATTGCTTTGGTATTTGAACTCTTTTTATGAAATAAATGCGCTTGTGAGTAACTTCATAATAGCATAAGAGAATGAGATAACCAAAACTCCTACGATAGCATTAGTTATTGCTGATTTTCCGGCACTTGCTTTGCCTCCAAATATTTCTGTCGCATACATATATCCTGCATAGATAATCATTACAGCGCCTATAAGTAATCCTATTTGGGATAAAAATCTAACGACGTAAACTACATAGTCTAATAATGTATTTCGTGTCATGATTCCAGATGCCATTTGTGCGCCTAGGTCTTCTTTTAATGTCTTTGCTTCTTGATTGTACATATTTCGAAGATTTCCTCCTTCTGATCCTACTTTGGTGACAGATGCTGCTACATCTACATCTTCTTTGCTTTCTGGTATGATTGAAAAATCATTCGTCTGGGCAAATATTGATCAAGAGAAGAGGAGTGCTGTACTTATAAAACATACTATTATGCTTTTGTGTAGGGTCATGGTATCTGGGAAAGAATAAAATATTTATTTATTACAGGTTTTTGCTGCCGCAGCTTGATGTACCATCGTAGAAAATAATGATTTAATCTGACTTATCAAGTCTATGAGTCCCATGATTTTTTCTTGTACAAAATACTTCATTGTATACGTTTTGTATGTTTCGTGCATCGTTTCATTTGCTGTTTTGTTTATGATCGATTTGGTTGTTATATATTCTTCGTGGATTCTTTCTTGTACGATATTTTGACATTTGCTGTACGCACTCTTGGAATTTTGGCTATTCCCTATTGCTATTTTTTCGTTTGCGATACTATTGTATATTCTTGCCATGATATCACAAGTGCTCAAATATTTGTCTATGAGTGTTGTTTGTGATGAGGTATATGATTGAAGAAATATCTTTATATCTTCTGGAGTACTATATTCGTGTATTGTATTTTTTGTCGTTCGATATTTTTTGTATGTTTGAACGATATTGTCTGCTTGTACGCTCACTTTTGCTGTTGTTGTCTCTGTAATAAACTTTCTCCACTGACTGCCGATTGCATCTCCATCAAGTCCATATATAAGCTTGGGAATGGCGTCTAATCTTCTTAATTGAATATCTATAAGATGATCGTACAAAAACGGACTAGATGGATATCCTTGTTTTTCTTTGTATCCTTTGCAATTTTCATCTTCTATACTACTGCTTTGACAGCAGAACTTTTTGAGATTTTCTAGTGCTTTTTGTAGTGCTTCTGTGGGTAGAATACTTGTAAAGTTTTGTTGTTGAACGGTATTGAGTATCTGTTTATATCCTGTTGTGTTTTGTATATCGACGTTGTTTACTATGCCACAGTCATTGATGCTGGCAAACATGCTTCCTCAGTAATACACCAAGATTCCTAAACATATACTTCCTATTTTTTTCTTCATGTTAGTTTGAAATGGGTAAAATATTAAGGTAATATATTTTGTGTTTTGATGTCTATGGTTGCAATGTCTTGGGCATTTTCATCTTGGATGATATATTGTATTGTTTGTAAGGAAGCATTAAATCCATAATTCCCTTGGAGTGTAGAAGCATAAATTCCTGGTACATATATTTTGCCTGTAGGGCTTATATAGATGATACACTCATTTTGTTGATTTTTGATACAGTATCCCTCAGTAAACGCTTGGAAGCTTTTGTCTTTGAGTTGGATAATCTCGTATTTTGGTTTGCCTTGATGCATTTTTATATGTACAAGATTTTCGCTAGGGAGACTTATTTGAAATAACTTTTTTTGAGACGATTTTTCTTGAATAATGATTTTTGGGATGTGAGAGAAGAAGTCTATGTCTATTGTTATTGTGTTTTCTCGTCATGAGCGTATGCTTATTTTCCCATTTTCTGGATCTAATGATCCAACACGAACTCAGTTACTCTGGTATAATCCTAGAGTATTTCAAAATGAGAAGAATCCTCCTGTGATAATCGTCTGTTTGGGGCTTAATAGATATCCTCCTTGAGGATTTGCTTCGGTTCATTTGATGTCCATAGTGTTTTTCTCTCTTGTCCTTTGGAAGCTTACCATTCCTTCATCAATATCGTTTTGTATTTTAGCTATAATTTCTGATGTTTCTTTATCTTTTTGATTGATCTTTATGATCTCTATCTTTGGTATTTGTATCTGGAGGACTACTTCTTCTTTTGCTATATTATTATTGGCGTCTTTAGCTGTGAATATATATTTTTCTTTTGTGGCTCCTGTAAAAAACAATCCATTGATAGCTATGCTTCCCGTACTATTTGTTCCTGTTTTCTGGAATATCAGCTTCCCATTTTTTTCTATGCTCATATTTTGGACTACAACATCATCTTGTCGTAGAGATTTTAGTGTATATCTTGTGTTGATATATCACTGATGGTTGTTTCCTGTCGAGACTTGTTCTTGTGTCGCGTCTCTTTGGAGTGTAAATTCTCATTCAGGTGGTTTGCTGTCTCCTAAAATCTGGTTCCCTACTACGATTTGATTGGATCGGGGAGATGCTGTTGAGTAAATTGCACGTGTGAGATTCTCGCTTTCATTTTGTAATGTGGCAATTTGCGCATATATCCATTGTTTAGGCATGTCATATAGCGAAATTGATATTTTTTCTTGGTTTGGATCGAAATATTTGATTGCTGTTACTTCTCAAGAAAGTAATTTTACCAATGGTTTCTTATTGATAGTATCTACATTCAAAAGTCATGTCATATATGGTGTATCCTTTGGTAGGATAATAATATATTTTCTCTGGGTTGTACGATTGCCGAAAAAACTAAAAGTTTGTATTCTTTCAAAAAAGTTTTCTATTCTGTCGGTATATCTGATAATGTATCCTTTTGGATCTTCTCCCAACGAACTACTGTTTTTCCATGCTATTTGTATCGTGTCAAAACTTTGTCCTTGGATAGTAAAATTCTTTACTTCTTGCATGGTATCTCGTATCTTTATCTTTACATCTCCAAATTGTGCAAATCATTTCTCTTGTTGGATATCTTGAGAAGATTCTATCCGTCGTTTTCCGAAGCTGCCTTGGTATATATAATATTTACTGAATGTTTTTTGTATCTTATTTCCTCATTTGCTTGCGTGGTCCATATTTTGTTGTGCATATTTGATATATACATTATTGGAATCTCGCATAAACATATCTTTTTTCTTGTCATTGTTTATGTCTACGGAGACGTATTTTTTTCCTATTTGACTGATTTGTTCTTCGTTGTTGATTATATTAATAAGCGTTTTTCCTGTTCCTGCTCCTGTCTGTACAAATACTCATTGCGCATAAGTAGAGATGTCTGGTTGGTATTTGAGTGTTTGTTCTTGTGTGTTTGTGCAGGTTCCAGAAGGACATGTTGTTGACTGTGCTAAGCGTAGTGTTCTTTGTTCTGGTTGTTGTAAAATTTCTATGCTTTTTTGTACCATTGTTAGATATGTTTTTGATTTTTGATATGTTTCATTACTCATGGCAAGTTTCTCTGCTCCGTCTTTTTCTAAGGTGTCTAGATATCCTTTTATTAGGCCTTTATTGAGGTCTAGATATGTTTTTGTTGGACTTTCTTGATTTTCTATCATGTCTTTTGTCCTTTGGGAAACTTTCATTAATGGTATTGAAATATTGAGTGATGGAGATGTATCACTTACCAATTGTATTGTATCTTTCTTGAGGTCAGAGATAAGCGCATCATAATTTTGAACTCTTTTGGTGAGTGACTGAAGTTCATCTCTTTTGTTGTTGATAAATTTTTTGGTAATATCTTTTGCATCGTTTATTTCCTTTGTTGCTGGATTTACTTTGCTGTCTGTGTTTATGGTTTGTTGGATGTCTTGTATCTTTGTGATTGTAGCTTTGTCTGTTTTGGCATAGGTTTTGAACTGGAATAATCATTGATTAAGTTTTTTGTATGCATCGGCATATGCCAATTCTCCTGTTGTTTGAGATTGCATAAATCCTTGGATATTTACATCGATATTGGTAGATGCATTGTCTATATTTTGTTGGATATTGGTATTCATCCATGAGTTTGCATCATTTATTCCCTTGCCTATCGGTTTTTCTATGTTTTCTGTGATCATCTTATTGCTTGCATCTGCGATATTGTTTATCAGTGTATAGACACCATCAAAGTTGTATTTTAGTCTTGTATATGCATCTATGCTGTAATCAAATCCCTGAAGAGGAGGATTTTTGTATTTTGTTGTCAGGTCAAAGAAATCAAAAGCAGGCACGTTTCGTGTTCTTTGTGTTATTTGTTCTATTTTTCCTTTGACTCATTTCTCTCCTACAAGGCCTATCCCGCCTTTTACTATACAGAAAATTTTCCCAATAAATTCTGCCACTTTGAGTGTCGCGTTGATTTCAGGAAGTATTTTGGGTATTTTTGGTGCTGGTGGCAATATCGGAAGATCTGCCTCTATGTTTGGTATAAATGAAGGAAGTTCTGGTAACTGTGGAGGTCCTGGCAATACAGGAATTTTTGGAAGACTCGTATCTACGATATCTATATGTACGTTTATATTTGGTGGTTCTGGGATGTTTGGGAGTTGGGGTAGTGGCATTTTGATGGGAATGAGATTGAATTTCGGAAGAACGATATCTATCCCTGCTTCTATATGAGAAAGATCCAAATGAATGTCTGGTATTTTGAATGGTGGTATCTTGAAAATAGGTAACTGAGGACAGAGAAACGATAGACTACATGAGAAAGATCCATAATTATCGTTGGTACATGTACTACATTTTTCAGACCAGTTTACAGAGAAATTGATTATGGCTTGTCGTGTTTTGATCGCCCCTATAATAAGCGTGATTGCATCTACATATTGTGAGTATCTATTTGCATTTGTTTGTAATCGGTTATTGAGTGTAAATGTAAATTGAGAAAGTACTGAGGTAGTCTCTGCTAGGTATCTATCTGTGACATGGAGCCAATCGTAGAGTTGGAAAGGGAATTTTTTGTATTCATCTAATATTTTGATATTTGCTTGAACGGCTTTGATTGTTTGGGTAGCATCGATTCTCATAGAAGTAAATTTATCTGCTTGATTATTCATGTTTTTACATCTTTTGATCGTCTCAAGTGTGCTAATTTTTTCTTGTACTGCTTGTATTTGTTGTTGCGTTGCTTTGGATGATCTCAATGCTTTTTTCTCTTGTTCCAGGGTCTCTATTGCATTATTTATTTTCTCTTCGTTATAGTTTTTGAGTCCTTCCTGTATTTGCGTCTCTTTACAACTTGTTGTGAGTTCGTTTGCTAAACGATCTCGTTGATCTAGGATTCTTTGATTTTTTTCCACTCGCAAATTTAGATATGATCTGTATTTTGTGATTTCGTCACTCGAGAGAAGTGGTATTTTGAGATTGATGTCTTTGGTGGTCAAATTGATTAAAGGAACTTCTTCAAAGATCTTCATTACTCCTTTAAAAGGATTTTCTCCCATTGCTTTCTTGGAAACTATTTTATTTATGACGCTATTCATTGATCCTCCTGTTTGATTCTGTTTTGTTTCTTGGTAGGATTTTATTGCTTCGGGAATATCTCCAAATCATTGAGTGATTTGTGTCATGTCTGGTAAATCAACTTGGACTGTCATTTTTGTAAGATTGTTGATCACATATTGTACCTGTCTGGTCATCCAATCCTTGACTAAACATTTCACTAATCCTTTTGTTTGTGCTCCTAGTATTTTAGGATTTACTTTTATCTTGTCCCCTGCTTTGAGTTCAAATTCTTCATCTTCTGTGGTCTCGGTCGTTGTGTCTTCTTCATATTCTTGGCTTACAGACTGATCTATCTCTATAATACCTCCAAAATTTCCTTGAGGAAAGAGTGCTCCATTATCCAGTGAACTAGAGGCGGCGTTGTATATATTGACTCATCGAACTGATCCAACTGCTTGACTGGTGATCTGGAGTGGAGATGATGTTCCATTGGTATTTGTATTGATATCTCCATTTTCTGTTGTAAAGACAATTCTGTTTCCTTCGCTTGGTTGTTTGGTACATACTCCATTGGTGCTTGCATCTACTCGAGCTGGATCATATTCATCGCCCTGTTTGTCTCCTGGATTTGATGGAGCATTCGCATCACAATTGAGTACTCCTCATGCGGGAGTACCGAAAACTACACAATTCCCTGCTATGTCTCTAAATGGTTTAGGTAATTTTGTTCCTAATGTATATGGTCATCCGCAAATCGCAATTCACATCCCCATGGTTAGTGTTGGCGCAACATAGATTCTTATGAGTGATGGATAAATACCTCCACCTGCTCGTAGAAATTTATCAGATGCTGTGTTTTTTTGTCATCGAGGAAAGGGGACAGGAGCTCCTGCTACATAAATTGTTCCTGGGAAAAAGAATACAGGGACTCCTTTTCCTAAGGTATTATTTAATGTTTTGAATGCTCCATACAGTGGACTTGTTGGTCCTGGAACACAACCCATAAAGTGATAGTCTCCTGGTGCTCCGAAAGCCTGGTTGAAGGGAATAGGAAGTCAGTTACATCCTTTTTTTCCTAAACTAAATCCTTCGCAGAGTCCTTGGAGTGTTTGGTCTAATTTCTGATTTACTCCAGCCAATGCTTGATCGATTTTGTCCATATTGAAATTGAGACTTAGTCCTCCGGGGTTTATGATATCGTTTAGCGACCATTGTTCTATGATGCTCGACATTCCCGGTATCGTATTGAGGTCTTTGCTTTGTGATTGTTGGACGGTAGTAGTCAGTGTTGTTGTTTGTTGTTCGTTGGCTTTGATAAGATAATTGTCTATTTCTCATTGAATATTTTCCATATATTCTTCGTAGCTTTTATAGTTTTTGGAGGATTCTTTTTTATTGAAAAGTATTTTCTTGTTTTTTAGACAAGCGTCTGTACTCTGAATACTGATATCAGGATATCCGTCTGTTGTCTTCTTTCCGCTTTCTATATCTTTGACTTGTATATTTGTTGTCTGGTTTCCTCTGTATACTACATCATACGATATCTTAAGTGATTGATTCTTCTCTAATTGGATATTGTCCATTGCAAAAAGATAGTCCTCATTTCCATTTCGGTAAATGACAGCATCTTTTTGTTCCATTCCTGTAATGAGCAGAGAGTGTATTTCCTTATCTTGATTTCTCTGGATATTTCGAGGTCAATTTATCCTTTCTGCATAACTTATCCTTGTGTTGTTTCTGAGCGCTAGAATCGTAGTAGTGATATGAACTTTATCGTTTTTTTGTAAAATGCCCCCATTGATATCTTTATATTGCTTATATATACTTATATCATCTCCTGAGAGTTGAGAAATGGGGAGATAAGTCACTTTTTCTGTAGAAAGTTTCTCGTATTCTGGTACCCATTCGAAAGGATTTTGTGTAAAGAGAAGATCTCTTTTGTTTGTTAGATATTTGGTGGTGTCTTGTATAAGATTGGTCGCTAGACTCAGGTCTGTATTCCCTCAATCAGTATCATCATTTATATCTTCCTTGTCTGTTGTGTCGCTTGTGTCTGGTGCTGGCATATCTTTTCGATGTACGATGCTTTCATCTGTGACTAATCGATCTTCTTTGATTTGTATTCCAATACGTTTGACGTGTTGATAGTTATATTTTTGTCTCTCAAACCACTGGCTGTCACATATCCCTGTTTTTGTGGAAAGATATGTTCCTCTTCATTTACTATCTTTTCCTCCATAAAAAATATTGATATCTCCATTTGCTTCATTGGTTATAATGTCCAGAGATCAATCTTTGTCCATGTCTTCTATAAAAAGTTGGTAGACGTCGTCTATTCTGTCTGGATTTGCTGTTATGCCTGTTCATTCTTGATTTGTGTTTAGACAAACAGGGGTTCAGTCTACTTCCATGATTCCTGCATTGTTTTTGTAGACTATGATTTTATTCTCTGTGGTTTGGATGATAATATCAGGATATTTATCTCAATTAGTATCACCTATTTTGATATCACTGATACTGTCTGCGATTATCATGAGCTCTTGGAGGTCTGTATAGGGAACTGTTTTTCCTCCATAATTTTTTGCTAATTTGATGCTTCCATCTGTGTAGGCAATGATGATGTCTTGTAGTCCATCGTTGTTCATATCTGTGGGTATCGCTTTGAATATTGTTTTGTTTGGATCTGAAAATATGCTTTGTCCTGGCGCTCCATCAAAATCTGTTTTATCTATCTTTATGCTTTCAGAGACTCTTTGCACCAAGGGATCTCCAAAATTGATGAGAAATGCTGATCCATAAGGCAAGGTTGCCTCTCCTGCCGATTTTCCTTGTGCAAAATAGCTTATATTTTTGAACTTATTAGTAAATCCTATTCCTAGAAGAGGATCTTTACTATCTTGTATAGACACGTATCCATTTTTGGTAAAAGAACTCTCTATAGAATATATTCAGATTCCTTGTTGTCCATTTGTAGATCCTTCTGTGAAAACTGATGTCTTTTCGTATTTACTTGTATCTTGTATTTGGATATTTGTTGGTGTCCCTTGTACGTATATTTCTCCTACCTTTTTGTTGTTTCGGATGATGTCATAGGCATCGTATCATTTATGTTGTTTATTGTTTGCCTCTATTTGAGTGGAAGTAGTTCCTTCAGTAAGGTCCATAACAACTTGATCGTTGATATAGAGCTTATTGTCCTTGATTGTATTGCCTGAGATGATGCTATCTAGTTGTTCTGGAATGTATCGTAAGATATTTTTCTTCTCGCTCTCTATTGCATCGGGAGTCTTTATTTGATTTCGTTTGTATGTATTTGTTTTTCCTAAGGTGTATCTTACAATATTTTCGATATATACTTGGAAGTTTCCCTGATCTATATAAAGAACTTGTTTTTGATCTGTGTTGTTTTGTATTTGTCCTTGAGGAGTAATAGTGATTTGTATTTGTTTAATTTTTCCTGGGTCAATAAGTTGTGTTGTTGTTATCAATATTTTTTCAGATTCTTTGGTGATTTGATTCACTTTTTTATTGTTGTCAGAAAAATATCATCGTTGATTTCACCAGTCTGTCCCAAAGAGATTGAGGTACATTACATTGAGATTTGTTTCTGGTAACACGCTTTTTTGTATAAAGAAATTTTGATATCAAGGACTTTGTTCTTGTAAACTCTTTTCTTTGATATAGGCAAACAGATATCATTCTCCGCCATTTGCTTTGCTTTTGAATTTGAAGCTTATTTCCTCCCCTGTTCGTTGTAGTTCTGTAGCTTCTTGATCATTGATTGTCCCTGGTCCTATACTTCCTATTTTTATTGTTGTTGGATCTTGTATTTTATTATTCCAATAGTCTAGCACTACGATCTTTCCTGCGCCTATTTCTTGAGGTTGATAATTCTCTTTTTCTGTTTGGATGATAACTTTGTGTGCTTGTGCTGAGCTAATCTGGATTGGCAGTATTATCTTTGGTATCCCCGGCACTTCTATATATAATTCATCATTTCCTACTTTGAAGTTTGGATAGAGATAGAGATCATATGTGCCATCTTGGATGAGTGCCGTTTCTTGTGCCTGAAAAGTGTTTTGCTTGGATTGCTCACTTGTTTTGACAGTCCCGGGGGTTACTAATCCATATTTACTTGTAATACGTGCTATAGAATCTAATGTATTTCCATTCTTGTCCTGGAGTTGTATGTTGATTTTGGGAAGTTGATCTTTTTGTATTTGAGGAATCCCTTTCGCATCTGTTTTGATGAGTATTGTTTCATTGTCTGGTAGACGATATGTTATAGTTTGTGGTTTTTTGTCTTGAGAGAGTATTCCTTGGTTATTATATCTGACTTGGATATGTGCTTTGGCTATAATGATACTTTGCTGACCATTCACGATTTCTCCATCCATATTTGTCCCACTAAATAAGATGATTGCTGTTGTATTGTTTTGGATGTCTTTGGGTGCTTCGTAGAGTATTGTTTCTCCAAAAGAGTTTACTTGTATGCTCTTTTGCCCATTGATGGTTCCTGTATTTACAGAAATGGTGTACAGTTGAATGTCTTGATGAATGCCGTTCCCCGCGCTGTCATTTGCTTGTATAATCACTGGCAATTCTCCTCCTACTGGTATGATATTTGTCGGAACCTTGATATTTACTTTGTTTATAGTCCCTGGTATTTGTTCTGTTTTTATTATTTTGCTTATACAGTCGTTTGTATTTGGAACACAAATGTCTACCTGGAGTATGCTTGTCCCTGTTTGCTTTTTTGTATTTTTGATTGTGAGTGTTTTGTCTGTTTGTATTGTAAAACTACTATTTTCTTCGCAAAGAGAAACTCTCTTCGTGTCTAATGATAAACACACATCTCCTGTTCCTGACACTTTGATTTTTACTGGACCATTGGCTTTACTAATATTTATGGCTAGATTATTTTCTGTGTCTCCTGCGTATTGTGTTTCTTTTTGTATTTTGACTTGGACTGTATTGAGATAGTTTTTTAATTTTGTTGCTATGATTGGAGAACTTTCATCTATTGTCTTTTGATTCTTTTCTTCTGTATTTATTTGTTGTCCAAAACTTTTCCATTCTGACTGATTATTGGAAAATTCCTTGGCAGAATTGAAAATGTTTTCGTTATCATTTCGTACTGGTCATAGTGCACTTTTGAAAGTAAATTTTGCATTGAATCCATTTTTTGCACTTTCTGCCGTCTTTTTCCATCGACACTTGAGGGCGTTGATCCATGGAGATTTTCCTGTTTTGACGTCGAATAATAAGGCTGTTCCTGTAGGGTCTATGCCACATTCGTTTTGTATGCTTTGCTCAAAAGCTGTCTGTGTCTGCTGGAGTATTTTGTTTGCCTGTGCAGATTTTTCATCTTGTTGTTGTTGGATGGTTTCTAGATTTTGGATGAATGCTGGAGTATCTTTTGTTTGGATAAGATCATTCCCGTCTGAATTGATGAAGGCTACCTCATATCCTGTTTTATTATACTTAGGAGATAAAAATGCTCATTGGTTGTTGTCTTTCTGAAGGTATTGGTTGATCGTGCTTCCTATTTTTTGGTTGATGTTGAACGTGTTTTGTGTTTCTTTGATGTCCTCTTGAAGTGTATTGTTTGTCTTTTTCTCTGTTCGAGGACTATTTTGATACCGCAAAATCT
This sequence comes from uncultured bacterium, assembly GCA_903904545.1. The sequence goes on along the minus strand of CAIVDB010000021.1, from coordinate 3,640 downwards.
TTGCTAGTAATAAGAGTTTGTCTTCTGTTGTTATGCTTGGAAGTGTACCGAAGATGTATTCTTTACCATATTGGCTTGTCATACGGTCTATTGTCTTGATGATGTTTGTAATAAAGAAATCTTGTGGTAATAGTCCATAATTACGATTGGGTGTCGCAAGAGGATCTAGTCATTGTAAAAAATCGAATTGAGCATTGAATGTTTGGTAGAAGGCTCCTTTTTTGTTTGTCTGTTCTTGAAGTTTCTCATTGTATTCTTGTATCCTTTGTGTCATGTATGTTTTTATGCTTTCTCTGATCGCTTCTGGACTTTTGAGGATAGCTTTGTCTCCTATTTTTGTATAGACAGGCACCTCATAGAGATTTGGATAATTTAATTGTACTTTAGTGCCTCCTATCCCTTGGAAGGTAATATTTCTAATACTATCTATCGGCCTCTCTGTTGTGGTTATGTTTATTCCTTTGTTTGTGTCTTTCGCTTCAATTTGGTTACTTGTAGGGAAAGTGGTAATGATTTGTAGAATTTTGTTTGTTTCATTGATCCAGAGTTGTTCATTGAGTGCTTCTTCAGTTTCTTGCATTGGATTGGCAGTTGTGCTTTGATTATCTTCTATCACGGCATAACCTTGGATATTGTCTATGCTTTCGTTGATTGTTGTTCTGTCTTGAATAAGCGTTTGTTTGATGTTTTCAATAGTGTCACAAATTTCTTTGTAGGTATAATTACATCAACAAGGTCCGTTTGCTCAGCAAGTTTGCAATGCATTTATGGCGGCTTTTTTGTTTTGAAGTACTCCTGCTTTGTCCGCAAGTCTCTGAGTCGTTTGGTAGATGTTTTTTGTTTGAGTGAAGTTTGTCTTGATGTCATTTGCCTTTGTCTTGATTGTATTTAAGGCTGTTGTTATGTCTGTCTTTCGAGATGAGAGAAGCTCTACTTTATCGTTCTTGATTGCTTGAGTTTGTATGATGTCTTCACAGGCGTTTCTAACGTTGTCTAGGTTAAACAATGAAAAATAATCTCCCAAGGTTTCTAATCCTTGGATACTTATTTGAGCAAACCCACTGATATATGTTTTACTTTGTGTATTTATATTGTTCTGTGCTCGGAGATTTGCTAAATTGTGGATTTGTCCTGTTGTGAGGCTGCTCATTTGAGCGGTATTATAATTTTCTATCGTTTCTAGTGCGATATTATATTGTTGGATTTTGTTTTTGATAAAAAGGAGATTGTCATTTATCCCAGTGCTATTTGTATTTGTGCTTATTGTGATAAGATCTTTTGCTTGTTGTATTTCTTGCTGCTTTCGTGTAAGATTCGTGCTACTATTTATATAGAAATTTTCTAATGTAGATCCGCTTTTGAATCTAAACTTCTGGTAACTCGAAATTTGGTCTCGTGTGGGAGAGATGTTTTGTACTCTAGAATCTATTGTTTTATAGGTATAAATTTCTGCAGATCCCATACATGCATTGGGAGTCCATCTATATACTACAGCTTTTCCTAGATCTTTGATGTGGTTGGGAAGTTGAGAAAATTTAGTGAAGAAATTTGTCTGAGCATATGTTTTTGGTCGACTTGTTGTTCGTGTGGGATTATCATCAAGATCTCATGTAGGCACTACATTCGGGAATGGTATGGTATTCCCATTGTATCCAGGATATCTTATGTAAAATAGAAAGGTGCCATTATCTTTCTTTATAGCATTTCCTCAAAATTTATTTTGGATGAGATTTGTATATTTTTCTATAGCTAGGTAAGAATCTGTGTTTGTTTCTTCTCCTGTTGTTGCTTTGGATCCTGCAATATCATAAATAGGAAGTTTTGCATTTCTATAATCAGAGGGATTTGCTTGTTGAGTATCTTTATTGAAATTTATGGGCGAAGCTCCTCACCGATTTTTAAAACTAAATTCATCGACCGTCTCGCAGCCTCATTGTTTTTGAGGATCGTTTATATAACATTTATTCTCATCGTCATAATCATCTACATTCCAAACTCTTGTCTTGATACAGATTCCTAGTCGTTTTCGTCCAAAGAGATATTTTGGACAGGTAAGTTTTCGTGTTTCTAGCTTATTCGTTTTGTATGTGTTGTAGAGTGTTATCTCTTCTTGTGCATTATTGAAATTATATTTTCTATTTGCTTCGACTTGAGTAGAAAAAACTTTATAAGATGCTCCTATAGATTGGAGTTCGTTTTGTGTTTGTTGTCAGGAAAGTGTCTTTAGATTCTGATATGTTCCTTTGTATATACTGATGTCTTGTGCTGACTGGATACTGTTCGCTTCTTGTCCAAAATAATAATTTTGGTAGTAATCATACGTAGGGAAAATACACCTTCCTCTTTTTTGATTTGTTACAAAGTTGAGAGATGTGAGTGGAATAGGGATGTTCATATAGTATTTATTTTCTTCGATTGCAGTATTGAGAGATTGTTCTAGTGCAGTATTGAACTGGATAAGTAATGGCTGTGTGCTGGTTTCATCATTTCCTAGTATTCGAGTGTCTTTTTGTGCTACTTTTTCGTAATGGCTATTGATATCATCAATCATTACTCCACTGCTGTTTTTCTTATATCGTCTTGCTGCATTGGAAACATTTTCTTTCATCTTAGCAAGCATTTTGGTGTTGATAACTTCATCGTAGGTTTTGCTGATTTCTTGGATACTTTTGCTTAGGAGGCTTGTTGGTATTGTCGTGGAAATTTCGTCAATTTGTTCTTGAGCATCTTGTTGTTGTTGACTTATCTTTTCTCCGTATGCTTTGAGCTGTTCATCAGTATCTTGTAGGTCATTTTCCAATGATGCTCCGATATTTCAAACTCTTGTATTGTGATCCTCCTTTAGTGTGTTGAACATAAGATTCGTAAATCTATGATATCATTTATCTTCTGCGAATATTTGATTGTTGACATAATAGTTTATATTGTCCGGTACCATGTATTGTTTTGTCGCTATGAGATCGTCATATCGTATTTTTGTATCAATAAATTTTTCTGGGTCTTGATAATATGTTTTGAGTTTAGTGAAATAGGTATGGTATTCTGTTGCTGTATTGAAATCTATGATCCCATGCCATATCTCTGCTTGTCCGTTAGGATTATTGTTTGGAATGAAAAAATTTTGGTTTGCGTCGAATATGAATTGTTGTTTTTCAAAATCTACATAAGGGAAAATACTAGGATAGATATATCCATCTTCTTTGATCACAGGAAGGGGAATGTCGCCTATCAATACTGTCCCAATGAGTTTTGATGGCTCTTCTTGTATCCCATCGAAATACATGTTTTCTAACATTTTGCTAATTTCAAATGCTTTGATGTCTTTGGTGTTTATTGGCAGTATTATCGCTTTGCTTGCATTTAATTTTTTTTGTATGTACTGTGTTGTGTACCATTGGATATCATCTTGAATATCTGGATATATTTCTTTGTCTACGAAAATCGCTACAATGTTGGTAAGAGAAGTGTTTTCTGCTGCATATACTTTTTTTCGATTTACAAAAAAGAAACTCTGTAAAATATAAGAGAGTGCATATAAAGAAACTAGGCCTCGGATGCTTATTTTCTTACTTATTCATTCCATGTTTGTAAGATCGCTCTCCCAAAAATAAATGTAGTGCAAAAAATTATCACTTCGATA
>CAIVDB010000020.1 GCA_903904545.1 uncultured bacterium | reverse complement strand
CTCTCTTTCGCATGATCCATCTCAATAAAGAGGATGCTTTGCCATCTTCCGAGAAGCATTTTTCCATCTACAACGGGGACAGTTTCACTCGTTACCCCAAGTAATAAATATCTAAGATGAGAATGACCATCTAGACTTTCCTCTCTATCTGAATACATGGTTTGAGGGTCCCTATTGGGTAAATCATTGTGATGATAAAAACAATCTTCAGGGACATGTTTATCACATCGAAGCACAAGATCTTTCGTAAATCCATCTTCATATTCATTGATCTTAATAGACGCAGTCGTATGCCTTGTAAAGACATTTACTAATCAATTTTTACACTGTTGTTCATCAAGAAAATTTTGCACTTCCTGAGTAATATTTACTACTTCCAAAGGTTTCGTTGTGACCAAATGGAATTCCTTATGTACAAACATATCTCTCCAGGAGAAAGTAAAACACAAGAACAAATATATATGGGTTTCTTCATCATAGACAAGACAAATCAAAAGTCAAATAGAGAATTAATAATGAATAACATTGGAGTTTTTTTAAAATCCTCCACCACTGCCTGCCCCGCAGAATCGCGGTGGTCGTGGTCCTTCCCGCAGTCTTTGCGGGACAGGATCTCCTTCGTAGAAGGAGGACACAAAAGACTCCTTCATTAATCATTAAGCCTTCAACATTCAACATTAATTATTTGCAAGCTTTCTAGGAAACCATATACTCTCGATATGGAACCCATCATCACCTATAAATCAGTCAGAAACGGCTATGCCAGGATAAACAAAGAGGGAATGTTAGAAATCACCATTCCTAAATTTCTCAAACATGATAAAAAGTTCGAAGAAAATTTAGTCCAAAGAGGAGAAAAACTTTGGAAGTATTATCATACCAAAGAAAAGATACAGACGGCAAACGAAGGGATGACTACCCTTTTCGGAGAAAGCATTCCTATCTCAGAAATCACGCAAAACCCCAAAAAACTACAACAAGAACTTAAAAAAATTTTGGAAGAATATGCTCGCCCATTCTTAGACAAATACAGTGAAACACTAGGTAAAAAATACGCGCAACTCAACATCAGAAAAACCACGTCCAAGCGATGATCTTGCACCCACGATCAAAAAATTTCTCTCAATCTCAGCCTCGTCCATCTACCGACCAAATATATTATCTACGTTATTATCCATGAGGTCTGCCATCTCAAGGTAAAAAACCATTCAGCGAGATTTTGGCTCGAAGTAGAAAAACTCTGTCCTCAATACAAACAGATAAGGAAGGAAATGAAGAATTTTGTCCTCCAATAAGGGTATGCATTGTATTTTCAAAGGAAATAGTTAGTATCTAGCTTAATGAAGAAAGGAGAAATTTAAAAAATAGAGGAACGCTTCGCGAGGAAGGGAGGAAAATTGTCAAAGGTAGCAAAAAATAGAAAGTAAAAAAGCTCCACAAATCCAAAATCTATAATTCAAAATTTAAAGCTCCCTTCAAAAAGACTCCTTCATTTAACATTCAACATTTAGCATTTAACATTCCAT
>CAIVDB010000019.1 GCA_903904545.1 uncultured bacterium | reverse complement strand
CTTCTTTTGTTTCTGTCGAATTTTCTCTTGCTATGGACCAAAGTATTGAAAAAAGCTTTCTTCTGTTTCTTTGTGTGGACTTCTCCAATTCTTCTAGGCGTTTCTCATTTTTTGCTTCAAATGTCTGGAGTATAGGAAGCACATTGTCTGAGGTCCTTTTGATACTTGAGTATAGTCTGGGAAAGTCTTTCTTCATATCTTCGAACAGTTTTCCTCAATAGATGTATTCTCATGATGAATCGTGTATTCCAGGTGTTACTTCATCGAAATATATCTCCTCATTATCTTCTACGAGGCCAAGAAGATCTTTTATTTTTTCTATTGTTTCTGATTTTTGTATAATTTTTTGTTGTTGTTTGAGAATTTCTTCTGTTTGTTGGATAATTAGTGTTTCTTGGATTTGTTCGATCGACATCTCTCTATTTTTTATAATATAAAAAGTGTCGAACGTATTATCTATTTACGCAGATAAGTCAATTACTAATTACTATTACGTGTTGTCGAAAATATCAACAAATTATGCTTTTTTGAGGAAAGTGATGTTGATCTTTCGTATATATTCGAAAAGTGATTTTAGTGTTTGGTAGAGAAGCTTGCTCTCTATAATCATTGCTACCATGTCTGATTTTTGGAAAAGATTGATCATAATCTTGTCCGTTGCATAGATGTGGATTCCACATACTAGAGAAAGATCCTTGCTGTTTATTTTTATTTTCTCTCTAAGAAATTTCTTATCGATTTTATATGCCCTTTTTTGGTCTTTTAAGTCGGTGGAAAGGATCCTTTGTTTTATTTTCTTGCAGACCCTTTGTGTGATAAACTGGTGATTTATAAAGTTTAGAAGTTCGGCGTCTTGTATCTCACTCCCTATGAAAGAGAGTATTTCCTTCTTCTCTGTCAGGAGGTCTCTGTAGATGTTTTTTACTCATTCTAAGCCATCAGCGATTCTTACCGCTGGTCTAATGCTATATGAATTTATGAGTTCGTGAAAAAGTGGCAATGCGTTTTCGAATGTAGCATGTTTTTGTTTTAGCTGTTCTGCCAGTATCTCTGGAAGTGTTGCAGCAAATTGTACTATTCATTTTTTCTGTGTTTTCTGTATGTACCCAAGTTGTATCAAATCTTGTAAGATATCATAACAACTTGATCTATTTATTCCGCTTTTGCTAGAAATTCTTGTAACAGGAGATGTGCCTATCTCTAGAAGGGACAGGTACACCTTTGCCTGTTTATCATTTAATCATAGATTTTTGACTATTTCTAGAAGCATGATCATAGTACATTGATAAATCTATTTTCCATATTTAGCTGTAGTTCCCAATCTTTCTTCTATTCTCATCAATTGGTTATATTTACAAATTCTGTCTGTCCTAGATGCTGATCCTGTCTTGATAAATCCAGTATTCAAAGCAACAGCTAAGTCGGCGATGAAGGTATCTTCTGTTTCTCCTGATCTATGAGAGATGATAGCATTCATACCGTGCTCTTGAGCCATGCGTACACAGTCGATAGTCTCTGATACGGATCCAATTTGGTTAAGTTTGATAAGGATAGCATTCGCCATTCCTTGATCGATTCCCATCTGTAATCTTTCCATGTTGGTTACGAAAAGGTCGTCTCCTACTAACATAATCTTGTCTCCAAGTTCTTTGGTGATTTCTTTTCGTCCATCGAAATCATCTTCTGCCATTCCATCTTCGATAGAGATGATAGGATATTTTTCTACTCGACTTTTGTAGAGTTGGACAAGTTCTGGATGATCGAGGATTCTTCCTTCTCCTGCAAGATTATATTTTCCTTCTTTGTAAAATTCTGATGCTGCACAATCGAGTGCTAATTTGATTTTTCCTTCATGTCCTGCGGCAGTGATGGCCTGCATGATGACTTGCAATGCTTCTTCATTAGAGCCAAGATTTGGTGCATATCCTCCTTCGTCTCCTACGGAAGTTACCATCCCTTTTCCTTTCAATATCTTTTTCAATGCATGAAATATCTCTGCTCCCATTCTGAGTCCATCATGGAAATCTTTTGCTCCCACAGGAACAATCATAAATTCTTGGATGTCGACATTGTTGTCAGCGTGAGATCCGCCGTTCAAGATATTCATCATAGGATGTGGCAAGATGTGTCCTTCTCCTTTGTTGATATATTCATAAATTCGTTCATTATTTACCTTAGCTACTGCTACGACAAATGCCATAGATACTCCAAGGATTGCATTTGCTCCGAGATTGGACTTAGTTGGAGTCCCATCGAGATCGATCATTACGGTGTCTAATTCTCTTACGGTTTCGAATTCTTTTCCTACGACAGCATCTTTGATGGTTGTGTTTACGTTATTTACGGCTTTGAGGACGCCTTTCCCGAGATATCTTGTTTTATCCTCATCTCTGAGTTCCAATGCTTCGTGGACTCCTGTGGATGCTCCAGATGGAACAATTGCTCTTCCCATTTCTCCTGTAGTGAGGGTCACTTCTACTTCTACAGTTGGATTTCCTCTAGAATCAAGGACTTCTCTTGCTCGGACATTTTGAATTTTGTACATCGTATATTTTTTATAAAATAAAAAGTCTGAAGGTCTTTCACGTTTATTGTTTCTTGTCGAATTTTCAAGTTGCTTTTGGATGGGAGGTGTGACTCAGCCTTTGCAAAAAAATAGGAGAAGGTTTTAAACCGTTCCTTACACGCAGGTTATTAAAGAGCTTATCTATAATTGTTTGGTATTAACTGGATATCTTTCCTTAGATTCAAAATTTCTTTTCTAAATGATGCAATTACCCATGGTTCTCAGTAGGCTATCTTTTGAAAACTGACGTAATACTCTGAGTTTCTTTTGTCTTCTCATAAAAGAATAGCGCTGTGTCTTTGAAATAAGTTTGTGAAATGAATACCTAGAGGTAATGACAACTCTTTAAATAACTCCAGGGAGTATGGTTTGAGATACTCTTTTTCGAATGCTATTTTTTTGTTGACTCGATCCTGTTCTTCATCATATATGAACATATCTCCATCTACGTCCAATTTATCTCGATCATTTCCTTCGCAATGTCCCAATGTATATAAAGCAGTGCCATGACAGTTTGCTATATTATATATTTCTGAAATCTGTTCATAATGTTTGCTCAATCTATTATCTTTCATTGCTTGAATATTTAGTAATGCATGTATTCTCATTCCTATTTCTTCTTTTATTTGTAGACAATTCCTTCATCTATTATCAAAAAAAGAATATATATTTAATTCTTTTGTTAATGAATATTGTTTGTCTCAAAATCATAAACTGTGTAACGAGTATTCTTCCATTTTTAAATTGTCCTATATAAAATATGGAATATACTATAAATATTTACTCTCTTTTGTCAACTCTTATCTTTCAATGATTTTATTAGCAACTAAGTCGATGAGGACAGAAGGTCTGCCACCCAAAATTCATCCGTCTATGATGTAATCCACCTGTTGTGCGATGTCTGCAGGTATATTTTTTACATCTGTAACGATAGGCTCTCCTGCTATGTTACAAGAAGTAGTAATAAAAGCATCGTTTAAGGTTTGGACAAAATTTTGGAAGGGATGTTTGATGATCCTGACTCCCGGAGTTTCATATGAGAAAATATAAGTTACTCCATGATAGTTTTCTAGGTATTTCTTGAGGCTATTTATCGTGATGGGGGTACTGGTAATTGGGAATTGGTTTATTGGGAATTGGGGATCTGTCTGAGGTATTTTATATTTTTCTGCAATCCAATCGAAATCTGGTGCAATAATGGAAAACATTTTCTTCTGATCTCTGTGTTTGATTTGGAAAATTTTTTCTTTGTTTTCTTGATTATAGATTGCTCAGATGCCATAAATGGTATCAGTAGGATAGACAAAAATCTTCCCTGCTTGTGTTTCAGAGATATAGAAGTCTTGATTGTCGAGAAAGATTTCTAGAGTAAGATAGGTGGACATATGGGGGGAATGTTAACTTCTAAATGCTAAGTGTTAAGTAAATTTTTTGATGTTTTGATAAGTCTTATGCTACCGTATACGATAAGTAGAGTACCAACTATTCCATTGAGTATCTTGATGACTATCATTGGGATATCTGTTTTGACTAAGGATACGATACCCACAGCTGTCCCCATAAAAAGGAACGTTGCTAATCCTGCCGCCAGTCCAAATATTCGTAATTCTCTTTTGGAATAGTTGTTTTCTATCGCCTTTGTGGTGAATAAGCTTGTCCACATGATGATAGTGAGTGGACTCGTAATGGTAAGTAAGAAGGTCGATGAAAAACTGCTGAGTATACTAGGTATTTGGATTATATTTTCAATGCTACTCGTATTTTGAAATATATGGAGTCCTAATATGATCCCAAATCCTATCAAAACAATTGCACTTATGGTTCATAGAATATTTTTTATTTTTTTCTTTTCGAGAAAAACTCCTACTCATCATAGAGCAAGTGCAATATAGAGATAATCTACTAAAGTGACGGCTGCTACTGCAGCTAATCCCGTAGATATATTTCATTGGAGTGTGATATTGACTATGTATATAAAGACGGGACCAATAGCTAACTGGAACACGAGCCCCATCAATAATCCATTTCGAAATATTCTCATGGGTAGTGGTGGATAAAATTTATTTTTCTTTTCTCTTGTCATATCTTTTTAATTCAATCCCATATTCTGCACATTGTTTTTCCCAGTATTTATGTTCCTCGTCATATAATCATTCATACATATATCGGGTCTTACTGTCTAGCTCTTCTTTACAGCCATCAAAACAAATTGTCAATCATAAAAGTTGCTCATTATGTTCTGGTTTGGGGAAAGTATCCCTCAGGATACTATAGAGCTCTTTTACTCATTTTTTTTGGAGATAGACTAGTGCTAATTCGGATTCGTTGTCCCCTATTTCTATTCCACAAAGAGTCTCCTCGCAGTTGTCGCAAGGATGAAATACTGATTCTAATTGCCCATTGATTACCTGAAGAATAGCTAATGCTGATCATTGCCCCTCTTCTTGAGTGTAATCAGCACTAAATTCAAATCAGAAATACTTTCTTTCTAGATCCATTTCCCTTACGTGATGGAATAAATTGTTGGCTAGTGTATATACATTTCCTTGTTTTTTTCAAACAAAATTCCCCATCCCACTTTCATGAGATAGGGATTTTCGGCGTCTTATTTATATATTCTGTATTCTACTACTGGGAAGCTGGAAGAGTGATCGAATTTTTCTTCTTGAAAAACATTTTCTTCTCCTTGATCATTGAGTTGGATTACTCATCCCAAGTGTTCTACGATTTTTCTGCTTCATATGTTGTCAATGTGTACTCTGTATATGATGTATTCAAAATCTCTAGTGCGAACCATTCGATCTATAAGAGTCCTTACCATCTCCTTCCCATATCCTTTCCCTCGAGCGGATTGCTTCATCCAGAGCCCTATTTCAGGAGTGACTGTATCTAACTGCATTACTCCACAGCATCAAATGAAATCTCATTGCTTGTCACTAACAGTAAAGTTCATCTCTATTCATTTTTTACTTTTTTCCTTACTGCGTTCCACTCGATCAATTTCTTCTTGGATATTTTTGGGAGTAGAAGCTCTAAGATATTGAGTTACCTCATCAGTAAATTCTTTGAATATTTCTTCAATGTATTTTAAGCTCAATCTCTCTATGATCAATCTTTGTGTATTGTTTGGTATGTTCACTATTTTTGTGTTTTCCATGGTAATAGTGTTAGTAATAAAAAACTAATTTTACTCTATGAACCCTCCACTTTGGATATCTCGAAGTTTTTTGTAGATTCCCTTATCCTTTGCAAGAAGCTCTTTGTGGCTTCCTTGTTCACTGATTTGTCCTTTGTCCATAACGATGATTTTGTCCATCTTCATAATGGTAGACAATCTATGTGCAATGATGATGACGGTCTTATTGTCCATTGCGGCTTCCATAGCTTCTTGGATAGCTTTTTCGGATTCTGAATCGAGACTTGAGGTTGCTTCATCCAGAACTAGTATACTTTTGTTTTCGAGTATTGCTCTTGCGATAGCGACTCTTTGTCTTTCTCCTCCAGAGAGTTTGATTCCTCTTTCTCCGACTAATGTCTCATATCCTTTTGGAAATCTTAAGATGAAGTCATGACATCTGGCCATCTTGGATGCTGCAATGATTTCTTCTTCGGTAGCATCTGGTTTCCCGTAAGCAATATTTTCTCTCAAGGTCCTATGAAAGAGAATCGGATCTTGAGGTACCATGGAGATACTATTTCTCAAACTGTCTTGGGTGACTTGGGCGATATCTTGTCCGTCGATAGTAATGCTTCCTCCCTGGATGTCGAAAAACCTAAAAAGCAATTTGACCACGGTTGTTTTTCAGCTTCCTGACTCTCCTACGAGAGCAATCTTTTCTCCTGGTTTGATTTTGAAAGAAAGATTGTCGAAGACGTTATCATTTTCTTCGTATCTAAAGGTGACATTATTGAATGCAATAGTTCCTTGTTTTATCTTTAATATATCATTTTTTGTATCTTGTACTTCATGTTTTTCGTCTAATATCTCCAACATCTCTGCTGACTGGCTAAATGCTTGATACAGATTTCTAAAGATGTTTCCGATACTTCGCATCTGGTCAATTGTTCTAAAAAGATAGATCTGAAGTAGGACGAAGACTCCTATAGAAAGGATTCCTTGTTCTCGAAATTGTATAGCGAAGAAGAAGATAGACATCTCCAAAATGACGGTAAGTATTGCTGTAGATGTTCGGATAACCATTGCTCTAAACCATTTTGTTCTTGTGATCTTTCTTCGTTTTTCTACTACTTCTTCTAGAAGAGCAGATTCTCTGTCTGCACTTGCAAAAATCTTTATATTAAAATTGTTCGTAATTGCGTCAGATAGTGCTCCAGATACCTTAGAATCTCGAACATTGGACAATACTTCATAGGAATAATTTCGTTTGTAAAGATAATATTGGACCACCATAAAGATGACTAACCATGCTCAGAGTATCAGTGCAAGATAGCCATTCTGTGTGCCTGTTACAATCAAAATAAAGAGGCTATTTAATGTGATAGTAGAGATCTCTAAGAATAGAATATCGCTGATGCGGTCTATAGATCCTACATGTTTATTTACCTTTTTGATTAGTGCTCCCGTAAAATTATTGGAGAAAAATCTATAGGAATGTTTCTGAAGATAGGCAAAACATTCTAGGTAAATCTTTTTGGAGATATTTACACTCATTCTAATGAGGAAAAAGTCGGATATTCTATACGCCATGAGGTTTGCCATCTTGATCCAGAAAATAATGAACAAGATTGCTATCGCATGATGTGCTCATTCACTCATTTGGCTCGGAGTGACTTTGGAGATAATATCTACCATTTCTTTGTAATATATTGCTGGCACTAGCGTTCCAAATGTAGTTAGTGCTCTGATAAAGAAAAGTGGAAGAAAATTACCTTTTTCTGTTAGATATTTTTCTCGTGCGTACTTGAGGACTCTGATAGGTCAGATGTTCTGTACTTGCTTGTCCATGGTAGTGTTTGTTATAGTGATAAATGGTGAGTTGTTATTATTTTTCTATCTTGGATGGTGTAGGTTGTGTTTATGTGTATTTTATTTGCAAAATATTGATCGTGACTAACAAATACTATTGCTCATGGGTATTCTTGTAGCATATTCTCTATGGTTTCTCTAGTTGGTATGTCCAAATGATTTGTCGGTTCATCTAAAATTAGAATATTGGTGGGTGCACTTACCATTTGTAAAAACTTTAATTTTACTTTCTGTCCATAACTTAATGTATCGATAGTCATATTTATTTCCTGCATAGATAATCCTATCATTCTGAGTTGGGCTATTATGTTGGTTTCAGGTATTTTGGTTTTATTGTTTTTGCTAAATCGGGAGAGTACTTTTTCGTGTGATTGGAGAATCTCATTGTGTTGATCGAAGTATTCATAGGAAATATCATTTCAAACTCTAACATTCTCGTCTACAATTTCTTTTTGAAGTACTTTTATTAGGTGTTTTAGTAGTGTTGTTTTTCAGCTTCCATTTTCTCCTGTGATTATAGCTTTGTCTTTTCCTCTAATTTCTAAGCAACAATCTTTTATTAATATGGTGTCATCGTATCCTACATTTATCTTCTGCATTTCTAGAATGAGTTTTCCTCTATGAGTTCATCAGGTTGCTTGAAGTTTTAATGATTTTTCTTTTGTTATTTTTTCAATTTCATGAGCGTAAATCTCTCTTTCTATATATTTCTCTTTGCTTTTGATTAGGCGACCTAATGCGGGGTTTATATATACAGATGCTCTTTGTCTCATTTCAGTCATCCGAGTTTCTCGCTTTTCTTTTTCTTTTGTGTAAATGATATATTCTTGTTGTTGTTTCATTTTACGTTTTTCTTTTTCTTCTTTGTATATTTCGTAATTTCCATGATAAACAGTAAACTCTTCTTTTTCCATTTCCAATATTTTATTTGCCATCATATTGAGGAAATGTCTGTCATGTGACACAAAAAGAACTATGCCTGGATGATTTGTGATTCTCTTTTGTAAAATTTCTAATGATGCTTGATCTAAATGATTTGTCGGTTCGTCTAGAAGAAGAACATCTGCATCTTGTAAGAGAATCTTCGTGAGTTGTAATTTTTTTTGTTCTCCACCACTGAGACTTTTGACTGTTTGGAGGAGATTAATATGTAAATTGAGTTCTTCCATTAGGGGATATATCTTATACTCTTCTCGTCATAACATATCTTGTGTTATATAGTCTAGTACCGTTATATCGTGTGTACATTCAATCTCTTGTGGCATATGGGCGACACTGTTCTTATTTCAAATTCCTCAGGTATCCGATAGTATTTCTCCAGCTAATAACTTTAGAAATGTTGTTTTTCCACATCAATTTTTGCCAATGATTCCAATTTTGTCTCATGGATGAAAATTGATACTGATATTTTCAAATAGTATTTTGTTTCAGAATGATTTTGAACATTGAGTAATGTGAATGATTTTTGATGTTTCTTTCTTCATGATCTTCGGGGTAGTGCATAAAATCTTTTAAAAAAAGCTACGGTTGGATTCCGTAGCAGATGATTACAAGAAGGGGTCTTATGGAGTATCTTTTTTGGTCTCGGTAAAATACTCTTTCCTGTAGTCATCCACCACGGTTTCGATCGCCATCACTGGCAAGGTATATGATCCAAAATTCCAACAATTCATGGTTCTTGAATTTTTTATATAAAATACTCTACTATTATACACCGACCGCTTTAGATATCTCCAACTTCTTCACTTCGTTTGAAATTGAAGCATCTAAAGTCGTCGGTACGAGCAAATACGGATGTTGTTCGGATTTGTATTTTTATGTTTTGTTTGTGCAATCAATGTTCTTATTGCTATTATAGTATACGAATGAAAATGCATTTTGTGACCTAAAGACCACTAATATCTGTCTTTATACTTATTTTGAATTCTGAGGTGATGATGATAGTTACGATTCCATGAATCAACAGCCAGACGGGAGTCATAGAGAAGAACTGGATAATGTAGGGATTTGAGGAAACTGCAGTCAGCATACTTTGGATGTTTTGGACGTTTACAAACTGTATCCCCATCAAGACTATTTGGAGTGTGAAAATCATACTAATGACAGAAAGCGGTACAAGAAGAAATTGTAAGAGTTTTTGACTTACTTCATCGCTTGGTAGAGTGATGTGAATCCTTGAATTTTTGTAAATAAGTAGAAGCAGGAGAATATACAAAATCAAGATGATGGTTGTTTGTCCATTGACTAAAAATGTTTGAATACTTGCATAACTAAGTCCAGCAAATGTTGCTTCTGGGGTTGCCTGCATTGAACTTATCAAGATGTCTAATGATTGACTTGCAGCTAAACAGATACTACTCAAAATGTAGTTTCCCAAAATGACTTTAATCATTTTCTCTGTTCCAATTACAAAGGCAACAATCACTAATACAAAAAGAATTCAACTTATGATATACATGATTACTTGCTCAGTCATTGAAAATGGTTTGTAGAGTATAAAGGGAATTAGGAATTAGGAATCGGGAATTAGGAATTAGGAATCGGGAATTAGGAATCGGATCTAAGGCCTCCCATCTAAATAAAAAATCTGATATTATACATTATTAACTCTTCATTATACATTCAACTCTTCTCTATTGGTATTGAAAATGCCATAAGTATCATTACATTGATATTGCTTTATATAGGTATGCAAATTGATGCGCTTTTCAAGCAAAAAATCATTTACTATCATAGAAGTGCTTATCATCATCTGAGTACTTACGGTTTGACTTCTTTCTATACTTGTGGTATTGAGAAGATGATTTGCTTATGTCCAAGAAAGTAGACAAAAGATTATTGCACTTGATCTTGCAAGAGAAGGTATCGAAGCAGTCTATCAGATTAGGAATACAAACTGGAAGAGATGGTCAGCACAGAAAGATGAATGTCGACTCAAAATGGACCCTATGGTAGATGCTGTTGCTCCTGGATGTCAAAATGATCCATGGATGTTTTGAGGTGCTTACTTTTTGGATACTGCATTCCTTGGGAATCAACGTTATTTTGTGCTTACATGATATTCCGCTAGGTTAAACCTTGCTGATGGGGTAGACGCTATTGATCTGAAATTTCGTTTGTGTCTTTCTTCTGGGGTTTGGTTTGCTTGTCCTGGTACTTCTGATGCCACTTCCGAATGAACCTATTTTAGAGAAATATATGGATATGGTTTGTTTATGAAAGATCTTGCTTTCTCTTGATGATATCAGATTATTGGTTGTACTCGTTGAGATCGAGCGTGGGAGGATCCTTATACTCATATACAATCTTGTTGATCTTCTAGCCCTAAGGAATATGTATTTTGTAGTAGAGTAGTATATGGATCTCTTCCTACTCAAGAAGTTTCTTTATGTGGAAGTATATCTAATTTCGCTTCAGATAACTTATAATTATTATTTTATCTTTATTTTTTGTGAGGGATGGATGTTGTTCAACTAGAAAGATATCTCAATTATGTCCCTTTTCTTGACCAAAATCCTCAACTTATTTTGGATAAGATATTATTGAAGGCTGGGAAATATCTTTCAGAAGACAAACTTCCTTTGATTCAAAGCGCTTACGATTTCGCAGCAGAAAAACACGCTGGACAACTCAGACTTTCTGGTGAGGCTTATATAGTACATCCACTTAAGGCTACAAATTTTCTTATGCAACTCAAACCAGATTTGGAGACTATTCAGACTTGTTTATTACATGATGTTGTGGAAGATTGTAATGTGGAAATCGATGAAATAGAATGACGTTTTGGTCATGAAGTTGCTGTCCTTTGTGAGGGGATGGTTAAGGTATCCAAGATTAAATATAAATGAGAAGATAGACATTTGGAGACGCTCAAAAAGACCTTTCTTGCTATGGCTAATGATTTGAGAGTTATTTTTGTGAAACTAGCTGATCGTATCCACAATATCCAAACTTTGGAATATCATCCCAATCCTTCTAAAAGAGAAAAAATCGCACATGAGACCATGAAAATTTATGTCCCTATTGCCAAGAGACTCGGATTGTATTATTATCAATTATATCTTGAAAATTGATCTTTTAAGGTCTTACATCCAGGTCCCTTTAAGGAAATTTTTTTGTATCTCAAAAAGTATTTTGGTGAGTGAGATAAATATACAGAAAGAGGAGTAAAAATCATTACTACGCTTTTGCAAAGGGAAGGAATTCGTGATTTTGAAGTAAAATGAAGGATAAAAAGTCCTTATAGAGTATATGAAAAATTAGAACATAGATATCAATCTCAGGATATTGGTAGTGTTATGGATTTATTGGCATACAGAGTCCTAACCAAAAGTGTTGCTGATTGTTATATGGTCTTGGGTATCGTGCACAAATATTATACCCCTTTGATCAAAAAAATTAAAGATTATATTGCAGTCCCAAAATTTAATGGATACCAAAGCATCCATACTACGGTTTTGTGAATGTTCCGTTTCCCTACTGAGA
Source organism: uncultured bacterium (assembly GCA_903904545.1). Next base: position 11,951 of record CAIVDB010000019.1, on the reverse strand, counting down.
TACAGATCAGAACCCATGAAATGGACGATGTTGCTGAATTCGGTGTGGCAGCGCATTTTGCTTATGCTGAAAATAATTCTTCTGTGAAAGTTCCCTTTCAACAGACCGAATGGATCAAAAGATTACAAGATATTGTAAATGCATATAAAACATTAGATGATAAAGAATGATTCAAAAAAGAATTGAATATTGAAGTACTAGATAAGCGTATTTTCTTGTATACGCCTAGGGGGGATGTTATAGAATTGCCAACGGGGAGTAGTGTATTGGATTTTGCTTTCACTATCCATACTGATATTGGGTTGAGATTTAAAAATGCTATCGTCAATGGAGAAATTAAACCTATCAGTTATCTTCCTGTGATGGGAGATGTTGTGCATATCAATACCTTCAAAAATAGGTCGTCAGCAAATAAGCATTGGTTAGATTTTTTACATACGCCAGGAGCAAGAAATAGTCTTACAAGATTTCTTAAAAATCAACAAAAAGATGACATTATAAAACAAATGCTTAAAGATCTCAATAATTATCTACAATCTCTTCACCTTTCTTCAGTTGGTTCTCAAGAAGATAAAGTGAGTAAGTTGTACACTAAAGATGAGATAGAGAAAAAATTGTTTACTATTTTTGATAAAAAAGATACTTTTTCGGCTCTTGTCAAAGAGGTATATCCTGCAGAGTGGAAGCTTTCTCACAAACAACCTGCTGCTCGTAGGTCAGTTTCTAAGCCTATAGAATTTGACCGTGTGGTGGTTGATGGAGATTCTCTTTTGAACTACTATTTCTGTCCTGAATGTAAACCTTCTCTCGGTGATAGAATTATCGCTAAGACGGGGAGAGATGGGATAAAAATTCATACCCTTTCTTGTAGATCTATGAAAACCGTTGGTTTTGATAAATTATTGGAAGCTCATCGAATAGATCAGCCTGAGAATCTTTACAGATTGAGCATGGAATTGAAAATTTCTACTCAGTATGGTACCATTATGCATGTTATCAAAATATTTTCCGAGCTTAATATAGAAATCTTGCAGGTCTCTATGAAAAATTTAGAGGATGGTATGAGTATCGTTATTTTAGAATCTGCATTTACCAATCCAGCTAGGATAACTTTTTTATTGAATAGCTTGAAAAAAATTGATGATTCCTTACAAGTCCTCAAGAAAAAGATTTTGTAATATATTTTTTATTTTTTAAAATTTGTAGTAATGTGATCTGGTGTGGGCGTAGTTCTTTCTTCTTCTGTAAGTCTGTTTGATTCGTTATTTTCTTCTCAGTCGCTTGGTGCTATTTTTCAAATTGTTTTCATTGTCCTTATCTCTTTGTGGATATTATGAATCATTCGAGTTGCTAAAGATATTCTTTCTAGAACAAATAACTCTGGACTTCAAATGGTAAGTATCTTGTTAGTCACGTTTTTGACTCCCTTGATTGGTTTGCCTTTGTACCTCATCATTAGACCTGTTTATCATAAAAAAGATGCACTTCCTTGGAGAGAATCTTGTGCATTAAATCTTATTACCTGTGTCAATTGTCATACGCTCAATCCTAAAGAATATAGTTGTTGTATTTCTTGCGGAGAAAAACTTCAAGTGGAATGTAAAGAATGTTCTCGTAGTTATCCTCATGTCTATGCTTATTGCCCTCAGTGTGGCGCACCTAATATCGAATAGAAGAGGAGTTAATAGTTAATAGTTAATAGTTAACCCCGCCTGGTGCGGGACAGGTAGTGTCGGAACTTTTTTGTACAAAAAAACTCTAGAATTACGAAGTTTTGGTATCTCATTCTCAATTTTTAATTCTCAATTCTCAATTCCATTCCCATGTTTCTTGTTTTTGCCTTATTATTACTTTCATTAGGTGTCTGATTATTTCTCAGTATGTATTCAGTCTTTTTTCCTTTTTTTCAACAAATCTCTAATATTACTCAATATAATGCTGCTTATTACTCTGCACTTTCTTCTGTAGAAAGAGGCTTACTAGTACTGAAATATAGATCTCCTGGATTTGAATGATCAGGTGGTTTTATATGATCTACCACTTGGTGACCCAAAAGTGATGCAGTAATCTCTTTTTTGACAGGAAATGCTCAAGGGAGTAGCCGACAAATTTCTTCTAGAACCTCACGTATCCCTCTCTCTGGTATGGGGAATACTGATTCTTTATTGCAATCTGGAGATAGTTCTTCTTATAATGTTATGGGATATACTTCATTAGAGGTTATTCCTTTGAGTTTTGATGCGACTACAAGTGGTGAACAGTACTATGGATATACATGAACCGATAATATAGTGTATTTCTCTGGTAGTGATTTTACAGGTATCCTTAGATTGCCACGTGTTGTTTATTCTGCTTTTGGTAATACTATCTATGCATGATTGTGTGATGCTGCGGCAGAACCCTATAATTGTGATCTTGATCAAGACGATATGTATGATGAGGTCAAAGTAAATCGGTGACTAGCATGAACTTATGCAGGTATCTCCTTTAAACTTTTTTCAGTGCCTGATATCTTTTATTATAGTGGTATGCAAGTAAATGAGCCTTTTGATTCTACAATCAGAGCCTCACGTATCAATAATTTGGCTACATATATACTTCCTTTGTCTTTCTGAAATTCATTTTCTCCACTTTTGGTTTCTTCGAGTTTGACCGAGCACAATAGTATTTCTGCCACTGGAACAGTAAAACAGATGACATTTCATGATATTTTTGTTTCTCCTGAAGTGAGTTGACTCCAACTTTCTCTTTGACTTATTTCCCTTCTTCGTAGTCAAAAAGGTGACTTGTATCCATATCTAGAATACAGTTTTTCTTTCCCTCAACCCGTGTCCAATACTTATTATTTATTAGATGCGCATGGTCGTAATCGTAGCTATGATGTGCAAATTATTATCAAAAAACCTACTACAGATAAATCTATAGGAGGTGATTTTACAGTAATATTTTAGAGGTTAGTTTATTGGTTTATTGTGATTTATATTGTGATGATGGAGATAAAAGCTGGAAAGCTTTATGATATTGGTCGAGTCTCTCCTGTTTTGAGATTGTGGAAAAATGTTGGATGCATGCTATATGGATCATTTATTATTGTATAAAGGGATGCTTCGCTGAAAGAGACGTCTTCATTTGCATCAAAATCAGCATCTTTATCATCAAGAGCTCCTAGTCGATAATTAATTCATGAAAATGTTGTTGTGGCGTGGTCTCAAGCCATTAATGTAATATTTGCATTTATTTCTTCTATATCTTCGGGAATTAAACTTCAGACGTAACAGCCATGAATAACTATGCTTAGATTTTTTTGTTTCATTAATTCTTCTATATCTTCTGATCAATCTGGAAAAGAAATTCATCCTTGTGATGCATGTCATGCAAATACAAATAGAAACTTCTTATCAGGATTGTTTTGACACACTTTTATTATTTTTTTGATTTCATCTCATCAACATTCATTGTCTAATGTAAAAGAACTTTTGTTTATAAAATTTCATTTGTTTGTTATTTTTGAAATGTTCTTTTTGAATCTATATGCCATGTTTCATGCAGCATAAACAATTCAATTAAATTTTCACATTCCTGGTTCAAAGAAAAACCAAGATGCATCAAAATGACTATTTTGCAAAGCAATAAAATCTTTAAGTGTTTGATTGTATCTTTTTATCACTCCTTGCCAATCTGGAAAATCGCTGTTAAAATTTCCTTGTTTCTTCATTTTGGCTGCTGTTTTTAAGATTCATGAGATGAATCATATGTTCTTACTAGAGATATCTAGCTTGAAATTTTCATTTCCTACCACCACACAACTATTTTGCTTTTCAATGAAATGGAAGATGGAATTCTCATTACTTATTCAAATAGATTCTTCTAGATTTTTTAGTTCAGTAGAATAGTCTGCCATCACATCCCGTTCAAAAGAAGGGTTAAGTGATTTTAATTTAAACTCTTTATATTTTTCAAAATTTCATTCATCTTTAGCCTTTTCATATTTGTTTTTGTTTGTGATTTTGTTGATCATTCTTGGTCAATCCATTACTATGCTTTTGGCCAGAAAAGCTGTAAGAATCAGTGTAGAAACTCATTTGGTGATGTTAAATAATTTACGACCATATCTTTTTGTTTTTTCCTTTAGAGTGTTTTTATTCTTCATTTTACATAGAGTCATTTATAAATCGGTTTTTGCCAAAACATCTCTCTCTAAGTATATTCAGAATTTTTTTTTCTGCAATTTTGGTTGAGGTTTTTTTATTCGTTAATAGACTCTCTATTCGTTTTCTTCCAGGAGATCATGAACCCTTTTGAGATGTCTGTCATCGATATGAGTATAAATTTGTGTAGTGGTGATAGAGGAGTGGCCGAGGAGTGTCTGTACTGCTCTGATATCTGCTCATTTTTTTATTAAACTTGTAGCGAAGCTATGTCTGAGGGTATGAGGAGTTACTCTTTTTTTGATCCCTGCTCTTTGGGCGTATTTTTTTACAATTTCTTCGACAGCATTTTTGCTTAGAGCGTTTCCTAGACTGTTGCCTGAGAGGCTTGTGAAAAGGTATAAACTGTCTTCATTTCTTTGTTTAAGATAATTTTCTAGCGCTTTCCTTGCTTGTTTAGTTGCGAAGATTGCTCTCATTTTAGACCCTTTTCCGATAACGTAGAATTGATTAGAATCTATTTTGATGTCTTTTTTTTGTAAAGCGACAAGTTCGGAAACTCTGAGTCCTGTTCCATAAAGGAACTGAAGAATTGCAATATCTCTTGCTTGTTGGACACTATTTTTAGTTTCTCCTTCTGGAGCCTTGAGTATTGCGTCTATTTCTTCTTCGTCAAGAAAACTCACTTCTCTTGGGGGTGTCTTTGCGAGTTCTAATTTGTCTGGACTGATACAATCAATATCGTTTTTGAGGAGAAATTTGAGAAATGCTCTGATGGCTACGATGTGATAGTTTATAGTTTTTATGCCGAGTCCTTCTGTGTTGAGTGCCATTCTGTATTCTAGGATCTGCATGCGGTTGATAGTCTGTATCTCTACGTCTCCCAAAAATTCTACGAGTCTGTTGAGCCAGAGACTATAGTTCTCTATCGTCTTGGGACTGACGTTTTTTTCGTATTTGAGATAAAACATAAATTTATCAATAAGTGCACTGAGCACTTTAGATTCTTTGGTTTTCGAAAAAAAAATCTTTTTATTGTGTTTGGAAAATCCCTGTTGTGTTTCAGAAGTCACTTCCTTGTCCAGAGAGGATATCGGCTGGGGTGTCTCATGAGAGCGATGGAGAAACTTCGGCTGATCATTGAGTATTTGTTTCATTTGCTTGTGGTTGGAGTTGAGATAAATATCCAGAAAATTGTGCAAGGTAATTTTGTACCATCTGTGTATCCAATTGTTCTCCACTTTCAAGACTATTTGCCAAACTTGTTGCTTTGTTTCTTATATATCCTCAAAATTTCATTCCTATTTTGTCATTTTCTGTTTTTGCTTTTTCGAAGATAGCTGATCCTTGCTCCATAAATAGGTGTAATTTATTGATAAGGCTATCTGGAGCGTTATTTACTTCTGTAGATAGATCTTCTAAATCATTAAACATTGTATCGTCTGCGCTACCGTGTTGTCCTGTGCCCTCTTTTTGCTCTTGTGTACTATTTAGTATGCTTCCAGAAAGTATTTCTCCGCTCAAAACATCGCCGCTCATATTTTGTTCTTCTATATTGCCACTTGCTATCAAGGGTTCCTCTATGATAGGTGTTTGTACCGTTTCTGTAGGAAATGAAATAAATCAAGCCATCTCCACGGGATACATTGTCTTGAGAACAAAGAAAACTACTGCTCATAGGGATACAAATAGGAGTACAAAAAGTAATATCTTAGTTCCTTTTGTCTTCTTTTCTTCTGTAAGAAATGGGATGGGGTTTGGGGGAACTTGTTGTTGTACTACTTCTATCGGTGTTTGTTGTACTACTGCTTGCTGTACTACTGCTTGCTGTTCTCCTCATTGTTGAGGCGTACTTTGGAGTAAGGTATCTAGATTTAGTGTGTTTGTTTGTTGTTCCGTTTGGTTTTCTGTTTTTTGAATTACTGGAGCTGCATCTTCTACGGTTTTTTTGCTTTCTGTAGTAAGATTTTGGATAATTTTCATGTCTGCTTGTAAGTCCATATTTGGCATGTTTTGTGTGATATTTGGCATGTTTTGTGTGATATTTGGCATGTCTTCTGGTAGTGGATCTTGTTTTTTTATCTCTATTTGGTCTGAGATTTTTTCCGTTTCAGAAATCGTATTGGCTTCTGGATTACTTATTTTCTGTGTTTCTTGTGGAATGATTTCTATACCTGCTGTTTTTTCTGTTTTTTGTACTAAAGCATCTTCTTGCACTAATCGATCGTTTGTCTGTTGTACTTGTGTCTCTTCTTTTATCTCTTGTTGTGTTTCTATGACTTTTGTTTCTTTAGCTGTTTCTTTAGCTGTTTCTTGTATAGGATCTATTTTTAGAAATGCAGGTGGCTCACTTACCGGAAGAGTTTCATTTGTTTTTATTCCTGTAAGAATGATTTCTTCTGGTTTCATTTCCGAATTTTGTGGTATTTCTAGGCTTGGTTTCTCTTCTGGTACTTCCTTTTTTTGTTCATCAAAATTGAGATTTATTTTGATCTCTGGTTGTGTATTTGGTGTCTGAGGAGTTATTGGTTTTCCTCAACTCATGCTTACTTGTGTTCCATCGGTGATTGCCATAGTATAGTATAAAGTATAAAGGGAATTGGTATATTGGTTATTCTAACTTCATGCTTCAAGCTTTATGCTTTACGCTTTATGCTTTACGCTTTTATTCAATTATACTCAGAACTTCTTTTTTGTCAAAAAAATGGACTTAATTTTTATTTGGCTTATCCCCTATGTCTACAGAGCACAATTCCCCGTATCTTAGTCTTTGGATAGCTAGATTTGATTGTTTTTGCTAAAGTATTGAGTGTTGCTCCTGTTGTGGTAACATCATCTACTATCATGATAGTTTCATTGCCTTCTAGCTGTGTATATAATTGAAATGCATTTTCTAGATTCTTATTTCTTTGGACTTTATTTAATTGTGCTTGTGATTTGGTATTTTTTCTCTTTTTGAGTATTGATAGACAAGAGATATGTGTTTGTTTGGCTACTGCTCTTGCTAGTAATTGAGATTGGTTATAGCCTTTGATAAAAATTCTTCTGTATCGATGGGAGGGGACATAGGTAATGACTGTCCTTCCTTTGTCTATTTGTGTCATAAGTGTCTGATTTGCTTGTATCGCTAAGGCGAGTCTTTCTGCCAAAAAATTGACCATATCTTTCTTATGGAAATATTTTACTTTCAAAATAATGCGTTTCATTTCCTCTTGGTAGGTGAAGGGAATAAGAATTCCCTCTAGATAGTTTTCTTTGTTTGTCTTGCAGTCGAAGCAACTCGTGTAATCTGGAGAAAATCTGTGACAATACGGGCAAATCTCTGGATGTGGATTCAGTCTTTTTTTACATGTTTTACATAAATATGCTCCCTGAGCTGAACAGGTAATGCAGTGAGAGGGGAGTAATCGGTTTAAGAGTTTAGAGTACATGGTGTGTAGAAAAAGTGAAGAGTAAAATTCCCTACCATGCTTATTGTCATTCCGGCGTTAAGTTTTGCGGCCGGAATCTTATGAATTTAATGGACAAATCCTCCCAATTAGGATTTTCCTTCTTTATAAGATTTATCTTTCGTTGTCTTTTCCATTTTTTAAGTTGTTTTTCACGAATTATGGCTTCATTTATGTCTACCCGTCTTTCATAATACACTAATTTTTTCACTCGATACTTTTTTGTGAATCACCTATTGATTCTATCTTGATGCTCTCGAATCCTTCTTATTATGTTATTAGTTACTCATATATAAAGGACTCCGATCTTTCTGCTTGCTAGAATGTAAACGTAATAGTGTTTCATAAATTTCTTGGTAATGAAATAATTGTTCTCCATTAAGATTCCGGTCGCATCCCGCCTAGGCGGGAGATATCACCGGAATGACAATTGTTGTGGTTGTAGTCTTTGTTGGTATTGTATTTAATTAAAAATAGAAAAAAAAGGACAAAAATAAGAAAAAAAAGAAGCCGATTGGCTTCCTTTCTTTGAAAATATTTTTTAAAAATTATTTCTTTATAATTGCTTCGATTGCTGCGAAGGCCATGTCTTCTTTTTCGTTTACGAGAATGTAGAGTTCATCACCTGCCTTTCCTTTGAAGAAAGTTACGGCTGCTTGATTGAGGAAATATGATTTTCCATCATCAGACAATGCAACGAATTTGTTGTCTTCTGTCTGAGAAAGGATTGCTCTAATATGCTTTCTTTCTACAGGTTGGATAAGTTTGTAGATGAATTTTCCGTCTTCTAAGATCTTGAGTTTCAAAATATCTCCTGCTACTAATTTAGTTTTGCTTGAATAATTCAATGGTACGGGATATTTTTTTTGATCAGATCCCATCATAAAATATCCATCAAATTTTCCTTCTATAACCTGAGCATTCTCTTCGTTATATGTTTTGAGTTCTGTATCTGCCATTGTTTTGTTGCTGTCTTTATTTGTCTCTTCCCATGTGTCTGGATTTTCTGGATCGAATTTTGCAAGTTGGTTGAGCACCATATGCATTCTCTTGATATCAGATTCCATTTCACTGAGTACGTTTTGTACGAATTGGACCATTTGTTGATGTTTTTTGAGTGCTTCTTCTTTGGAAACTTTTGAAGTACTGGATTTTGAGACTGTTTTGACTGTTTTTGCTGTTGTGGTCTTTTCTCCCTGAGGAGCTGCATTTGTTTTTGTTTCGGTCATTAGTTTATTGCTAAAGATAAAAATAGAGATGATGGATAAAGTATATAGATAAAATTTTATTTTGCAAATATTCATAGACAAAATTTCTTTGTAAACTTTTTTCATATGTTTTGTAAATAAAATCTTATTTCTGTATATGTTTTGTTGGAGTAGTCAATTCTGCTTTTGTTTTCTCTTACAAAAGTATTTGCATTGTCTTTAAAATTTAGTATACATTATAAGATTTTTTATTTATTATCTTTAGTGTATGAAGATATTTTCTTGGTTTTCTAGGATAACTTTGTCTGTACTTCTTCTTATAGGTGTGGCAAGTGCTGCTAGTGGAGATTTATGGAGCTGGATGGATACCTTGTCTGATAGTATTCCTTTCGGATATACTCTTTCTCAGAAAATATCAGTCACGCAAATTACTCCTGCTAAAGTAGTTTTTAGTTCTCCTCCTATCCAGGATGAGCTTGGTAATAGAATTAAAAAATATACAGTTTCTTATAGTGAATATTCTCTTGCAAAAATTTTGGAAAATCCGTCTCTTTTGGAACAATCTAAAGATAAAAACTTTGATTTTCCTGTAGTTAATGGAAACCTTACTATGGAACTTACTGCAAGTGGAGATCTCTTGGATCCTAATAAGGTGTATTATGTTTTTATTATCCCTAAAGACCAAAATAATATTATTGGTCAGATTTCTAATGAACTTTGGATTAAACTTTGAGATTCTACTTCATGAGAGGGTGTTTATGCTGAACCAACTCATGGTAGTGCTGGTTCTGATATGAATCTTGCTAATGTAAGTCATACAATAAATGGAAACAAAGCTACACTTACATGGATCAATGTAGATGGTTCTGATAAGGTAGATATCTTTTTGTGGGATCCTACAGCGAATGTTTTCAATAAACTAACTACTGTCTCTATGTCTACTGAAAGATATGAATTTACTCTCGCAAGAAATGGAGAACATATCATCAATTTTATGCCAAATAATGGAGGAAGAGAAAAGCGTTATACCTTTAACGTAACGGGTATTACTCCTGCTCCTACACCTACCACTCCCACAACTCCCAAGCCAACCATTACTAAAGTACCTCGTGTATGACCTGTAGAAAATGTTGCTGTTGCTTTATTTATTTCATTTGTTCTCTATCTTATCTACAAAAGAAAACATGCAGGTTTGAAGTAATTTTTCTATCTTTTCTTGCTTTCTTGTGAAAAAAGAGTATTATATCTTTGTTTATATGTCATATTTCTCATGATTCTAATGATAACAACCACCACGACTACTACGATAACCATCTAATGGTAGGAGTTTTTAGTTGTTATTCTGCATCTATATCTCCTACCACACTTCTGGTGGGATTTTTTTGAATGGAATTTTGAATTCTTAATGCTTAGTGTTGGAGTCTTTTAGTTTTTAAATCGTATATGATGAAAACTGAAAATATTATCTTGGATAAGTCTTTCAAATTTTCTTTAAAAATTATCTCACTTTATAAGATATTGAAAGCGGAATGAGAATATGTACTCTCTAAGCAGTTATTGAGAAGTGGCACGAGTATATGAGCTAATGTTTACGAAGCTACAGCATCACCAACAAAGAAAGATTTTATCAATAAAATGAGTATTGCCTCTAAGGAAAGCAGAGAGACAATGTATTGGCTTAAATTACTTCAAGAAAGCGACCTTACTTATCATGATTGCACGAATTATCTTGTGGACGTTGAAGAAATTATGAAAATCATTACTGCAATCACAAAAACAGCCCAGGCTAATATATAAAAAATCCATCATTATACATTAATCATTAAACTTTTAACATTAACTCTTTCCCATGTGTAGCCATGAACACAATCACGATGATGAAATGCTCTATAAGCAACGTCATTCGCTTGCGCATATTCTAGCTCAAGCAGTCCAAAGAACTATCGATCCTTCTGCAAGATTAGGTATTGGTCCTGCAATTGATGTCTGATTTTATTATGATTTCATCTTCTCTGAAGGAGTGGAATTTAAGGAAGAACACCTTAAGGAGCTTACCAAAAAGATGCAATGAATCATCAAAGAAAATCAATCCTTCCACCGTATCGATGTCGATTATACTCAAGCGAAAGAGATCGTAGATATGATGGGAGAGGCATTCAAGGTTGAATTGATGGATGAATTCCAAGCTAATGGAGAAACTAATTTCTCATTTTATATCAATACTATCCCTACTGAGGCGAAGGAAAGACTTCTTAAAGATACCAAACCAGGATATGTAGAAAAATACGAGAAACTTACCAGCTATGTACACCAACTCTGAATTCTGAATTCTGAATTTTGAACTCGTTTCATCACGTTCTTAGATATGTGTGAAGGTCCTCATGTAGAGACTTCTAAAGAAGTCGATGCAGATGCTTTTGTGTGTGAAAAGATTGCTGGTGCTTACTGGAGAGGAAATGAAAAAAATCCTATGATGACCAGAATTTATGGACTTGCTTTTGGATGTAAAGATGAACTCAAGGCCTATCAGTTGATGATGGAAGAAGCAAAGAAACGTGATCATAGAGTGTTGGGACAAAAGTTAAAAATTTTTACTATTTCTGATTTGGTCGGTTCTTGATTGCCATTATTCCAACCCAATGGAGCTATTATCCGTAAAGAACTGGAAGATTTCTTGTGGTTTCTTCATAGAGATAGGGGCTATAGTAGAGTTTGGTCTCCTCACTTAGCCAAGGAAGATTTATATAAGACTTCCTGACATGCCGGGCATTATTTGGAAGATATGTTTAAGGTGCATGGAGGAACATCGAATGAAGATTTCTTTTTGAAACCAATGAATTGTCCTCATCATATGCAGATTTTTGCAGATAATCAATTCTCGTATCGTGATATGCCTATTAGATATTTCGAACCTGCTACAGTATACCGTGATGAAAAAGCAGGTCAGCTTTCAGGTCTTGCTCGTGTAAGGTCTATTACTCAAGATGATGGACATCTCTTTTGTCGTGTTAGTCAAATTCATCAAGAAGTAGTGACTATAGTCAAAATTATAAAAGAATTTTATTCGACTATGCATATGCTGGATGGATATCGAGTAAGACTTTCTCTTAGGAGAGATGATAAAGAACATTATCTTGGCTGAGATG
>CAIVDB010000018.1 GCA_903904545.1 uncultured bacterium | reverse complement strand
ATTACCTTTTGTGTTTTATCCAATTTTCATCGGTTTGTTTTTTTGTTTACTTTTAGAGATCACTTTGATTTATTCTATCTAATGTATACCATATTTCTAAGTAATTCAATCTTTTATTTTTTTGTCTTTGCTCTATGAAAAAACTTCTCTCGCTATTGCTTACGATGTTTGTCTTCTTTGGATGTACTTTCGCTATAACTCAGACCGTAAATGAAACGAATGGAGTCAATTATGGGTATATCAAAGGCGTCTCTAATGTGGGAACAAAGTATTATCTTTCTGTAGATTATATCCAGTATTATCAATCATATGAAGCTGCCTTAGCAAGAGCTGAGGATGGAATTATCTTCGGAGATCTTTCTATTGATTTTAATCAGAATTATTCTGATTATTCTTATACCATAAACGATGATGGACAAAGATTTGCTACCAAAGCTATTAGAAAAAAGATTGCTGCTTATCTTGTAAAAAATGGAAAGAAAGGATATGATAAACTTATAGCTAAAATGACTGCCAGTTATATAGCCACCATATCAATTTCGGATGTTTTCAATGAATTAAGTGAGACAGAGCGCATGATAGTTGGTCCATCATTTTCTCCAGCTAAGTGACGATGAACCGAATATATTAGAAATACCAATACCAAAGTCAGAAAAATTCAATTCTCTCCAACAGCTAAGATAACTATTGATACCAATACACTTACACTTCCTCAATTAGTTACTTGGACAAAACCTGTTAAAAAAGCATTAGTAAAAGTGTATCTTAAAAAGGGGAAAATTGAATGATTTAAACTAATTAACTTGATAGAGACGACAGGGATATCTCAGTCAGGAACAGGATCCATAGGCAATAGTTGTGCAAATGAAGGAGAAACTTATAATAATTGAATTGATGCACAGTGACCATTTGCTTGTTGTAATTGACTGCAATGATTTACCGGATGGAACATAGATTGAAAATATATGCCATTATGCTATACCCCAAGTAAATGAATGCCTGTTTGTATAGTTGATTGACATAGATTAGAGTGACGATATTACAATGATTGAACAATGCTCAAAAAAGACGAAAATTGTAAAAATATGGATTCTAATTCCTGCAAAAAAGAATGAGAGTTCTTGAGTGCTCAAAAGGATGAAGTCTGTTGTGCTTGATTGAAACAATACTATTGAAAACCTTGAAATACATCTTTTTCAATTTGTTATAATGAATCAAAAGGAAAACCAAACTGTATCATAGATTGACATAGATTAGAATGACGATATTATTCTAATGGAACCCTATTAAAGCAAGATGTAAATTGTAAATAGCGAGATATCAATACAAGGTGAGTACTAAGATCTCTGGCGATTGCTGGAGATTTTTTTGATTGTCTCACAATTGTCCTTTTTTTTCCATAAAGAGATAATTATTGTCCATTGCGTTTTTTATCTCTTATGGACGCATATGATTCTTCTCAAGGAAAAGCTAAGTCTCTTGAGGTATCTCAAGATGGATAATGGCAAGAATTTAGCTCAACGTCTTATTCGTTTTCTTAGTAAACATATCAAAAGTCCGCAAGATATCGAGGACGTTCATCCTTTTTTCTCTACACTCTATGATGAAATCTATCATGAAGTTATGTTTAAACAAATATTTATTCAGAAAAATATCTTAAGAATCTTCGAGCGTTTGTCCTTACCTTTAGAGACCTCTACGCCTCAACAACGTAGGGAGATATATCAGAGAATTCTCATGATTAAATCTGAAACCATGAAAAAAGGACATCGCTTGGGGAAAAAATAATTGAAAATTAAGAATTACGAATAAACAATTCCCTAATTTCTAATTCCTAATTCCCGATTCCTAATTCCCAATTCCCATTTATCCCCTTCTCTTCCCATGATTCCCAAGATCAAAACCTTTACTCATCTCTGACTAGAGGGCCATGAGATTATTATCGAAGCCGATCAGAGTAAATCCATTCCTACGATTGAAATCATTGGGCTCCCTGATGCCGCCATTAGAGAATCTAAGGAAAGGATTAGAGCAACATTTCGTCATGTCGGCATCGAATTACCAAGGAGAAAATTTATCTTAAATCTTTCGCCCTCTGACACCAAAAAGGTAGGTACAAGCTTTGATGTTGCGATGGCGGTTGCACTTTTGTGTCTGATTGTCGAAGGAGAAGTCTACCACAGTAAAGAGATTTCTTCTTATCTCTTCTTTGGTGAACTTGGCTTAGATGGCTTTATCAAGAGGGTAAATGGTCTGCTTCCCTGCGTGATTGGCGCAATGAAAAAGGGCTATCGTCATTTTTTCGTCCCGAAAGAAAATATCTATGAATTGGAATATATCCCTAATATCATCGTCTATCCCCTTTCAGATTTTCAAGATGTAGTAAATTATTTTTTCCAAGGGACGGAATTGCCTTATGTTGATCAAGCAAAAGATATTACTCAGATTGAGATGCCTCTTTCTGCACCAGATTTTGAGCATATCAAGGGACATATTTTGGCGAAGAGAGCCTTAGCAATCGCTGTTGCTGGAGGTCATAATGTCATCCTTGTTGGCGCTCCCGGAAGTGGAAAAACGATGCTGAGCAAGGCCATGCAAAGTATTCTACCTCCCTTAAATTTCGAGGAAATCCTTGAACTCAGTCAGATTTATTCTGTAGTAGGAAAACTCAATAAAGATATCCCTCTCATCATCCATAGGCCCTTTAGACAAATCCATCATACTGCATCTAAAATTGCTATAACGGGAGGAGGGAGTAACCTGACGCCTGGTGAGGTCAGTCTGGCTCATAAAGGGATTTTGTTTTTTGATGAGTTGACTGAATTTCCGAGAGAAGTTTTGGAAGTTCTTAGACAGCCACTGGAAGATAAATCGGTAGTCATTTCTAGAGTTGCTGGAACTATCCAGTATCCTGCTAATTTTATGTTTGTTGCAGCTATGAATCCCTGCATCTGTGGCTACTACAAAGATCCTGAAAAAGCTTGTATGTGCAATCTCCGCACCATACAAAAATATCAGAGCAAAATATCTGGGCCCCTCTTGGATAGAATAGATATGATTTTGGAAATCCCTAGGGAGAATATTGAAAACATTCTTGGACAGATCAAAACGCAATCCTCAAGTGAGATCAGAGAACAAGTACGTAATGCTTGGACGATTCAACAACAAAGGTTTGCAAAAACTGATATTTTTAATAATGCCCATATGAGCCCTAAACATGTAGAAAAATTTATTATCTTAGACGATGCCTGTAAAGACTTTCTGATCCAGGCCTCTCATGGATTGACACTTTCCCCGAGAGTAGTCCATAGGACGATTAAATTAGCAAGAACTATTGCAGATATGGATTCACAAGAACACATTAATCTCTCACATTTGGCCGAAGCTTTGCAATATAGGAATAAGACGATGTTTGTAGAACATGAATAGGACTTAGATGGGAGAGCTTAGATTGAAAGAATGGCTTCACGCTTCGCGACAAACAGTAGCTGAAAGTTCACTCCGTTCACGCTCAACTGCTTTGAACTATTGTTTAGCTATTGTTCGTCTACTGTTTAGCTATTCAACACACCAATAACCAATAATAGATTTATCTTTCTATTGACATTGGTCTTAAAATAATTATCTTATATACAATTCACGATGTCATTACTCAAGTTGTTTTACTTAGTAATTGCCAACATAATGAATTCCTCCTCTCTCAAAAAGACGCATAATAGTCTTTATCAACAATTCTTTTTAGAGAATACTGTTGTACTTTCTGCGCCCTTTGTTATGAATTGGTCCTGAGATGTTCTCCATAATTATAGTGGGTTGAGTATCAAACAACAAATTCCTCTGCGCATCTACGTAGGATATGCAAAAAAATCGACCCCCGAGATTACACTCAATAAAATCTATTATCACGATATCAACGAACATACTTTCATCCAAGGAAATATTTTGGAATACGCACCGTATTTTAATGATCTACAAAAACAGATTAGTTCCACCTATCAACATTTGTGTCAAAATTTCTGAGGCATAGAGATTAACATCCTGACGGAGCTTCCTAGAGGCGTTGGTCTTGGGTTTTGATCCATTATCCCTCTTTTACTTGCTCTCTTGCTCCATAGATTTCAAGGGCTGATCTCACCTAATGATATTGACCATCGAAAGACCCAAAATATAAACAATCTTCTTCAGGATATCTATTCTCCCTTTTATCGTCTCTTCTTGGACGCGCTTACCCTCGACAAACACATGTACGGCATGATTTCTCCTGGGACAAAGTTAGCGTCCTTTTTTAATACCTATTATCCTGTTGTGTCCTTTTCTGAGGATTTCGATAAAAAAAATCCTCTTGCCAACATTATGGACAATAAATTTTTTGGATTTACTTTTCCTAATCTCTTTGGTCAGTTAAGGGAGATTCCTTATAGCTCTATCGATTATGGCATTGTCTACTCTGGGAAACCCGTAATGTTAGAGCAAATTTCCTGAGGACATTACAAGAACAATACCAACTCCTTCAAAGCAGTCAAATCGTGCACAGAAGAGCTGTTTGGAGAATATCTCAAGGGACTTTCCCCTCATAAAATGCCTAGATTTTATAAACACTTACTTCTTCCTGAAGGGGACGAATCTGAGTTAATTTATGGAAAATTGATGGGAATTTTGAGTCTCAAGGTCTTTTATGCTATGTCGAATATGTATCGTGATGGCTATGATGAACTTACTATGTTACAATTGTTAGATGTTTTGAAAAAATTGAGACAAGGAGACTGTGTAACAAGAGATAGTTCTTCTACCTACCTAAGTTTCATGAAACATATTTTGGAATATTTTCATGGCGCGGCTAAATATTTAGCACTTTTCCCTAATGATAGTACTATTATGGGATGATCAACTATCTTTGCCATCCCGATGGAATGATTTAGAAAAACCATTTTAGATGCTGTCCATAAGACCACACAACAATTCTCCTGATCTACACTGATCTATACCAATCGATTGGATGGGCTTGAACACTATGGATGTATTGTAGAGCAAGATTTATGATATAATCTTCATTCTTCTTTTCTGGAAAGCAATGTTTGTGTCATCAGATGAGTCAATGGTAATGTAGTTATTGCAGATTGTGAAACCTCTTTGGAACAGCATAAAAAGTGACTTCTTTTGGATACACTTCATAACAGAATATATCTCAATGGGCAGAGATTAACCTCTCAAGAATTACATTCTCAAACAGCCACTATCGAAGTAATGAGAATACTTATTGCAAATCTTGGGAAGGAACTCTCTAACAAACAACTTCCTTCTTCTAGTTATAGTAAAAACAAAAATGAAATGATGAGTAAAATTGTCCTTCCCTTAATCGAACTTATTGAGAAGAAAACGGGGAAAAAATTACCACTGATCTGCAAATGAAGTTTATATGAATTTTATATGAAGCTGAATATCTCTGATATAGATATTATGGTGATTCATAGGCTGGAAAATGAAGAAACTTCTATATAAGGGGAGCTGTTTTACTTATATCTGTCATGTTGATATAATAAAACAGAAAGATTGGCATTATACCCGATTACCTCTAGAAAAATATGGACCCGCCTACCGGCAGGCAGGCCAGAGGGGCAACCTCACTTCACCACTCTTTCTCATCTAATCTCATCCAATTCCCAATACTTAAAACTTAACATTTAACACTTAACATTACAAAGAAAAACCCCCCGATTTTCATCGAGAGGTTCCTCTTTTCCACAGAAGTGGAACTTATTGGTTAATCTAAACTACTAATTAGAAGTATTATTTAGAAGAAATATAGATGAACCAAATTGTGTAGTTAAAGGAACTGTTGCTCCATCTACATTAGAGTAGTAAGCGATTCCCTTTACTGATACAGAATACCTTGGAGTAGTAATAGATCCAGATACCGTAGGAGTTACTGTAAACTTAGTAGTTCCATTAGATATTTGCTTATTCAAAGCAATTGAAATATCTCCGTCTCCAGAAACAGTTCCTGAACCAAGTACTGTACCGTTATATTCTACAGTCAATTTTGTAAGAGCACCGTTATTGCTTTTTACAGTAAATGTAATTCCTGTAAGGGTAGCATTAGCAGTTGTTCCATCTGATTTCTCATTACTTCCAATCTT
>CAIVDB010000017.1 GCA_903904545.1 uncultured bacterium | reverse complement strand
CTGGAGTAAGTTCTCCTTCAGATTTTGGAGTAATTTTTCCTACGAGGATATCTCCTCCTTTTACTCTTGCTCAGATTCTTACGATGCCATCTTCATCGAGATTTTTCAATTTACCCATAGAAACACCTGGGATATCATTTGTTGTTTCTTCAGGTCCAAGCTTTGTATCTGCGACTTCTAATTCGTATTCTTCTATCTGGATAGAGGTCAATTCATCATCTTTCACTAATCTTTGTGAGATAACGATTGCATCTTCATAATTATATCCTTTCCATGGCATGAAAGCTATTCTCAAGTTCTTTCCTAGTGCCATTTCTCCTCGTTCTGAACATGGTCCTTCAGCAAGAAGATCTCCCTTTTGGACTTTCTGTCCCAAAGAAACTCTTGGTAACTGGTTGATACATGTTTTACTATTTGATCTTGAGAAGTTGAGCAAGGTATATTCTTTGATTCCTGATTTGTATTTTACTTTGACTCTCTTTCCATCTACATAGATGACTTCTCCATCTTCTTCTGCTTTGATCACTGCATGCGTCATCTGCACGATATCTCTTTCGAGTCCTGTACCTACCAATGGAGCGTCATTTCTGAGCAATGGCAATGCTTGTCTCTGTTGGTTTGTCGCAATAGAGGCACGTACCGCATCATTATGATCTACCATAGGGATCAATGAAGTATTTGGACTGAAAATCTGAGAAAGACTCACATCCATATGAGTAACATCATTTACATGAAACATCTCCATTTCATTGAAATGTCTTGCTGCTACACGTGTTGCAACTACATTATTTCGTTGATCAATAGGCGTAGTCGCATCAGCTATACAATATTTTTCATCAAGTTCTGGAGAGATATATTGCAATTCTTCTGTAAAGAAGGGCTTTACGGTAATTCTTTTCCCTAGTTTACCATATTGTTTTTCTATTTCTTTAGCAGTTTTTTCATCTATATACGTATCTTCTTTTACAATAATCTTCTTGAGAATTTTCCCTTTTGCATCCAATTCAGGGATATCACGATGAGCAATTCTATTTACTAACTGATCTTTCTTTGCTTCTACATCACGATGAATCTTGAGTGCTGGAGTTTCAAGGAATCCTTCTTCATTTACCTTAGAATACAATGATTGGTAAATAACCAGTCCGATATTTTGTCCTTCAGGTGTTTCAATAGGACAAATTCTTCCATAATGAGATGGATGTACATCACGTACCTCGAACTTTGCGGTTTCTCTTTTGAGTCCTCCAGGTCCAAGGGCAGTAATTCTTCTTTTATGTTCTATCTCTGAGAGTGGATTAATCTGGTCTAAGAACTGTGATAATTGTGAGGTTGCGAAGAAACTCTTCACTGCATTGTCTATAATTTTGAAATTTACTAAGTCAGTAATTTTGATTGGTGTCTCTGAATTTAAGATACTTAATTTTCCCTTGATACTCTTTACAAATTTTCTCATTACTGGCTGCAAGTGAGCATAGAGAATTTCTCCCACCATTCTGATACGTTTATTGGAAAGATGATCTGAATCATCTACATAATATCCTTTTTTGTAATTGGAAAGATTGAACAAATATTTCATTGCTCCGACCAAATCGTCTCCATCGAAAACATTTGCGATATCTCCGTCCAATGGTTTGTTGAGATCTAATTTTGCATTAATCTTGCGTCTTGCAATTCTTCCCATATAGATTCTGTCTGGAGAAAGAAACTGATTTTTGATATAATTTAATGCTGATTCAGGATCAATCAACTCTCCTGGTCTTACTTTGTTATATACGAGTTCTGCAGCTGAAAGTGCATCTTTAGTTGTATCTTTTTTGAGTGTTACTTCTAGATAGTTGAAGTCTTCTTCTTCGAAACAATCAGTAAAATAGGATCTGATTTGTTCATCAGTCTCTGCTCCCAAGATTCTCATCAATGAGGTGATTGGAAATTTTCTTGATTTATTGATTCTTGCAACAACAACTCCAGACTTCTCTACTTGTACTTCAAGCCATGGTCCATTTTCTGGAATAACCTTGAATGCATATTTAAACTCCTTCTTACTAAAGAAGATACCATATGATCTGATGATCTGAGAAATAATCACTCTTTCTACCCCATTGATAATGTATGATGCAGAGGAGGTCATGATAGGAAGGATACCGATGTTTGCACGCTTACTAAACAACACTTTCTCTGTCTTCTTTTTTCCATCATCAGTCACCTCACAGAGTTTTACTTTCCCCGTAATGATTCCTCCGTAGGTAAGTTCTTTTCTCTTACAGGTTTTCCCATCATCGATAGGCTCAGATACCTTGATATCGTCGATTTCTACATACATTTTTTCTCCTGCAATATCCCATACTGGATTGATATTTGCGAATAACTTATGCATATAGGTATTTATAAAACTTTCATATCCTTTTTTTTGTAAAGCCAAAAGATCAGGAAATCCAGAAAATTTCTTGGGTTCTCTCAAGAATATTCTATCTCACTCTCTGTGATATCATTTAAAAATTTCTTCAGCTTTTTTGGAAA
Organism: uncultured bacterium; assembly: GCA_903904545.1. The sequence continues at coordinate 158 of CAIVDB010000017.1, read as the reverse complement.
TCTTCATCTGAGGCGCAGACGATGTATTCATTTTAGCTTTGGAAGTCACCGCTATCGCCTGTTGTTTTTTTGGAGCTATACTCTCTTTCTTTTTTTGTATTGGCTTTTTCGTTGCTTTCTCTACTACTGTTACTGTTTTCTTGATTTCCTTTGGAGAT
>CAIVDB010000016.1 GCA_903904545.1 uncultured bacterium | reverse complement strand
TTTTTTACAAGATGAGGAGAGATCGAATGGGCACAAAGAGTGGAAAAAACAATTAAAGAATTTTGATATAAGAAAAATATAACTGATAGAAAATACTTTCATCCTTATCTCAAAAGAAACAATTGGAGTCACCGACGAATATATTTTGCACGAAGAAATAACCTATGGCTTACACTGTGAACAACAAGGTTATCAATAATGAATGTTATTATGCTCTTTATGTATATTCGGTCATGATATACCAAACTCCTCTTCGGGAGATCGTGATGGGACATAAAAGCGTTATATTTTGCTATTAAAGATTTTCTTTTTGTACACAAGACTATTAATCTATCATTAAAGAGAATACAACAGTTATATAAAAACAAAAGAAAGATCTCTCAGAACGAGAGAGAATTAACAATATCTCTAGAGAAGATACATAGTTATAGTAGCGGTCTATTTATTCTGTGAGGCCCATCACAAAGTTGAATATCAAATAGTTGATTTATTAATGAAGATCTAGAGTATATAAAGGCATCTACAAATATATTAGCACTTCTGAAAAGATGAATAGTAATATCCAACATGGACTCCCCATTATTTCCTATAGCCGTCCTAGCAAGAGATATAGTAGTCATAGATGAAATCGATATACTCAAGAATACAGCACATATGATGATAATTAAGAACGAAAAAAAAATCAGATTACTGAGGGTAATAGTAGCATTGTTTTTGGGAACAATAACATTCCTAATAGCGATTATTCTTATATTCATAAGAACAATCGTGTATAGAATATCCAAAAGATAGGTTAGAAAGAAGTCAATGGCATCCATTTTATCTAATTATTTCCATCATGGAAACATATAAAAATTATTTCCAAAATCATAGTACATACTGAATCAAGATAAAGAAAGCCTCTCTAAAAGATAACAAAGAAATGGATAAAAGACTCAAAAAATATATCAACACAAACGATAAAGTATTAGAGATAGGAACATGATTATGAGGTTTCACAAATTACTGTCTCTATAAATGAATAAAAGACTATACATGAATAGAAATAGATGAATGAATTAAAAAGAAACTCCAGAATGGATTTAGTAATTACAAGATACTGTGTATCGATGCTATAGCATTCTTCGAAAGTTCAACAGAGAAATTTGATGTTATTTATATGAGTCATGTCTTTGAACACTTCACGATTGGAGAAGGGATCGTCTTAGCAAAACATATTCACGAACATTTAACAGAGAAAGGGAAATGGATAAACATAATGCCGAATGCAGGGTGCATTTCTGGCTGTCTTGGAAGATATAGTGATATAACACATAAAACTATTTATTCATCAAACTCATTCAATCAAGTACTACTAGAAGCATGATTTTATAAGAATAATGTACATCACTTTAATATTTTTCCAAATAATTTCGTTAAAAGGATACTGGCAAAACTCATATGAAAGCTTTTATGAGTAGAGTATAATACTTTTCAATTAATGACTATCATAACGAACAAAGATAATGAGTAATCAAAAGACTTTACATATAAAACAACAACCATGAAAGTCTATTTCAACAAGAGACTAATACAGAACGAATACATCAGTTTCCTAGTGCCACTACTATGATGCCCTGATTTCAATAATAAACTAAGGACTAAGGCACGATACCGATGAGAAAATCAACAACAGATTGAAGATCGATGCCACCACGGGGAAAGTATGCTTCTACAAACATTGCAGAAAGACTGTGATTATTTCGTCTATCCAAAATATTTCATGTTAGATTACTTTAATGAATTGAAAGAATATTCAGAGGAAGCGAAGACATACAACAAGAAAGTATTGGTTTTCTCATATAGAGAAATAGACGATTACATAGACATTAACGAAAATATTATATGGTACAAGAGAGCTACCGAGATAGACAATCCAGAGAATGAAATCTGCCTCCCCCCATTTCCAGAAGATTTATTAAAATACCATGAAGGGAAAATTAAGTTTATATCAAAAGAGAATAAATTTCATCACTATTCAATCTGATTTACAGGATATTCAGACTATCATAACATAAAGTCATTTCTCCATTACTGTATGGTGAGAGTTATCGGACTGTTATGTAGAACAAAGGTATGCAAACATATCCTTATGCAATTCAGAAACGATTGGTTATACA
>CAIVDB010000015.1 GCA_903904545.1 uncultured bacterium | reverse complement strand
CAATTTCAATAAATTGTTTTTTCTGCATAAGTTTTTATTTTTATAATGATTATTTGACATTCGTTTTATTTTATGATATTATATAGATTCGTAGTGCAATTGCAAAAAATAAATAGACATCAAAACCCCGATACATTCACCGGGGTTTTAATTGTCTCCAATCACATTTTTTATTAGTTAGGAACTACTTTTTTACTTGGTCTACATAATAATGTAAACAATGCTCATGGAGGAATCTAGCAACCAAGAGCTTGATATAATCTCCTTCTTGAAGGATATACTCTGGATCTGTTTTCCCATCAAGAGGATACCATCCATTCCCATTTACTGGAAGTGTTGAGTATTCTGGGTCTGGAGAAGTATCAATGTTTTTTTTATTCCAAACCCGATGATTATCAGGAATGGTATATTCTGCATCAGTTTTATTTTTGTAGTGTCTCCACATAGAATGGAGTGTTTGTCCTACAAATTCTTGTGCCGAAATAGAGTCGAAAGATGATTTGATCCGATAAAAATCATGTAAATTCGACATATTCCATGTTTCTCCACACTGTGCGCAACCCACGTGAGTCTCTGGAGGCCACCATCCTTTTCCTGTCCAATTGGAAGGATGTGGCTTACCTGAAGTCCTTGCCTTTTTAAAATCGAGCCTTTGCTCTCTCCTTGTTTGATTACCTCTACTGAGGTCATAATTTTCCCTCAGCACTTCAATTTCTTCTCGAGTAGCTACAGAAAGAAAGACAACATTTTCTGGTCCCATTATAATCCAGCACTGACCCAACTCATCTAAGCGATATTTCCCCCTTAGAATGTAGAAAACTTGTAGTTCTTCATTCCTATTCTGGTGGGCAGCTTTGCGAGCTTCTAAGAGCTCATGAAAATGCTCTAAAGTATCAAGACTCCCCTCAATACCTTCTCTGGTATCATACCATTTTGATTTTTTGTTTTCCATATTGTTTTTGTTTTAACTATTTTAATTTTTGACTTATTTTTTTATTGTGATACTATAGCTATTTTTCTGCCAATATCAACAAAAAAAACACTTGCGCCCGGATGATATTTCCTTACGAAAAAATCTCATTATCCATGTCACGTAAACATAACAGTAATAATGAGATATTCATAATCATGAAAGAATTACTTTAGAATTACTTTAGAATCTCTTCCATAACTTCTAAAAAGTATTCTTCCCCCTGGCTTGCAGTAATTACTTTCGCGAAGCGTGGATTACCATCCACTTCTGAGAATAGGCGATCTACATGGTCCCAGCTTGTATACACAACAAGCTTTCCTGTAAATCCTCTAGTATCAAGTTCATCAGCTAACAGACTAGCACAATTGTCGAGCAGTCCGTTTCTTTTCCCGAAGAATTGAAAGTCATCTCCCATACCTTGGAACACCATCTCTGTGATGACGATATCAAAACACTGAGGATCTTTCTCAATAAGTGATAAAAACTCTTTTTCTTCGATAAAGACTTTTACGCTGTGCCCTTTTTCTATCAATTTTTCTATCAATTTTTCTATTCTATCTTCGATTTGATATAACTCTAAATGATAGAAGAGTAATGCGATTTTTTTCATAAGTTTTTATTTTAAAATGATTTTTATTATTTGTTTTATAT
>CAIVDB010000014.1 GCA_903904545.1 uncultured bacterium | reverse complement strand
TTTACGATAGCGAGATTATTCCAGGTCTCAAGTACATATCCGGTACCGAATAATTTGTGTCTTACAATGTGTCCTTCTTCGATATTAAAAATTTCTTCTCTCTTTTGTTCTCCTCAGAGATCATATCTCTTGAGTAATTCTATTGGAATTTCTTGTAAAAATCTACTTGGTGGATTCATTTTTGTTTGTCCCCACGTCATTCTCGAGTTTGCGTAGGAGAGGAATAATACGTCTTTAGCTCTGGTAATCGCGACATACATCAGTCTCCTTTCTTCCTCCAAAAGTTTTGGTTCCATCATTGCATTAGAAAGAGGAAAAATATTATCTTCCAGTCCTGCAACGAAGACAATAGGAAATTCTAATCATTTACTTGAGTGCACGGTCATCAGTTTTACTGCATCGATTTCTCATTTCTCATTTTCAGAAATGTCTGCAAGGAGCGATACTTCCTCCATAAACTGCCTCAATGCATCTTCGCCTGTTTCAATATATTTTTCTGCCATATTGATTAGTTGCCCGATGTTTTCATATTTTTCCTCTGCTTGTGCTTCACTTCCTTCTTCTTTGATGAGGAAATCTTTGTATTGAATTTTTTTGACGAGCATCTCCAATATCTCGCTTGGTCTCTTGTCTTTACTATTGTCTCTCAGAAAGTCGATGACGTCCAAAAAGTTTTTGATTCCTTGTTTTGCAAGTGGTGCAATTTTTATCGTAGTGTTTGCTTTCTGTGTTTCCTGTAAAGTTTCTGTAAGGGTGATATTTTGTAAAAGACTATGTTCATCCAGTACATCTATACTAGTCTTTCCTACCTTTCTATTGGGGATGTTGATTACTCTTTTGAGTGAGACACTATCTTGCGGATTGATCAAACATTTGATATATGCTATAATATCTTTGATTTCTTTTCTCTCGAAAAATTTATATGCTCACCGCACTTTGTAGGGGATCCCTTCTTGGAGAAATAACTGTTCGAAAGAGGAAGATTGTGCATTTGTCCTATAGAGGATTGCTACCGATCATCGTGATTTTATCTTGTCTCCGTCTTTCATTTTCTTGATGAGATCGACAATATTTGCTGCTTCATCTATTTCACTTCCATGAGAAAAAATGGTTATTTTGTCCTCTCATTGTCTGTATGCGACGATATTTTTCTCATATTGATGGAGATTGTTTTTGATGATTTCATTTCCTGCTTGGACAATATGCGGTTTGCTACGGTAATTGATTTGGAGCTTAAACATTTGGATATCCGGTCGATATTTTTTTACATTGAGGAAATTTTCCATCAATGCTCATCTTCGTCCATAGATACTTTGGAAATCATCTCCGATCATCGTAATGTTTGCTTTTTGTGCAGACAGCATCCTCATGAGTTCGAATTGGATCCAGTTGGTATCTTGTGCCTCATCTACGAGGATATAATCAAACGTGTTTTGTCGTTTGAGTAAAACTTCCTTATTTTTTTTGAAGAGTAAGTAGGGGAGGAGAAGTAGATCGTCGAAGTCGAGTGAGTTTGCTTTCTCCATGGCTTTTTGATATTCTCCGTATACATCACCGATATGTTTGTCATAATCTGTTCTTGCTTCCTCTGACATGTAGAGTTTTGGATCATTCCCGTTATTTTTTTGAGTTGAAATAAATGACTTCACCTCCTGTACCTTGAAGGTATCTTGGAGATTGAGTCTTTTGAGTACATCTTTGATGACAGATTGTGTTTCATTGGTGTCAAAGATTCAGAAATTTTTATTATATTTTCCTCATAGCTGTTCGATGTCGTCTTTGAGTATTCTTAAGAAGATACTATGGAAAGTTCCTATCCATTTTATGTTTCAGGATTTTAGATGATCTTTTCAGATGATTCCAGAGGATTTTCACTGGTTTATGCTATTCAAAAAGTCCTCGATGGAATCTTCTTTATCATCAGACATCTTCTGCTTAATATCGTTGTTACTTTTATCCTTATCTTCTGGAATATTATTGATATCCTCCGAAATCTTCAGTATTCTTTCTTTCATCTCATTGGATGCCTTGTTAGTGAAGGTGACGGCAAGTATTCTATTGAGCGGGATATTCTTCCCTCGGATAAGATAGGCTATCTTATACGTCAATACTCTGGTCTTTCCACTTCCTGCACCCGCTAGGATAAGACTAGATGTGTCTGTATGTAAAGCAGCTTTGGTTTGTTCTTCGTTGAGTTGGGTTCCAATGTACGTTTTGATATCCATTTTTTTGAATGCAGAATGTAAAATGCAGAGTTTAGAATTGGTTATTGGGAGTTGGTTTATCAGGAATTGGGAATCGGGTATCTATAATTCTTGTCCAAAACCACAAAAAGTTCAGACTTTACGGACTCTTCGACCTTTGACTTTATAGACTGACTGCGATTGTAATGAAAAAAAAATCTGATTCAATTCTTAAATTATTTATCCTCTGTAAAAGTGAAAAAATATTGGATGATTATTTCTTATGTTTGTTTTATGGGTAATGGTTAAGATTCGCTTATCTTGATCATATTTATGAGTTCTTTTATTTCTATCAAGTTATTTAATAATTTCTCTTTTTCTTCTTCTGGTGGTTGAGCTTTGTTGTGTGCGTATAATTCATGTAATTCATTCACATCATTTTTCATCGATTCTATCTTATATTCTAATTGAGTATTTACCTCTGGATATATTTCGTATGTGCGGTTTCTAATAGGCACATAGAGACCATTTACTTGATGGAGAATTGATTTTATGCAAGAAATCCGATCATTTTTTGTTGTAGAAAATTCCTTCTCTATAGAGTTTGATGCGTTATCGATTATCCTTTTGGTATGAGCTATATATTCTTTTATTTCTTGCTCTTTATGGATGCTGATATTCATGATTCTATTGTACTCATAGGAAATAAATTATTCTTCTACAACTAATTGCTCCTTATTCTGTTCATACAGTTCAATGATATCTTCTGGTGAGGCGTAGTTGGGGAAGAGAGTTTGATTTAACGCGATGTCAGTGATGATCTCTGCAGCAATTGTTTCGTTGGTATGTATCCGTTCGTCAATTTGTTCTGTGGTATATCCATTTTTGCTACATACTGCACGAATCTCTTCTTCACTCATGATAGAAAAATTGCCTTTTGGCTTTCTTCTGTCTTCATCATAAATTTTCTTCCCATCTTTGATGGCTAAAGCGATTTCTCGAGCTTCTTTATCTGTCGCTGTGATATAGTGATAATTATTATTTACTACACATTTGATATTTTGTTCCTTGCTGATACGGAGAAGTGTTGTGTTTATCTTCTTGATGTCTGGAAGAAGTTGTTCGTCTTGTGCTGTGATTTCTAAAAAAACATTTTCCTTGCCGAGAGTGTTTTGAAGTATATTGAGTATTTCTATAATTTTTTCTTCTTTTTCGTCCATAAGGATCATTTTCCCTATTCGAGATTCTCTTCATCAGATGATTGCAATAATCTCTTCTGCGTGGTTCTGGAGAAGAGGAATGTCTATCTTGGGTTTTCCTGCTGATCATTCTTTCCCTGCAAAGGAAACTATTTCCATGAGATTAGCATAGCCAATTTTTCCTTTGGAAAGTATCACGATATTCCCAATCTGATTTGCGAGGATAGGAGAATGATGGTCCAGGACAAAACCTAATTCAACTCACATAATTGCTTTGATTCCTTCGTCTTTTGCTGTCTGGTATGCTTTTATACATCCATACATTCCATTGTAATCAGTGATGGCAATAGCTTCCATTCAGAGTTCTTTTGCTTTAGCGATGATTTTATTCGGTTTCCCTATAGCTTCCAGAAATGAAAACGTACTATGTCAGTGGAGGTGGACAAATGGCATGATTCTTATTCTTTAGAGATTAAATATGTCTTTATATATACTATTTTGTCCTAGGCTTGCAAATAAAAATAAAAAGAGATGATTATTGAAACATCTTTTGGAAAAATGTAAAACTTTTTAGTTCTCCCTGTAGTTGAAAAAAGGGGCTATATATATAGTATACTCATGTTGTTTATTTTTTCTTTATTTTTTGTGGAATATCCTCTTATGAAGTCCAAAATAGTCCTTTCTTTTTCTTTACTTACCTTGTTTGCTTGATTTTCTTTTGCTGCCGAATGGAAGTTGCCCGGGATCTCTCTTGTTTCTCGTTCTCAGCGATGAGCAAATGAATCTTGGAGATATTCAACTTTGCCAAAATCCAAGAGAGATGAGATTATAAAAGCTCAGGATGCTATGGAACTACAACAACTTCAAGCATCGGATGATGCTACAAATTCCAATAAACTTCGAGATCTTCTTCAACAACAGTATCAATCTCAGATTGCCACAGACTTTATTGTCTCTACGACTCCTGATGAACAGAAGGTAGATGAAATTCATGAATCATCAAATTGAAATTATCTCAAACGACCCGAGAGTATCCATCTGAATAAGAATAAAATTGTCATTCATCATACTGCAGTGGACTATGCTGCTGTCATGAGTGGTTGAGTAGAGGCAGCAAAAAAGGAACTTCAAAATATTTATAAATATCATACTTTGACGAAAAAATGGTGAGATGTTGGATATAACTTTATTATAGATCCTTTTGGAAATATTTATGAGGGTAGGGCTGGTTGACCTTGAACGGTTGGAGCTCATGCTTCGTGGAATAATACTCCTACTGTGGGGATTTCTTTGATGGGGAATTTTAATGTCCAACAACCTACAGATGAACAATTACAGTCCCTTGTGAAATTGACTGCTGCTTTGGCCAAAAAATATAATATTAGCCCTATGGAGAAAGTAAAATATTTTAGAAAATCAGAGTGGCCTCCCTATATGACTGCTGTAGATGGCTATGCAATCGCTGGACATAGAGATGTCTCCAATGCAACTGCGTGTCCAGGCACTAATATGATTTCTCTTCTTCCTACGATTAGACAGCGTGTCAAAGATGCTTTGACTTCTTGAATTAGCTCTTCTCCATTGCCTGGTGGATTATCTTGAACAAATGCTCAAGTGTATGCGCTTACAGGTTTGTATTATATTACAGGTTCTACGGTTTCCGTTTCACTTCCTTTTTCGTTGACAAAGCCAGTATGTCGTAGTTTGCTTTCTGGAGTAACTATTCTTTCTTGTGTTTTCAAGAAAAATGTTTTGTCTATTTTTTTCTCTCCTAAAAATCTTACTAGTTGAATCAAATATCTTTCTTTGTCTGGTCAACAGGGTACTTCAAAAGTAACAAAGACGCTTTCTTTCTCTTTAATATGGAAATGAGATCTCTCTTCTCAATGAAAGAAAACGGCAGAAATATTTATGAAAAATAATTGAATTTCTCCAGCGCCTTCTTCAATCAAGAAAATTTCTGCCAAGATTTTTTCTTCTGAATTAGCTTCTTATACCAAGGGTATGCTTACAGTGCTTTTGTATGATCTTTCTGTACATTATAATAGACGAGAAGTTGCCTGTGAGGGAATGTGTAAGGTGGTCGTAGATGGAAAGTCTCGTTTTGTCGATTCCTTATATTTAGAATCTAATCAGGATTTTTTGTATATTCCTGATGGAGAATGATACCTTACTCCCCAGAAAGTTGAAGTCTCTGCAGCGAGTGGCTGACTAGTAAAAGTGATTTCTTATGATAGAAAATCTTATGGTAATGTTCCTCGAAATGTTTTTCGTGGTTCTCTCGTGTTCAAAAAAAATCCTATTAAATATCTTGGTTCATGATCTATTGGTTCTCAATTTGTTATGATCAACAAACTTCCTTTTCAGGACTATCTCAAAGGTATCGGTGAAACGAGTGATGCTGATACTTTGGTAAAACAGCAACTTGTTCTTTTACTCGCAAAGATGTATACCTTATTCTATATGAATCCTGCAAATATTCATCCCTCTATTCCTGTTGGTGCTGATTACCGTGCAATAGATAGCCCTGATATGTTTCAGAAATATGTGGGTGCTGGTCGAGAGAAAACGTCTAAAACTTCAGCTCTAGCATTGTCTGCTATCAAAAATACCCTTGTTTTGTATAGTGGGTATGTGCCTATCCTTCCTTACTTTAGTTGTTCGGCTGGATTTACTCGATCTGCAAAAGATAAATGGTGATGGGAAGATACTCCTTATCTTCAATATAGACCTGACTTTGCTCAGTGTTTTAGCTTCAACGGACATGGTGTCGGTCTTAGTGGAAAGTGATCTCAGTATCTTAGCCAGCAATGATGGTCACTTAAACAGATTCTAGAGTATTATTATCCTTGAGTGCAAGTGGTTACTCTATAATTGTATATTGGTGTTTTATTTATCTATCCGTATCTATGGATAAACTTCTTTCTTCCTTATTTCTTGGTGATGCAAGGTCAGCGCTTCAAATTATCCTAGATGTCTATGATCGCAATCATTTTTGTGTTGTAGACTATGTCTATTTCGCAAATATTTATGGAAAGAAGATGTTTGATCATCATTCTGCTTCTTATGATACTCATCTATTTACATCCTTGCTTTTGGCTGGATATAAACAAACGGATATACAACAGGTATATACTGCCTATCAGGATGCTATTCAGGATGCAGATATCCTTTTGCCGGATGGAATTGCATTGCAGGTATTTTATTTTTTGGCCAAAGGGCGTCGACTTCATAATCTCAATGGAACTGATTTTGCTCCTTATGTTTTGGAATCGCTTGTCCAAAAATTTGGATCTAAAAAGGTTCGTATTCTTCTTTACGGTACCTATCCCCATTTGTTACAGAAGACAAAAACATTTTTACAAGATAAGTGATATCAGGTAGTCTATGCACAAGATGGATATACAAACCTTGATTGGGATCAGCTAGATGCTGTGTTGCCTTCTCAAGAATGAGTCATCAATGTCCTTCTCGTCGCAAGATCTACCCCTCTTTATCCTATCCAAGAAATCTGGACCTATGCTAACAAAGATAATCTTAAGAAATATAAATTACTTGTTATGAATCAGGCAGGTACTTTTGATTGGCGAGTGGGAGAACAAAAAAGAGCTCCGGAACTAGTGAGATCTCTTAGATTGGAACGACTTTGGAGATTTCTTGCTGATCCTAAGAGAAATTATAAAAAAATCTTAGACTCTTTGGGTATTATTGTCTATGTTTTTTCTTATTTGCTATTGAAAAAAAAATCAAGATAAGTACATACAAACATTGGTATGATTAAAATTGTTTATAAATTGATAAATATCCAGTGATTTAGTGCGTTTCTTAGTATTTCTTTATTATTTTATTGCTTTTGGTAATGAGTCTAAAAGAAAAGAAATTTATGTATGGTGATGAAGATCGTGTTTTTCAATTGTTGGAGGATCTTCCTAATGCTATTTCTTTGAAAATTTTTGTTCATGCGTGATCAGATAAATTTATAGATTATCAAAAGGATTTGATTCAAGATTTTGTTGCTGATCTTGTGGAAAAATTTGGTGAAGATGAATCAAGTGATCTTGACGTGGTAAAGACTCAATTTGAAGTTTCTCTTCAAAGCCTCAATACTAAGTTGAAGGCTTTTGCTGATAAAGTTCGTGATATAGATTTCTTCCCTCTCAAGTGATTTGTCCAAATCGTTATAGATTGAGTTTTGATGACTTCTATGATTGGAGATGTTAGTGTGATGATTTTTAGAGACAAAAAACTATATTATTCTCTCAATAATTCTACTCTTTCCAAAGGGAAGATAGATCTTTTCTCTGATTTTGTAGAGGGAGATGTAGAATCTCATGATGAGGTTGTTTATGTGGGGACCAAAATATCTGAAGTTTTGGATGGTAATGATTTCCAAGAAATGGAACAAGTTCTTTCTTCAGAAACTGGTCATCTAGCAAACTTTATCCAAGATGTCCTTCATACAAGGATAGATAGAAAAGATTTCCTTTTTATTTTCCATTATGCTATCACAGGAGCATTAGCAAAATCTCATGGAGAGCATAAAGACCGTATTGTCAATACTGATAGTTTGTTTTACAAAATCAAATCACAATTTCTCAAAAACAAATATCAAGTTACGGTTGCTATTCTCAGTTTATTCATCTTCTTTATGTTGATAAATCTTCTTTCTCAGGTATTAAAATCCAATACCAATACTATTGTTACTTCTGATGGAGTAACGGTAGACCTTACTATAGATGATATCAAGAAAGAATTACTTAGTTTCCAATCTATGGATCCTACAGGAGAGGAAAAAGCTATGAAATATCATGATATTTTGGAAAAATTGAATGTGCTTGAATCTAAAGGGAAATGGATGGAAGATGTTGCTCAACTCAAAAAAGTACTTCAATCAGAATATCTCAAATGATTTAATATTAGTTATATAAACTCACTTGCTAAATTTGATGATCCCGCTAGTGGAAGAAAATCTACTATTCTTACGCTCAATCCTTCTGAAACTTCTACTCTTGGTGCATTGAAAGGGATCTATATGTCTAAAAATATGATTATAGCATGAACAACTGCGGCTTTGGTTGGTGCAATAGATGATAGTCTTAGAGGTACATTAGTTGATTATAATTTTCCTGATGGAGAAGCGATGAAATGATGTGGCTTAAGTTTGTTGAAAGATGGAGTATATTGTTTCTCTCCAAAGTGAACTATCATATTAGTCAATAAAGCTGGTTCTCAAACAGTTGCTAATGCTGATGCAGATGGATTTAGCAAACGTATTGCTGGTATTGCTAGTTATGGAAAGTCCAATCTCTACGTTTTTGAGTCTAGCCTGAATGCTGTAGGCAATACAACATTGGCTACTAGATATCGTAATACATTGGGATCTCAGACTATCTATCAAGGAGGACAAAAATATTACTTAGCTTCAAATATGACAGGAGCCTCGTTTGGTTCATGATTTAGTAGTTTTGCTGTAGATGGCTCATTCCTTACTTGGGCTGATGGTAAATTATTCCAATTCCGAAGAAATCCTCCAACAGCATTTACTCTCAATTACCGTGAATTGAAATTGATGGGAGGAGATAAGGTTGCTAATAAATATTCAAATAATGTAAAAATCATTAGTTCGATCTCTTCTAAATATGTCTATCTTTTTGATAGAGAGAATCAAACATTCACCGTCTATGAATCTCGTCCTGCGAAAAATGGAGATCAATATATTAGTAATTATGGTCTGTATTATCTCTTTAGCTTCAAATTTGATCTTGGTACGAGTAATAGGATTATTGATGTGGAAGTCCCAGATCCTACCGGAAATAGACCAGAACTCTATATTCTTTCCTTAGATAGGGTGTCTAAAGTACAACTCTTTGAATATATAGATAGTCTCAAACAGAATAATGTTTTGAAAACAACGACTGCTACACAGTAATTTAGAATTCAGAATGCAGAGTTCAGAATTAAGGAATTTTTTTGTAGAAAAGACTCCGCCACTATTCATTATACACTATTAATTATTCATTAGTATCCAAAAGGGGCGATGAAAGTCGCTCTTTTTTTAGTAAACTTTAAAATAATTTATTGTTTGACTTTTTATGATAATATATTATATTCGGGTATAAAAAAATTAAAACAAATAATAATATGAAAAAGAAAAAAAAATTCCTAGTTCTTATACTAGTATGTGTTCTTTTGTTGGTATTTTTGCTGTTTTTTATAGGGTTTCCTAAGGCTCAAGATGTTACTTTATGTATTCATAATCCTGTGTCTTATGGCTTTTCCGGCGGGTTCTGGCATGGACTTATTGCATTCATTTCGTTTGTTGGTTCCTTATTTAGTAATGATATTGCTATTTGGGCGATCAATAACAATGGTGGATGGTATTCATTAGGATTTCTGCTCGGAGTTCTCTTATTTAATTCTCTATTAAGAGCTGTTTTATTGACAATGGGTATTAAAATATCAATTATCAATTTCGGTTTTGGATATAGGATTTAATACACCATGTAGTCTAGTATGTAGATCCCATAAGATAATATGCTTATGGGGTTTCTTAAATGAAAAACCCGCTGATTCAGCTGGGTTTTCCTTGGTAATATCTCAATAATTTTTTTCATTTTTCCTCTTGCTTGTCTAACTTAAAATGTGCTTCGACCTTTTCATCGGAGGTTTTAATAATCTATTGATGTTTAGATTTGTTATATGGTATCTTGTCAATGCCAGGAACGCGTAATGGGTAGTTTACAATTATAGATACAAATGAGTTCATTCTTGGATAAATATATTCAAAAAGGTATCTATTCATTCCTATTTTTTGATTGTCGATAACTAAGAGAATATTCTTTCTATAAAGAATCATTGCGATTTCTTCAAGAGATCATACAATCGCTTCTCCTCTACGACTATTGTCGATATATCATTTTTTATATGTGTATCATAATTGTTGTGCAATCACAGAAATTGCTTCCTCTATAGTGGTAGCATTAGAAGAAATGTCGATCCACAACACACCATCGTTAAATGTTTCTTTGTCTTCATCTACAAAATGATGAGCTATTTCGTTTGCCAAGGTCGAATCTTCTCCACGAGGATCTCTTTCATCTTTTTTGGATGAAATACAATAACTATGTCTCTTATTCCTACTTATTGCATCAATTGTCTCTCTAAACATTGATTGATCTCTTGTTGGTTCATTAATTTGTTTTGGTAATGCAGATTTTCGTTTAATCTCTTTAAAAGTAATCGGAAGAAGAATTTTGTCTGTTCAACTTTGTAAATACTCGTGAATAAGAGAAGTATTGATTTCTCCACAATCAAACTCTCTATGCGGTACTTTATTAATAATCTGCACTAAATCTTCATTCGTTTGTGGCCTTTTATTAATAATCTGCACTAAATCTTCATTCGTTTGTTGCCCTTCTGATGGTGTCTGTGTATTAGTTCCTATTTCCTTTCATGATTCTATTGTTTTATTCATGATGAATATGTTTAACAAATAAATAATTGTTGATTTAATTATAATCTATTTTTTTTATTTTGCAACTTTTTTGTGTTGCGATTGATGAATCTTTAGAGACAAGAAGCATGACAGACGCTCTTGGAATAGAATTGCCTATTATTATAAGAAAAATCACTGATTTGATTGCTTTGAAATGAGAGAGTGCTGTAATAAGTGTAATATCTTTGACAGGGAAGTCCCTTGTAGAAAATATTGAGATTGAATATAGCTTGGATTGAATTTTGCAAGAAAATATCACTATATGAAGGGATGAATTGATTGAAGGCTAATATTTTTATATAGTATAGGAATTTAAGGCAATGAAAGTTGCCTTTTTTCTTTTGTCCAAAAACTCAAATATCTTGTAATAGATGAGTATTTTTGTATACCTAGCACTATATTTATTCCCTTTTGTGTATTATATGAAGGCTATGACAGGAGAACAATTAAGAACAGCTCGATCTGATTTTTGGGTAGCTAAACAGCATAAGCATTTACCCGAAGCGTCTTTGGTTGGTGGAAAAGAAAGTACCGCAATGTTTAATATCGCAGGGATGCAACAGCTTATTCCTTACTTAAATGGAAAAAAACATCCCTTGGGGACCAGGTTATTCAATATCCAGAAATGTATTAGAACGGTAGATATCGATGAAGTAGGGGATGCGAGTCATTGTACCTTTTTCGAGATGATGGGAAATCGATCTTTAGGAGATTACTTCAAAAAGGATTCGGTCAATTGGAGTCGAGAATTTCTCGTTGATGTTTTATGATTTGATAAAGAAAAACTTGCAGCAACGGTTTTCGAAGGAGATACCGATACACCAAGAGATGATGAGACGGCAGGGTATTGGAAAGCATATTTACCTGAACATAAGATCGCGTATTTGCCTGCGAAGAATAACTGGTGGAGTCCTGGTCCTGTATGACCTTGTGGTCCTGACACAGAGATTTTCTACTGGGTGGGAAGCACAGAATATCCTCCTGTAGATTCTAATCCTGGGACCGATGAAGATAATTGGTTAGAAATATGGAATAATGTCTTTATGCAATTTTATTCTTCTAGGAGAGTTATTATAACTGATGCTGGTAGTTGTCTTTATGATGACAAAGGAAAAATTAGTGATTACGCCTTGTTAGCTGATTTAGAATCTTGGACCAAAGCTTGAGGTAGGGTAATTATGGTAAGTAATAATCCTGATGTTGATTGATTTGAAAAGACTTCCTTCCCTATGGATATTTTTACCTTGTCTAATGACCCTTCCAAGAAAGATCCAAAATATTTCGAGATGCTTCTTCAAAAATATACTATCAAAGCTGATGATGTTGTCTATTTCGATCATAAACAAGAACATGTAGATGCCGCACAGAAGGCATGAATACAATTAGCGAAACTTTATTCTGGTTACGAAAGTGTAAAAGATCTTATTGATAGTAATAAATTCAAGTTAGTTAATTTGGAAAATAAAAATGTAGATACCGGGATGGGATTTGAAAGAATGTGTAAGGTCTTGCAAGGGAAGGACAGTGTCTATGAAACTGATATTTTTGATTATATTCTTTCTGCTCTTGAATCTGTCTTAGCGCTCGCTTATGCTGGCAATGAAAAAAGAATGAGAATCGTTGCCGATCATTTGAGGACATCTTTTTTCTTGATTGCAGATGGGATCACTCCATCTAATGAGGGAAGGGGATATATTCTCAGAAGACTCGTCAGAAGAATGTATTATAACCTTTTGTCGCTTTCTTCTTCCTCTGATTTACCTTTGCTTTTGACTACGGTCTGTACTGCCATTACAAAGAAGTTTGGACTTTCACTTGATCCTAAGACAATAGCTACGATCTTACAAAAGGAATGTTTACAATTTCAAAAGACTATAGAGAACTGAGAGAAAATGCTTGCTGATGTAGAAAAAAATATGGGAGCTAAAAGAATCCTTTCATGAAAAGATGCCTTTATGCTCTATGATACTTTCTGATTCCCTTTGGAGTTAACGAGAGAAATTGCTTTGGAGAAATGATTCCAAATCGATGAAGAGGGATTTGTCAAAGAAATGGAAGTACAACAACAAAGATCTCGTGCGGGATCCAAAGATATGTTTAAACAAGATATCGATCGAGGGAAATACATCAAAGATATTCAGCCTACACAGTTTGTATGATATAAAACAACTTCACTTGAAAAGGCAACACTTCTCAAAGATTTCGAGGTAGCTGCACAAAGAATTCTGATTTTTGATCAAACTCCTTTCTATGCAGAAAGTGGAGGACAAAAAGGTGATTATGGGACTATTGTCTTAGATTCTTGAGAAGAACTTCAAATTACTGATGTGAAAAAATATGAATGAGTCTTTCTTCATTTCGTAAAATAATATTTCTGGTTATTATTCTACCTGAGAAAATTTTGGAAAGAAATTATATACAATATTGTAAAATGATGAGACCACTTTGTCGAGTCATTTTTCTTGTTTGAGCATTTTGTCCGTCAATATCCCTTCTAACTTAAACATTTCATGTTCGACTTGTTTTCCGAGTTCTTGAAATTTTCCGGTATTGTTTTCGGGGAATTCGTTACCATTTCTAAATTGTCGGAAAAGATCGGTGTAGGCTTCGAAAAATCTTTTGAAAAGTTGACCTCCCTTCGTCTTGGTCATCCCTTCTATTTTTTCTACAATATATTCATTGATGATGCCTCTGACTTCCTCTTGCTGTGCTGCATTGAGGTGGGAGAAAATATTCCCATACATAGGATGGTTTGCTAAGTCTGAAAAATAGGGAATATACGCCTTTTGTTCTTCTAGATTTTTGATAATGCTTACAATCTGGTTTCTTTCGGTGTTGTTCATTGCGTGTTGAAGTGATAAAATGATAAATTGATAAGGTGGAATTGGTGTATTGGTGTATATTCCCCAATAACTACTAACCAATAACCAATAACTATTTCCTTTTTTTCTGTAATCGAAGATTTTTAAGTGCATTAAGTCCAAGAGTGGAGAGGCCAAATCCAATTGTAGGGACGATAGCATTGATTCGTGGATTTGGTAATTTTGCAGTATAAAAGAAGATAATGATGACTGCATAGGTCAATAGTGCTATAACGATCTTTCTTGCTCGGCTTGTTTCTCGTGCTTTATCAGCCTCGACGCGTTTGTTTCTTGTCTGGATTGCTTGTAGTCTTTCTTCTATTTCTTCTAAGGAGAGGCTCATTTTATTAGCGATAAAATGATAAAAGGACTTTGCAAGCAAGTCCGATACTATGATAAAAAATCTCTGTGATTTGAGTATATGAGTTTGCTTCTATATTTCAAGCAAAATGGAATCTATACAATATCAGCGATATCGATGAAAAACCCTCCATTGTAGGTATCCTTTTTGATCTTTCCTACAATACTGACATGGGTATTGGTAATGTTTTCCAGTTCTGCTCCCTTGCCTCGGAACATACTACTTATAGTCTTGTCTCCTATCTTCCCATGGATTTTGAGATGAGATTTTCCATTGGTTCCTACTTTTTCTATCTTTTGTACTTCAATGTCTTCTATAAGGAAGCAAGGCTCCGGATTGCCTTGTCCAAAGGGAGCAAGTTGTTGTAATCTTTCTAATGTGCTATTTTCTCGTTCGTGATGATAGATCTTAGTGTCTACTTTTACGGTTTTTATCATGTCTTTGTCTTGGATGCAGGCATTACAGTGGTCTTGAAATTTTTTTATTAGTTTCTCTATGTTTTCCTTCTTGACTGATAGTCCTCAAGCACCCCTATGGCCCCCAAATCTTTCTAGGAGTTCGCTTGATGCGCCTATCATCTCTATGACATTGAAATAGTCTGGTCCTCTAAGACTTGCTACTCAGATATCTTTTTCAGGGTCTAATTTGATAACCATGGAAGGTTTGGTATATTTTTCTGTAAGTCTTCCTGCAACGATTCCTACAATTCCTTCGTGGAAAGACTCATCTTGGACAATGAGAATCTTCTCATCTAAATTGATTAGTGTTTCTGCTTTTTTGAATGATTCATCTTGCATTTTCTTCCTTTCAGTATTGATTTCTTCTATCCTATCCAGGTATTGTAGTTGCTTCTCTCATGAATGAAGTAATGTCCTTAGGCTATCATAGGGAGACTCTATTCTTCCTCCTGCATTGATCCTTGGTCCTATGATAAATCCTATATGGAAGGTATCTACATTGTCCTTCAAATTAAGATAAGAAAGAAATCCTTTGAGTGAGGAGGGGAGATGCTTATGCCCCTTATTTATGAGTTCTAGTCCTCTTTTGACAATAACTCTATTTTCGTGAACAAGAGGTACAACGTCCGCTACGGTCCCGATAGCAACGACAGGCAAAAAGTAGTTGAAGACGTGATTTTTCTTTTCCTGGATAAAGGTAGACTTTTCTACGATAGCGCAAATGAGTTTAAACGCGACTCCGACACCTGCCAAGCCCTTGAAGGGATAGTCTGGAGAGACCATGGGGTTGATCACTGCCAAGGCTGGGGGTAATTCTTCTAAGTTTTTGTGATGATCGGTAATGATAAGGTCTATATTTTGCTCTTTAGCATATTTGGCCTCATTGATTGAGGTGATGCCATTGTCTACGGTTATAATGAGCTGGATTCCTTTCTTCTTCATATCATCAATGTGAAGATTTTTGAGTCCATAGCCTTCCTTTATCCTATTTGGATACATGATGCTCACATTCTTGTAATTGAGAAATTTTACGAAAAATCTATAGAGACAAAAACTTGAAGTCACGCCATCTACATCATAATCACCGAAGATCATAATCTTCTCATTATTTTTTACTGCAGAAATAATCCTCTCTACGGCTTTGTCCATATCATTGAGGAGATAGGGATTGATCCAATAGTCGGCAAATTTTGGGTCGAGGAAAGTGTCGATGTGTTCATCGATGCCTCTGACTTTGAATAATCTGGTGAGTAAATCTTCGTTGGGGTTGTCGTAAATCAGCTTGAAGTTCATATATGTAAGTAGACGGTTGAAACTAATTGAACTATTTTTATAATTGTCATTGCGCCCTAAGCGGCTGTAATGTATTGTAACTACGCTTCGCTGTAATGTGTTGTGGGGTAATTATAAATTTCTTGGAAATGATTACAAATAGAAAGCATTATTTTTTGTTTACTTTTTCCAAAAATAAGAAAAGCGCTGGGAGAGGCTTCATACAGCCTATGTAAAGAAACAGAACATCTATTCTTTTACATGGACTTTATAAAGAAAGGACCCAACGCTTTTCGGGGTCTATCTGATCTTATGGGGTATAAGATCTAGATAGGGTTTAAGGAGGAAATACCTCCAACACAATTACCTAACAAGGGTGTAGTGACCATTCGTTAAGTGATTATGTTACTTCAATTATACTCCAGAAGGCTAATATTGCAAAATAAAGTATTTCCGAGACCCTTCTTATGGCTCTTTTTGATTGACTTATTTTCTATATGTTATATATTCTATCAATAAATATATCTATTGATAACCTATGGTTATCTTTTTTCTTTATTTTTTATTCTATGACAGAGATTGATTTTGTCGAGTGGAATCGTATATTCTCTGTATATTTATCCTTTCATGTATGCTATGTTATTTTCTTTTAAACAAAAATCGCAAGACTTTATCGTAGAAGAGCAGTTGCCTTTTACCCTTTCTGGAAGAGGAGATGCATTTTTCGTCTATTTCGAGAAGAGAAATCTTACGACCATGGATATTATCGAATTTCTTTGTAATGAATTTGATATCTCGAGGAAAACACTTGGTTTCGCTGGATTGAAGGACAAAGATGCTGTTACAAGGCAATGGGTAAGTATTTATAAGAGCGCACTTAAAAAATTATGAGGGGAGAAGGTATTTCTCAATGTTCTCGCTACAAAAGTCCGCATTATTTCTACGTCTTGGCATGATGCTCCTGTAGGGATGACCACCTCTATCAAAAATAAGTTTACTATCAGGCTGAGAGCAAATAAAAAATTGAGTCAGTTGGAGAAACAACAGACTTGAGCTACCCTTACTGCCTTGTTTGCTGAATGATTCCCCAATTTTTTCGGAGAACAAAGATTTGGTATCGAAGGGAAAAACCGAAAGATTGGAAGACAAATATTAGAAGGGACTCATCATTTGAGAGATAAATTTGAGTCTGCATTTAAGATACAGGCCTATGCGAGTTATCTCTTTAATGCTTATGTTCGTTTGAGACGAGAAAAGAAACTAAAACCTATGGATGGAGATATTGTCCAACTTTCATCTTCTTGATCGTTTGCTGTATATAAGAGTGAGTCTAAAGCTTATTTTCCTATCAAAACTGTTCCTAAAAATAAAAACATGTTCTCTTCTCCTGTTCTTGGAGAAAAACCCGTGACACTAGATGCTCCCTTTTTGACCTGACCGGTGATTGGGTTTAATTTGCTTATGCCGCCCCAAGGTACGGAGTCTTACCTTTTTGAGAAGGAGTTCTTTGCAAAACAAGACATAACACCAAAAATCCTTTCAGCTTTTCAATCTTACCGTATATTTGGACTTAGAAGAAATATCTGGGCTTTCCCTCAGGATGCTTCATTCCGCTGGGATGGAGATGATATCTGTCTCGTTTTCTCTTTGGCTTCTGCTGTGTATGCGAGTATCGTAATCGATGAATTATTGCAGAAATTTACCTAGAGTTCCTGTTGAATTTCTTAATTAAAAAAAATGGCAAAATATATTGTAGTCTTAAACTTCAGGGGCTGAATCTTTTGAGACGAACACCCATGATATATATCCAGAAATTAGCTAAGATCAGCCAAATAGTTGGGTATTGCATGAATTGTCTGGCAGAATTTGACAAATAAGAATTTTCCGATTATAATTAAAATACTTTAGTTATAATCTATATAGAATGACTTTAGAGGAAGATAAAAATCAAATTAATAAAGATATTCCAAATAATGAAAATGATTTTTCTAAAGAAGTTTTTGATATTCTAAAAAAATACGAAACTAAACCGCAAGAAAGAAAGCGATTCTCTATAAAAAAATCCGCAACTACCAAAGAGTATGATATTAATGCTCATGTAAAGTCACGAATATTAAATACACAAACTTTCGCAGACCCTAAGAATATAGAAGATATTGATAGTTATATTGAACATAAAATAAGACAATCCAAATCAATGATGACTAGCTATATCACTACTTTATGAATTAATGTGGATGCGATGACAATTCTTAAGGAATTGAAGGTTAACTTTTTAAATAAAGGGCAAAAAGAAATTGAAATAAGTAATTGACTGGGTATTGTAGATATAGATCTTTATGCTTTTTTAAAACAAAACGAAGATGATCAATTAAATATTCTTACCCATGGGTTTCTTCACCATTTATCTGTTGTTTTAAATAAATATACTTATGATATAAATTTTTGAAAACCAGAAAAAATAAATGTTTCTTTTGTCCCGCAAATCGAGGTACATAATATTAGGTATGCTAGACAGTCGTGATATCATACTAATCTAATAGGGAAACATAAGAATTGCCATTCATATTGAAGTTTTTTTAATGAATGAATGACAGATATAATTACTAATAAAATAGTATCAGAAAATTGATTGGAATCTAGATTATTCTATCGCTATAATGTTTTATTGATTGATAGAATGATTTTACATGCTGCAAATATAACCAATATACCATATGAGACGTTATTGGATCTTTTGATAAAATGATATTTTCATTGAGATTATAAGACACTTCAACTATTTGAAAAAGTTTTATGAAAAGATTTTTGAGAAATTTTTATGTCGGAATCTAGCAAAAACGATACATTAGAAAGTATTAGGTCTCTTGAAAGTAAATGATTTTTTAAAAATTATCCTTTTATGAAATTTACTGATTCTGCAAAAATATCTGATAATTTAAATTCATTTTTTAATTATAAAAAACAAAAAAATTAGCTTTAAAGCTAATTCTAATAAATTCAGGACCGGAAGGAGTTGAACCCTCGACGCGGAGCTTTGGAGACTCCCGCTCTACCGCTGAGCTACGGCCCTTTTTATTATTGTTCAAATAATAAGCCTGATTCTGTACGAGGTATAATGTATCTAAGTCGGCTTAGAGCCAACATTTTGCACTTTCCCTACATTGCTGTAAGGTAAGCTTGCACTGGTTATGGTTTACCACTCGAAAGACAATCTGTCTTACTGAGAAGAAGTAGCCCGACAAGTCAGACACCCTCACGTTGCATCTTTCATCTACCGAAGTAAATTAGTTTTCGTTTCTGTGGCACTTTCATTTGATCTGCTAGGCAGATAATCCAAGACTCGTTAAGTCTTAACCATTTTGGAGTGTCAGGACTTTCCTCTCCGCAGTATTGCGGAGCTATACCTTATTTGAACAAGAGCCAATGTAATGAATTGACGATGTAATTCAACTAAAAGTAAAAAGAGATTACATGTTTTTAAAACATGCCAATGATCTGTGTATATTGAGAATATTATTCTTCAGGAGGAGTATCCTCTTTATTCCGTTCCGTTGGTCTTTTTGCTCCATTGAAATGAATATCCACATACTGTCCAAATCAAATTACATCTAAATTTTCTACCTCTCTCTTTTGTATATTAGTAAATATTTCTTCTATTGTTGATGAATAATTACTTATCTTTGTTTTTATCCCTACATATTCGTCTTTTTTTTCTGTATGTCATTGATTTCTTTCTGGTCTTTCGTCCATTTTTCCCACTAAATCCTCTAGTTGTAACTTATAGAGTCACAAAAAACCCAATAATTCTTTTTTATCCCAAAGAAATTCGTTGTTCTCCCCCATTTTCTGTGCATATGATTGAAATTGAACTCCATATTGTTTGGGGAGATCTTCAGAAAACGCATTGAGTATATCGAGAAGACTTTCCTTTATCTTATTTATTGTTTCAAGCTCTTTTCCAGGAGATATCTCCTTCTTTTCTGTCGGATATAACATAAAATCTAAGGTCATCTCCATTATCTTGTCTCTAGCATCCATTAATATATCTATAAAAGGTAAAACATTCTCTTATAGTTAATTATATTAAGAAGTCAAGTAATATGGGTTTTTCCTGTTTGCATTAAAATTGTAAAAAAATACAGTCTGGTATTTATTTCTTGTTATTGTAGGTATGGAGGTAAAGATGGAAGATATTCGTATGGATGCTTCGTGGAAAACTCAATTGGCTTCAGAATTTCAGAAACCGTATTTTGCCGGGATCAAAAAGTTTCTTCTTAAGGAAAGAGAGGCAGGGCATGTAGTCTATCCCAAATGAACAGATATTTTCAACGCCTTTAATTTTACTCCCTTTGATCAGGTAAAGGTCGTAATCCTTGGTCAAGATCCTTACCATGGAGAAGGGGAGGCTCATGGTCTATGTTTCTCTGTGCAAGATGGCGTAAGACAGCCCCCGTCCCTCAAAAATATCTTTAAAGAATTACAAGATGATCTAGGAATAGTTCCTCCAAAGAGTTGAAATCTAACTAAACGAGCAGAGCAGTGAGTATTTCTCTTGAATGCATCTTTGACGGTAAAAAAAGATACTCCCAATTCTCATAAGGATATTTGATGGCATATCTTTACAGATGTAGTCATCAAGACCCTTTCAGACAAAAAAAATGGAATAATCTTTCTTCTTCGATGAGCTTTTGCCCAAAAGAAAAAAGAACTTATAGACACGAGTAGACATATTGTACTTGAATGTCCACATCCCTCGCCTTTCTCAGTGCATAAGTGATTTTTTGGCTGTAAACATTTTTCGAAAGTGAATGAAATTTTGAAAAAAGAGGGAAAGGAGGAAATTAATCGAGATTTAAATTAATTTATTCTTTTATGGTAGAGATGGATTTCCCTAATAAAATTTATATCCTTGGAGGCTCTGGAAGTGGAAAGTCTTCTCTTGCTAAAAAAATTAGCAAACTCAAAAATATGCCACATTTCGATCTAGATGATATTATGTGGTACAAAAAATATACTGAGAAATTGCCTGAAGAACAGAGAACGCACAAACTTCATACTACTATATTACAAAAATATGATAAACGAGTAATTGAATGATGTTTTATCGATCGAGCAGATGAATGCTATAAACAAGCAGATCTTGTTATTCTTCTTGATGTAGCTAAACCCATCGTTGCCTGCAGGGTTTTCAAAAGATATATAAAAAATATTTTACATTGAGATTATAGGGAAACGTTTCGTTCGGTTCTATGACTTATGCAACGAGCTATGATGTATCAAAATCCCAAAAGCAAATACTCACTTTATAGGCATATTGCTGATTGTGAAAGATATTGATGTAAATATATAGTTATTCATGATGCTAAAGATATTTTATGCTAATATATTAATTATATTAATGTTTAGCGATACTGCAATTATTGATTATATATTTGGGTTAGGCTCTTAGAAATAGTCTTCCATCTTACCCATTCCGTCGTTCCCGATAAAGATTCTGTACTCGGGTAAAGTATCTTTAATGGCATTTTTTAATGCAGTTATTGTTAGTATTCTCGGTTCGTGGTGGTAGCTATCCATTCTATCTTCTATTAGAATTGTTTGGCTTTTTTTATCGAAAGTCATAAATCCTCAACCAAGGATTGCCTCTTCCTTTAGATTATATTTTTCTATTATCATGTTTCCGTCCATAAAAGAATCATCAAATACCAATGAAAAAAGTTGCTTCTCTGGGTCGTAGCTCATTATATAATGTCATTGCATGATTCATTTCCCGTTTCGATTTCCCTCGAGTATAACGTCTACTTTGGGTAGATTTGTCATTACTGGGACTAGGGAGTGGAGAGAAAATCGATTTTCTGCTGAGATATTTTTATATTCGCGGATATTCATATCAATAATTTCTTTGAATGTTAGTGGACTTTTGATGTCCTCTGAGAATTCGAGTAATGTGCTGGGATTTGCTAAATTCCCTGTTTCATATCCTATGGTTCCTTCGTATCTGTCATAGAAGTTTTCATTCGATTCTTTGGTGAGAATACGCTCAGGTGTGCGCATTCTATATATCTGGTAGACTTCTAATGGAGAATAGGGAGGTATATTTAGCACGATAGAAAATTCTCTCGCTGTTTGCTTAATTTCTTCTAATTTATTGATCTCGTATATTCAGAATCAACGAGGATTATATTGATATTGATCATAAGATTCTTGGAGTATTGTTT
>CAIVDB010000013.1 GCA_903904545.1 uncultured bacterium | reverse complement strand
GTGAACTATCTCTACGTAATGGCTTCGTAAAATGGAAGGTTGGCAGAGCGGTCGATCGCGCACCGTTGGAAACGGTGTGTACCGCAAGGTACCGGGGGTTCGAATCCCCCATCTTCCGATTGAAAACTAGTTTAGAACTAGTATTTTGTCTATTATCTTAGGTGATTTTTTTATGAGAAAATATATAATGACTTTTATTTTTTATAAATAGATAGACAAGAATCCCAATAATTATACCGATTCATCATCCAAGCAAAAATCCATAATTAACACAAGATTCATACCCACGTAAACCAAACGAATTACAGCAAAAACAATCACAAACTTTCCCTGGCATATCACAGTCCTTAGCACCATATTTCATAAAAATCAATAATCAAGTGATTCCGAATAATAGCGCTCCAACGATAGCAGAGAGGATTGGGTAGATGTATTTTTTCATGAAGCCACCCATAAGATAAAATAATTGTAAGTAATTGAATTTAAATAATATGTATGTTGCAGCAAAAAGCAACCAATGTCTGTTTCCAAAGAATGGCAGTACTATAGTTAGTGTTTATTTCGCAGCCACTATGATTTCTTATACATTTTGCAATAGTGATTAGGCGGTCTCCAACCAAAACTACTCTTATATTTTCCAGATTCCAAACAATTCAGAATAACCAGTTGTGATGAATTAAATACGAATTTAAAACAAGTTTTTATTTTATATAGCGTGTTAGTCTTTTTACCTGACAGGAGATTGCTTGATTTTTCAATTTAAAGACAATGTCTACTACTAACTAAAAAATCTATAATCTTATTGTATTTACTTCCCATCTCTTCCCTATGATTAAGGCTAGAATTTTACCTTGCACCGGTGGGGCCACCATCTTCCGAATCAATATTTAATTATATTTAATTGGAGAGTCTGCCCAAACCACAGAATCTCATTCATAATATTCATTTACTAGAATTGTCTCTTTGGATGAAAACTCCTTAGAACGAGAAGCTCTATAAAAATTTACACCAGCATCTTCAGAAACTCAATTCTGAGATGTTTTTTTCCCACGAGATCAAACAGACAATATGGTACCATTTGTATCGGTGCTCACATTGGTAATTTTGAGATCGGTATATCCAGTTTTTGTTGCTGTATCTAACATCTTAGACACAATATCTTTCGGCCTATATTCTGACTTGTCTATTATGTTAGCGCCTTCCACAATATTCTTATTTAGTGAGTCATATTGGTTTAAAAGTGTATCGGCATTAGGGAGTTTACCGTTGCTTTCTTTAGCTTTCATTGATTCCATCTTTGAACTAAGTGATGAATCTGATTTTAAATCATCTACTAGCTTCTTCGCTTCTTCAGGTTTTTTATCTACAGATTCTAAAAATTCTTTAGATTTGTTGGATATATCAGAAATAGATTCTTTGTTTTCTAAATTGTATACTGATTGTGTCTCTAAATTTGGCATAGGTAAAGGAATACAAATAAAAGCACTACATCTTATTTAATCAATCAAGGAGTGTATCGATATCTTTTAAATCTTGTTGTATGGAGAGTTGTTCTATTGCATGAATTTTTTTGATAAGATCAAACGTCTTTTGAATCTCGCTTCTTAATTCTTCATTCTGAATATCTTGAACATGTCTTTCTAAGATAACAAATATATCTTCAATATCTTGATCCGTACAAGATAAACTTTGAATTAATACAAGATACTCCTCCAAAACTGGTCGATATGGTTTGAGTTTCTTGAAAATCTCTATAATATATTGTTTTTTAGTCATCAAATAGTTTAGTAAAAGTAAATTTTATACAATTCAATTATAGTCAAATTTTACTCACTGTCAAATATACTCAAAGACTTAAACATCTAGTTTTGATATGTATTTCATAATAACAAAAGATAGTTTTGGGTAACCATCACCCAGCTTCCCCCGCAATATTTTACACTCCAGAACTGTGATTTTTTTATTAAAAAAAACCGAACAAAAATGCCGGTCCTTCTCTTTTTCATGAAATGGGTTTTTACTTTTTTGCGTCTATTTGAATTTCTTTGACACTATGAGAAATGTCTTCTTTGATGACTTTAGCTCCATGAGAGACATCTTCCTTCACTTCTTCAACTGAGTTATTGTACGTACTTTTGATGCTGTCTCTAAAAAAATACACAATTCATCCTACAACAAGGAGAATGAGGACTAAACCGATGATGAGATTTGTTTTCATAGGGAAAGAGGTTAATGATAAAATAACATCTTCATGACTAACAGTACCCTTAAAAATATCCAAGTCAATGGACAATTTCTATTCTGATATGTAAAAATCTCCCATTGTTTTAGGAGATTTTCATGTATAGTAGAAATTATTACCTATGTATTAAGTGCCTTAGAATTTTCCCATTGAAGAGTTTTTATTATTCTCTTGAAATTTTCGGATTTTGTTGCCTTGAGATAGATTCCGTCCATCAATTCCATACAAGGATCAGATATAAATGGAGCAGTAGCAGTATAGGCTATTATTTTGGGTGTGTTTCTCGTATACTGTGATCTAATCTCTTTTGTGGCATCTATACCATTCATATCAGGCAGTCTAATATCCATCACAATCAGATCAAACATTTCTTTTTTTGTCAGTTCTACCGCTGCACGTCCATTCTCAGTAACCTTAATATTCTCTGTAGGCATTCATATCTTCTCTAGAAGATGTTTAACAAGAAGACTATCGGTATCATTATCATCTACGATAAGTGCCTTCTTGTCTTTTAGTGGGTTTTCTCCTTCTAATTCTTCCATTGTGCAGAATAATAAATTCTAAAAAATCCCATATAGTATATATATATTTGATTTCATCTCTTCTTTTTTCATTAAATCTTTTCTACTATAACCAATATCTCTACAAAGTCAATCTTTTTTTGAGTCAATTTATTGGTAAGCTGATGCCTATTTCCTGAAGGTTTTCCAGACAAGATATCCCCCCACAGACAAACCAGAGAGCTCCATAAATCCATGGATTTATTCTTGTAAACCAAGGAATCATAGTTGCCAATCGTAAGCCAATCACGACTAAACATACCTTGAAAACTGCAAAATCAAATGCAGTGTATCTTCTTACTCCTTTGAGCATAGTTTGGATGAAATTTATTGGAGTAGGAAAATGGATAAAGAGTTATCTTCTGAAACAATTTTTCCAATGTCTTTTTTCGACATAGACAATCTGTCGCCAACGTTTTCCTAATAGAATGCCACCGAAAATTCATCATATTGAGGCCAATACCCACGCAAGCTTAAAATAAGATATATTACCAAGAGCGTATTTATGTACAAGAGCATAATTGATATACCAAGTCTCAGCTACCATATACAGAACAAGAATCAGAAGGAGACAGAGCAGAACCGTGCAGAAAAGATAGAATTTCTTTTTGCGTAAGTTTGCTGATTCAGTTTTGGGAGTTGGCATATGATAAATTTGAAGCGTAAAAATATACATAATTTATAATTATATAATAATCCCTTCTGTCTTATGGATAGTTTCTTTTAAGATTTTAAATTTTTCTAAAACCTCGGGGATGGTTCCAATTTTTGGCTCGAAATTTTCTACCTCTGACAAAGACACTCGTTGATACTCAGAATACTCTTCATTGAGTACAATCTCTCCACTTTGGTGAATAGCGTAAATATGTGGCAATACCATAGCATTCCCATCCTTTTTGAGAAAGAAGGAATTAGTCGTGAAGGTAGGGAAGATTTTTATTTTGAAATTTTCTCCTACTTCCTCATTTTTTTCACGTTGCATACCCTCGACGAGTGTACCATCCGTGGTTTCCATTTTTCCTCCAATGAAAGAAAAAACTCCATCGTAGTCAGCCTCTCCTTTTCTTTTACACAACAAGACTGCTGTTTCATCCTGAGAGAAAACCACGAGTTTTTGACAATATTGAAAATGAAGTGTACTCATAGATATCTTTTTTACTGAGATAAAAGTTACTTACTATTTTTGTGAGAAGAAAATCGATGGACAAAAAAACAGATACCTAGAAAAAGCACGGGTCCTGCAACAAGGAAGTAAATATTAATTTTTCTTCCATGCTTCGTATCTTCGTCCTATAGCAGCAGTAATGAGTGCTATACAAATCCCTGTCGTCCGGATAATGCTTTGTGCATAAATAGGATCTACCTGCACTCTCTTGATGATGATACCAAGAAATGCCCAGACCACAACCAAAGCAAAGATGATATTATTTTTTTTATAGAGTTGGAGAAGTGCAAGCAAAGCAGCCACTATGATCACAAGAATTGTCCAGAAAATATCTGTCATTCCTCGCATAGTTCGTCAGATATGGATAAGTCGTGTACTTATATTTGCTATGATAGCGACACAGATTCGTCCCAAATAGAGACTAAAGGGTACTTGGACAAAATATTTATCTTTGATTGTTCACAACTTTTTTCCTAAATCTACTTTCTCTCCTATGATAATCAATACCACAAGAAAGAGGATCATTACTAAGACAGAAAGTCCAACCTGTGTATAATGCCAGGCAAAAAGCCATCCAATATTTGTAGCGCAAGACAGGAGAAACCAGATTCCTATCTTTTTGGTAATACCGGACGTTTTGTTTGCATAGAGATCTATCAACTGCCAAATCACAAATCACAAAAGAGCTAGATAGATGATTCCCCATATAGAGAAGGTAAGTCCTGCTGGGGTAAAGATACTTGGATACATATCTGATAAAGCTCCTGTAGTATTCCCTCAGAGAGGAAGTGCATTTGCAAGATAATTTACGATAAGCACAGCGACAAATGCAAGAAGATTTGCTCGAGCCAATCGTGGTGTTCGCTGATTTTTTTTGCTAGGCGAGAGTGTTTCTTTTACTACAACTTTTTTTACAGGTTTTTTCTTAGAAACAGGAGTCATATCGATAGGTAAAAGGATAAATATCTCTACTATACGTTCTCTCTCTCCAAAAGCAATTATATTTTCTTACTACTTTCCCCAAATAAGACCTTGCTATTCGCCAGCTTAACCGTAGGCTTGTACATGTGTGTTTATGGCATGCAGTTTTATTTACTCACCGTACACAGATGACAGAAGAAACAACAACACCTGAAGAAGTTACAACTGAAGAAGTTACTGCTGAAACTCCTGTTGAAGAAACAGAAGAAGAAGTTACAACTGAAGAGACAGCGGCATAATCATATCACTATGTTGTTTATATGAACCTAGAGCAATCTAGGTTTTTTTATTGAAAAAACTCATCGAATCCTTATATGTATTTTGATGAATGTATAGATATTATTATATATTTACTCTTTTTATGAAGACATGACAAACAAAACTCTCATTGAAACACGATGAAAATGGCACATTGATACCCAACTTCGCATCCCTTTTTCTGAAGAGCAGGCAAAATTTAATACATACCTTACAGACAATATAAAAGATATTTTTCTGAATAATACAGTTCTCGATATCAAAGAGAACAAAAAATTTGCTGATATGATTGATTATAATGACCCAGAATTACAAATAAAAAAGTCTGATATGATTCAGAATGCATTTATTATAACCAGCAGGTGAAAACAATATTTATTGGAGATATTCCAACAATCCTGACCAGTACTGGCGCCTATTGAGTAAAACTATATCTTACTTATGCCTTGCTCATTTTCATATACTATAAAATATTGCTCTATTTTCTCGTTATACTTCCCTTGTAAATTGTTTTCTCTTTATTATCATATCAATATATATTGATATGTATTTATTTTTTTCTTTGTCTTATGAGATGTGCTCCTAGTTCTCTTGTTCTATTCGCAGAGCTTATGAAAGACATCTCTCAACCCACAAGACTGCAGATACTCTGTATGCTTTCCAAGGTAGATAGTCTCTGTGTTTGTGAAATTGAAAGAAAATTAAAAATCAAACAAAATCTCGTCTCTCATCATCTTGGGATATTGCATGATTTAGGGCTTGTCAAAAGAACGAGAGAAGGCAAAAATATTCATTATGCAATCAATACCAAGAAGTTTGCTACGTTCAAAAAAAATCTTCAAGATATTTTTAATATATAAGCAAAAATATGAAAAAAATCAAACTCCGCCACATTTCACAGATTATTGTCTTGGGCATCATTGTTTTTCTTGCTTTTACCCATCAACAATATGGGATAGAGCAAGCATCTCCCATCCATGCCTATTGTCCTTTGGGTGCCTTAGAGGGGGCATTGACCTATATCTTTAGTGGACAATTTATCCAGAAACTCTATCGGAGTAATTTCATATTGCTTGCTCTTTTTTCCCTTTTGACCTTAGTATTTGGAAGAGTCTTCTGTGGTTTCTTCTGTCCACTTGGAGCAATTAGCGAATGGATAAGGGCGCTAGGAAGAAAGTTGGGAATCAAAAAAGATATTGAATTACCAGAAGGTATCGACAAATATCTTAGGTATCTCAAATATATTGTGCTCTTAGTTATTATTTTCTTCTCGTTTAGGGAAACAGCTTTGGTGTTTGATGCTTATGATCCTTTCTCTGCATTTGCTCATCTTGGGAACGAATTTGAGGAACTAATTTTTGCTTATTCCCTTCTTGCATTTGTTGTCATCACTGCGTTCTTCAGTAAATGACGATGGTGTAGATATCTCTGTCCCCTAGGCGCTTTCTTTGGGATTGTAAAGAAGTTAGGCTTTTTTAAACTCAAGAGAGACAACACTACCTGTGTCTCCTGTGGAATCTGCAGAAAAACATGTCCTGCAAACCTCAAGATCAAAACTGCAGATCAGATTACTCATCCTGACTGTATTAGCTGTATGGAGTGTGTAGATGATTGTCCCAAAAATAGTTTGGACGTGTATCTTTTTGGAAGAAAGATTAAGAAACAGACCTTCACGTGGTCGGTAGTGCTTGTCTTTTTCGTAACACTCGGAGGGATTGTTTTGACTCCTTTCTGGCAGACAAAACCCATTTCTAATATTGTAAATGAACAAGGAATGGTTTCGGTGGCTAATATCAAATGAAGTAATACCTTGCAGTATGTGATAGACACGACTAAAATTCCTTTTGCATACTTCCAGAGCGAATTACAACTTCCTACTGATATCAAGAGAACAATGAAACTCAAAGAAATAGGCACAACATATGCTATCAAAAATTGAAGTTGAGAGATCTTAGAGACGGAAGACTTTAGGGCTATTATTGAGAAATATATACAAAGTCAGAAATAATTTTTTATCTTTTTTGTACCACTCCTATGAAGAAAAATGAATGAATGATTGATCGTTTAATTAGATTATTGATTGCCATCTTGGCTCTAGTATGATGATATCTTTGGTTATGAGGGACCGCGCAGATCATTGTATCTGTCGTTTGAATAGTTGCTTTATTTACGAGCATTACGGGATTCTGTGCTTTTTATCCTCTCCTCAAAATCACTACCTACAAGAACAAGCCAACGAATAAAGTGTATGGAATCGTGGGAATCCTCTTAGTGATTATCTTATGATGAGTTTTTGCCTTTGTAAGTAATTTCTTTAGCAGAAAATTTTTCTTAGAAGATTTTTCTCGTATGAATGATAGTTACAAACAATTACTTTTCAATTCAGGAAAAGAAAAAAGAGCTGAGTCTATTTCGTACTATGAGAAACTCATCCCTGCATATGCTCAATTTCAAAAGAAATATACCAGCTATCAGCCCTATGTATTGAAAAACGATACCCAACTTATTCCTGATCTCGTAACGATTGCTAACTTATTTACTGACATCAAGGATGCTGTATATAATTGAGATCTTCTTATAACTCATAAAAAATTAGAGGAAGTTAGACCAATATTTCAGGAGATATTCAAAAGAAATGGATTCTCTCTTTTGGCCGTTACCTTAGTAGATTTTCATGATATCATGGAAGAAATCATTGCAGGAGCTGATGAAAAAGATCTCGCTAAGATCATAGGCGTCTATCCTCGTGCTGATGAAAAACTCAAGGAAATAGAAACCGAAAGTAATGATGCATGAATCCAAGCGATAAGAAAAAGTCTAGATACCATCTTGGAAATGGCAAGCAATAATCAAACAGAGCTTGTAGGAAAACAAGCTCAAGACCTTAAAGCAAATTTTGTGAAAGTATATCTTATCAGAGGTTAATAAGAACTGTTGAATACTCTTTTTATATTTTACTTGCAACACATATGATTATCAAGATTCTTGGAACGGGCTGTCCCAAATGCAAACTTTTACAAACAACCGTAGAAGAAGCTGTCAAAACACTCAAGTTAGACTGCAAAATCATCAAAGTAGATGATATGCAAGAGATCATGGAATATGATATTATGACCTTGCCAGGGCTCGTCATAGACGAACAGCTTGTCCTTGCAGGAAGAATCCCTGAGGCCCAAGAGATGCAAGATATCTTGACTCAACAAGAAGATGCTGGACATAGCTGTTGTGGGAAATGTGATGATGACGATGAAAAAGATTCTTGTTGTTCATGAGGATGCGGATGTTCTTGTTAGAATGATAAAGTGTTGAAATGATAAAATGATAAAAAAAATAGATCTTAGATCTTAGATTTTAGATTTTAAGAGAGTATGGAAAATATAATTACCTGGTTTGTCGGGAGTATTTTACACCTAGATATCACCAGCCATCTTGCTCAAGCGCTCATATTTTTCCTGTATGATAGTATCAAGATTATTTTCCTCTTGATCATCATTACCAATGTGATGACGCTTTTGAATTCGTATCTTCCGATAGAAAAGATTAGGAATTTTTTGTATAAAAATAAATTATTTGGATTAGAGTATCTCTTTGCATCGCTGTTTGGTGCGGTGACGCCCTTTTGTAGTTGCTCTTCTATTCCCTTGTTTGTAGGATTTATCAAGTGATGAATTCCTCTAGGAGTGACCTTTTCGTTCCTCATCACGTCACCGCTGGTCAACGAAGTGGCTGTAGCAATGTTTCTTGGGATTTTTGGATGGAAAATCACTGCCATCTATATGGGAAGCTGAATACTTCTGGGAACTATCGGCTGATGGATACTCGGAAAGATGAAGTTGGAGCCCTACCTCGCGGACTTTATCCAAGCTAAGAGAACAAGCCAAACCGTCGAACAAAGTCTTCAGCCTTCTCTTCCTTTCTCTCAGAGACTTTCTCAAGTCAGTAAGGAGGCCCGATCTATCACGGTCAAAATCATTCCCTATGTTCTGCTGGGAGTCGCGGTAGGTGGACTCATTCACGGGTTTGTGCCTACAGGATTCTTCGAGCACTATATCACCAAAAACAATCCCTTTGCTGTGCCTTTGGCAGTCATTGTAGGGATCCCGATGTATGCCAATGCGACAAGCGTCATCCCTATCGTCCAAGCACTTATTGCAAAGTGAATTCCCCTAGGAACCTGACTTGCCTTTATGATGGCCACGGTAGGACTTTCTTTGCCGGAGTTTTTGATTCTGAAAAAAGTTATGAAGATGAAATTGCTCCTCATCTTCTTCGGGGTTACAGGACTGTGTATGATGCTCCTGGGCTATTTCTTTAATTGGATATTTTAACACGATGCGTAATTATAAGTATTATACTTGGATTGCAGTCTTTTTTGTTGCGATCTTATTGATCTCTAATATTGTCTCGACCAAAATTGTCGACTTTGGACCCTTTGCATTCGATGGGGGGACCTTGCTTTTCCCTTTGAGTTATATTTTCTGAGATATCTTGACTGAGGTCTATGGGTATAAAAGAAGCAGACCTATTATCTGGATGGGATTTGGTGCAGCACTCCTGATGGCGCTAACGGTCATCGTGGTGGGTCGGCTCCCTTCTGCATCGGGACGAACAGGACAAGAAGCCTATCAACAGATTCTTGGCCTCACTCCTAGGATTGTCGCGGCGAGTTTGATTGCCTACAGTGTAGGTGAATTTAGCAACTCCTATCTTCTGGCAAAGATTAAAATTTGGATGCAAGGGAAAAAATTACGAGTAAGAACAATTGGATCTACCGTAGTGGGAGAATTACTTGATACGACTCTTTTTGTGATGATTGCTTTCTGGGGCGTCTTTGATACTCCACTTCTCATAAGTATTTTGGTGTCTAATTATATTTTCAAGGTCGGAGTAGAAGTGCTCTTTACACCGATTACTTATCGAGTAGTTGGCAAACTTAAGAAAGCGGAGAAAGAAGACTATTATGACACGGAGACCAATTTCAATCCCTTTATCTTGGGAGAATAGATTGAAGAGAATTTTGGATTTTAAATTTTGAATGGTGGAGTTTTTTTCTTAACTTGACTTTGTTTTTCTTTTTTGTATAGTATTTTTAATATATATTGCCCTCGCAAGAGATCCTCAATATATATATAAAGTCAGTATTCTCTACTGACAATAAAATAATCCAAATAAAATGAAACATTTAAAACTTTTTTGGCGAATTTTAGTAAAAACCGTCCCATTACCAATGGTCATCAATGTAGTTCTGATCGTTGTCTTTATAGGGTTTTTCCCTTTTCCTATTCAACTCTTTCCATTGTTACCTCTCCTCCCTATTGGGGTATGGATAGCACTGTGGATTTGTTTATTAAGGCCTTACTTCCTGCTTGAATATCGTATCGAGAAACGAGCAGAAAAAGAAACTAATGTATTCTACCAAGGGAAAGATGTCCCTATTAGCAGAAAAAAAATGTTCAAAAAAATTCTTGTGGAACATTTCCGCAAATTATTTAATTAACAATAGGAGGCTGGTCGGTTATATACTTACCAGCCTTTCGCCTTTTAAAAAAACAGCTTTCGCTGTCTTCTTATTGTTGCATTTTATATAATTGATAGGCATAGATTCCGCCTTCCATATTGACGATATGGTACTGAGGCAATTTTTCTCTAAGTTGTTTCTGGACGTAACCAGAAGACCCTCATGAATGACAATACAAAACGAAATAGGAACCAGCAGGATATCTATTATCAAAAAATATTTCATTGGAAATAGGTATCGATCCTTCTACAGGATGTCCTATCATATCTACTAAGACAACTTGAATTCCTTGTGCCTCCAACTCTTTGGCATGAGAAAAATATTGCGCTCGTGTCCATGAATCGGCACCAAATTTCCCACGGATATCGCAAGCTTGTTTATCGAACAAATCAAATACATTGGTCATTGGTTTTCTATTAGTATAATTATAAAACATGTTTTTAA
Source organism: uncultured bacterium (assembly GCA_903904545.1). The sequence continues at coordinate 3,260 of CAIVDB010000013.1, read as the reverse complement.
CGCTGCGCTGTGCCTTACTTTTGGCATTGCCCCAAAAGTAAGCAAAAGGTCTAGTCGCAACAAGACTCGCAGAACTTATTCTACAGACTAGGTATCTTTGTTGTGTTTTTCTATGTTTGGTAGTCCATCTAGTGAACTCCCACGGCTAACCGTGGGCTCCGGTTCACTTTACAGGTTGAATTACATTTGTTGATGAAGGATAGCTCAGACAAGTTGTTGCGACGTTCACCAAGCCGAGGTTTTGTACAAAAAAGTATTAACCTAAAACTTAGAACCTAAAACTTAAAACTTCTTCTATACAATTCCCTGTTGAATCATTGCATCAGCTACTTTTTTGAATCCTGCAATGTTTGCTCCTTTGAGGTAATTGATATGATCGCCTCCCGACCCGTCTTTATCGGGTTCTTGTCCATATTGGACACATTGGGCGTGGATATGTTTCATGATATCTTGTAATTTCTGGTCGACTTCTTCACTCGTCCAAGATAAACGCATAGCATTTTGTGACATTTCCAAACCTGAAGTTGCCACGCCCCCTGCATTAGATGCTTTTCCTGGAGAGAAAAGAATCTTTGCGTCATGGAAGAGATCAATTGCTTCTGGAGTAGTTGGCATATTTGCTCCTTCTCCTACGGCAATGACGCCGTTAGCGATCAGTATCTTTGCATCCTCTGCGTGGAGTTCATTTTGTACTGCACAAGGGAGCGCAATATCACACTTTACTTCCCATGGCGTTTTATTGGGGATAAATTTCGCTCCAAATTTTTCTGCATAAAGATTGATTCTTCCTCTTTGATTATTTTTGAGGTCCTTGAGATAGTCTAATTTTTCTTGGGTAAATCCTGCTTCATCATATACATATCCTGAAGAGTCTGAAGCCGTCACGACTTTTGCTCCCAGATGAAGTGCCTTTTCTATCGCGTATTGGGCTACGTTTCCTGATCCTGAAACGACGACAGTTTTCTCAGCAAAAGAATCCCCCTTCGTCGCCAACATTTCTTGAACGAAATAGACGAGTCCATATCCTGTTGCTTCTGTACGGATCAAACTTCCTCCTCGATTGAGTCATTTCCCCGTCAAGACACCAGTAAATTCGTTTTTAATCTTTTTGTACTGTCCAAAGAGATATCCAATTTCTCTCGCTCCTACCCCAATATCTCCTGCTGGAATATCCACATCAGCACTAATATATTTGGACAACTCTGTCATAAATGCTTGAGAAAATCTCATTACTTCTCTATCTGATTTCCCGTGGGGATCAAAGTCAGACCCTCATTTACCACCTCCCAAAGGAAGCCCAGTCAAACTGTTTTTGAAAATCTGTTCAAACCCTAAAAACTTTAAAATACTAAGATTCACTGTAGGGTCAAATCTCAGACCTCCTTTGTATGGTCCAAGGGCGCTATTGAATTGCACTCTATATCAAGTATTTACCTGTATCTTCCCTTGATCATCTTCTCGCGTGACTCTGAAAGAAATTGCCCTTTCTGGCTCTACTAATCTTTCAAGCAAGGATTCTTCTTGATATTTAGGATTCGCTGCGAGGAAGTCTTCTAATGAAGTCATCACTTCAGTGACAGCTTGAAGAAATTCTGGTTGATTGGAATATTTTTGTTCTACCTTCTGGAGGAATGTTTTCATATCCATGGGTTTCAATTGTAAATATATAAAAGATTTTTCTAGAACTTAGACGTTAGACGTTAGATCTTAGATCTTAGATCTTAGATTTCTTCAACTTTCCTCGCGACCTGGTCTCGGTAAGCCGGACAGCGTTCCTCGATTTTGTACAATTTTTTACGATTTTGTACGCGAAGCTTTTATCCTATTCTCATTTCCCTTCCAGCAATCCATCTATCTTAGCAATATAGACAGCTTCTTGTTGGACGCCAACCATTCTGTCTACTACTTGTCCACCCTTCAAAAGGTAGACGGTAGGGATGCTCTGAATTTGGAATGCTCAAGCTAATTCTTGATTCTGATCAACATCTACTTTGACGATTTTTACTTTAGGATTGTTTGCATAATGGTCTCCTACTTTTTCGATAATTGGTCCAAGCATTTTACAGGGACTACATCGAGTTGCCCAGAAATCGATAAGGACAATACCATCGAATGGCAAAATGTTTTGTTTAAATTCCTCTGCTGAGGTTAGGTGAGTTACTGTCATTGAATTTTTGATTATAAAATAAAGGTGATTTTTGATATTCTCGTATCTCTATGTACTTTCTCATTCATTTCGTTTTATTTTTGTTTAGGGTAACATCTTTTTTGGATAGAGATGATTTTCCCGTGGACGAGTGCATCAGTCACTTTGCCAATTGCTCTCTCATAAATCCTAGCGAACGTGGATTTGGAAACGCCCATAGATTCTCCTCATTGCACGATATCTAAACCCTGCTCGTGTTTGAGTCTCATAGCCTCGAGTTCATCACAAAAGAGCTGAACAGTTTCTACGGGCTTCTCACATCCCTGGGGAGTAAAACAGACAAAGTTTGGACTTCCACAGATAGTTCTTTCCTTGATATGCCTTCCAAGAGCCATTTTTAACAATAGAGAAATAAAAATCTATTATGGGAATATTCCCATTATTACATTTCTGGGGGAAGAAATCAAGGGGAAAAATATATTTTTTCAATTTCAGAAAATCGCCCCAGATATGGAGATATCGTACGGCATACAAATAGGTAAAAATCATTTATTTTTGGATATATCAAGAACTGTCGTTGGTATTTTGCAAAACATTAATATATTTTTCTACAATATCAGATACACTATCATCTTCGATAAATTCTTTTAACTTATTTTCTACTTCTAGCAATGTAGACGCTTCCAGCAAACTACTTATCTCTCTCTTAGCCAAAGCACAAGCTGCCCTAAAACTCGGATATTGGTTTTCTTCATTGTCACTACGCATAAGCAAAACCAAATTATCAATATCTTTCGTGTCTAATTTTTGACTAGTTGCTTCTAATATTGTTGCAGCTAAATCAGATAAACCAGAATCTGTGTTTGCAGTATTCTCTTTGGCCCAATTCAACACTTTTGAATCGTTACAATATTGTTTTAGTTGGTCATCAATCTCTTCCCAAGCTCCTTCTGTATTTAATTTAGCAAGGCAAATAAATCTATCGATATGATCTTGGTTTTCTTGTATTTTTTCCATAGTTCTTAAATTAAATTTTAAATATTTCTAATACATCTCCTCGATCTGAGATATGACAGATAAGTGACGATTTGTATTTGATAATTAGCAATTTTTC
>CAIVDB010000012.1 GCA_903904545.1 uncultured bacterium | reverse complement strand
GCCTCTTCAATCGCAACAATATTTGCTTGCGTATCATCGATAAAGAGCATCAAAAAAGGTAAGGAATACAAAACTATTTTTTATCCAATGCAAGCTTTTGCATAAATTTATCCCATCTCTTGTGATAAAGATTATCCAGTTCATCTGAGGACATGGTTTGAGAGAAATATACTTTAGCTATCTGGATAAGATCGATTAGCTCTGCATTGAAATGTTCGTCTTCATTATCTAACAATTCTGAGCACTCTAGTAGATGTTTTTTTAGCTGTTCCTTGGTAAATTCTTTATCATGCCACTTGGGGAAATTGACTAACTCCTCTGCGAAATCCTCCATGGTAAATTCTTAGCAAAATAAAAAGTAAAGTGTATCAGAGCAGAGAGGGGATTTTTGTTTTTGTCTGCAATGTCACTTTACTCTATCATCAAGGTAATTCAATATTTTTTAATGTTTATAAATCACTCCATCGAGATAATTTTTGATCACTTTTTCACTAGGAAAGAAGAGTGGTTTGGGGAGATCTTGAAGATCAAATCGTGCCCACTTGGTAATCTCATCGGGTTCCATTACCTGTGCTTCACCTTCGAAATCATCGCAGAAGAAGCCAATCGTGACAAAATGATTGTCATGAACTATATCGTTGGTGATGCTAATTACTTTCATATTATCTTTATTTATTTTGATTCCTGTCTCTTCCAAAGTTTCACGATATGCCATCTCTTCGAAAGATTCATGAAATTCTGTTTTTCCTCCTGGCATCGTTCGTGTTCCTTCTCCATGCATCAGAGAACTCGCTTTTTCTGGGTCGACATGTCTTTGTCCGAGCAATACTTTCCCATCTCTGAGAATCATCACTCCGAATCCAACTCAGACTCTTTTTTTCTCTTCAGCCATTGAATAGTAGTTAACACCTAAAAACTAATAACTAATAGTGGAGGAGTCTTTTTATATATAAACCAACACTCTTAACTATTCACTCTTAACTATTCACTTTTAACTATTAACTAACAAGAGCAAGGGCAAGCAGCAAGAGCAAACTTTCTTACAAATTCTGAGTTTGCACTTTTCTGTTCATCGAAATATTTTCTTCCGTAGAATTCTGATTTCTTTCCTATGTTATAATGACTTACTGGTCTGAGGTATCCCATCACTCTGGTATATACCTGACAAGGTGTTCTTTGAATTTCTTTTCCTTCTTTGTTGTAGAATGTAGACATGGTACAATGCATAAATAAAATAAAAGGGTAACAAAGAGGACCAGTGTCCATCACATAGGATTAGTTCGTTATCTTGCGATCTGCGAGTCTTCTCAATTTATCATCGTCTGCCGTATGTTTCGTTCTTACTTCCATATTAAATTCATCTCCTGCATAGCCCATTTCCTTGTCACATTTTGGGCAGAAATCGTGTTCTCCTGCTACATATCCATGTTTTGGACAGATAGAGAAGACGGGAGAGATGGTAATGTATGGCAATTGATAATTTTCTATTACTTTCTTTACGAGTGCTTTACATGCTTTTGCGCTGGAGAGCCTTTCTCCCATATAGAGGTGTAATACTGTCCCTCCTGTATACTTACATTGTAAGTCGTTCTGTTGTTCTAATGCCTCAAAAGGATCGTCTGTAAATCCTACAGGAAGCTGAGTAGAATTGGTATAGTAGGGTGCTTCGTCTGTTCCTGCTTGGATAATATTTGGGATCTGTTTCTTGTCTTCTTTGGCAAATCTATACGTTGTCCCTTCCGCTGGTGTTGCTTCTAGATTGTAAAGATTTCCTGTTTCTTCTTGATATTCTTTCAGCTTCTCTCTCATGAAGTCTAATATCTCTGTAGCGAGCAATTTCCCTTCGTCAGTAGAGATGTCTTCTTTGCCGTTAGTAAAATTGAGGATAGCTTCGTTCATACCATTGATTCCTATCGTAGAGAAGTGATTTCTAAACGAGTGAAGGTATCTTTTGGTGTACGGATACAATCCTGCCTCTAATCGTTTTGTAATCTCTTTTCTCTTAAGTTCAAGAGAAGTTTTAGCTAAATTCATAAGGTGAAGTATTTGTCATTTGAATCCTTCTTTGTCTTCTTTGAAGTTATACCCCACTCTTGCAAGGTTGAGGGTCACTACTCCTATAGATCCTGTCATCTCTGCTGATCCAAAGAGTCCTCCCCCTCTCTTCTCCAATTGAGAGAGATCTAATTGCAATCTACAACACATTGATCTCACTGCACCTGGTTTGTAAGCATTTGGGTTCTCTACCTTCGTGATCTTTCCATTTTCGTCTTTGACGGTCTTGAATTGGGATCCTACAAAGTTTTGGAAATACGGTATCCCATATTTTGCTGTCATTTCAAATAATTTTTCTATATCTGGATCTTCTCGAGGGAAATCTTCTGTGATATTGTACGTAGGGATAGGGAAGGTAAAGACTGCTCCATTCCAATCTCCTGCAGTATAAACTTCTATCAATACTCTGTTGATAAGCTTCATTTCTTCTTGTAACTCTGAAAATTTCTTTGGGTAATAGCCACAGTCTATACCTCCGAGAAGCAATGATTTTTCTTTCAGATCTTCT
>CAIVDB010000011.1 GCA_903904545.1 uncultured bacterium | reverse complement strand
GTATGATCGTAACGAGAGAGGAAAGAAAATAGCGTAAGCATATCAGTCCCCGAAGCAATTATTCAGATGTTCATGCAAGGTGTTGTTTGAGATAAACATAGGTATCCATAAGAGGAATAAGCTCAGGAATAGTTCTTACCTGAGCAATAGCATCAATTGTCTGCAATTGACGAGAGATTAAAAGTCTATATTCAGTGAGTTGAGGAGTAATAGATCACGAATAGGTAGCCAAAGCTACGTGAGTATTTTGGAGTCTTGCTTTGTAAATAAGTGTACGATGAAGAAAATATTCTACTGTCTTAGTAAGAAGATTCTTTTCAAAAGCCTTCATACTAGTAATAATATTTAGTCTAATCACCTGAAGTTTATCTATCTCGACAAGTTTTTGTTTTTTAACCCCTTGTCGATATGCAATGTCTTGTCTATTGATAATATATCACTGGATAATAATAAGATTTTTGGCGGTAGCTCTCATTGTTTTTTCTATATAGGTCACATAGTCTTGGCACTTAGAACCATCAGCAGCATTGAGAGAAACTTTAATATTTTGTTTGTTTATCTGACAAAACATCTTCGGTTCCAAATACCCAAAGCTAATCCCACTTCCAAGACTCAGCACGAACAACAGAAAAAAAATTTTTTTCATAAATTATATATACTGAAAAAGTCGTAAATTGCAATTGAAATCAAGTTTATGTACAAAAAACAATTAAATTAATAATAATCAATTTTCTTCCCTTTTAGTTCTTCACTTTTAGTTCTTCACTTTTAGTTCTTCACTTTTAGTTCTTTATTTTTAGTTCTTCACTTTTAGTTATTAGTTATCAATTTCTTCACTTTTAGTTCTTTATTTTTAGTTCTTCACTTTTAGTTCCTCACTTTTAGTTCTTTATTTTTAGTTCTTTATTTTTAGTTCTTCACTTTTAGTTATTCACTTTTAGTTCTTCACTTTTAGTTATTAGTTATCAATTTCTTCACTCCAAGCCAAAAATAAGTATCAGGATAGCGTCACTGTTTGATACCGTAATCAATATCTATCAAACCACGATAAAAGTCATGAATACGAGGCGCATATTTCTGTAATTGATCAATCTGCTTGAGACTCTTGGATATTTGCCAAGGATTTCATCCAATGTAGGCCGCTATTTCTTTACTATCACGAGTTCCATTGGTATAGAGATCTACAATAAAAATAGAAATTTTCAATGATCGATACAACATCCCGGCAAATTTATTTCGATCCTCACCGTCATTTTTTATAGTATCAATAATAGTGAGTGCTCACTTAGGGTCTGCAAACAGTTTCTCCAACAAAGTAAAGGCATCTGTATCCACATCACCAAATACAATAAGATCCACAAGCGTTACATCTATAGTAGAAATGTTTTTTTCTGTACATCGAATATGTAATTTTTCACACTCAAACCAGAGACGATAGAGATCGGGACCTACCTTAGCAAGCATATATTCTACAACGTTTGTAGGGATATAGATACCAGGAAGCTGAGAAATAATAAAATCTTTGAGTTGAGATTCTTTATAGCGAGAAAATTCTTTGAGCGTAGCGTTTCTTTCTAAGAATTTATAAAGTTTGAGTCTTTTATCGGGTTTGCTACTTACAAATACGAGGAGTGCTTCTTCAGGGATTTTTCCTTCTTTCTTAATCAATTCTTCAGCAAAAAGGTCTACTTGCTCTTGTTGATCCTTAGGAGCCTTTGTAGTCCCCTCATAAGGAATCCCTTGGATGATAATCATTTTCTTGGTTACAAACAATCCTCAAGCATAGATAGATTGTTTCACCATACCCATATCCAAATTTTCTAAATCGAAAGAAAAAATACTCTCTGTGCCAAATTTAGCAACAAAAGTTTCCTTCCAACGAGCAAGCTCCTTATCTAGAAGATACTTCTCTTCTCAGGTAAATAAAAATACATTAGTCAGCATGTATTGAATTAAGAATTAAGAATTAAGAATTAAGAATGCAGAAGTATCAATCTGTTCCATACATTCACAACACAAAACATCGTACTTATTTACCCAGAAATTGCAATTAAAAGAAAAATTAAGATACTCTAGTCTCAAAGAAATAGTCCAAACTCCGTCGCAACAACTTGTTTGAGCTATCCTTCATCAATAAATCTAAGTCAATCTGCAAAGTGAACCGGAGCCCGACCGAAGGTTGGGAGTTCACTATATGGACTACCAAGATTAGAAAGACAAGACTAGATATGTAGCCTGTAAGATAAGATCTGCGAGTCTTGTTGCGACTTGACCTTTTGCCTACTTTTGGGTCAAGCCAAAAGTAGGTCCTAGCGAAGCGCTACACGAAAAAAGATCTTTTAATTCTCACCATTCCAATTGCATTCATCTTCTCGATTATTACATTATAGACAATTTATTCCTTACAAGAGAATGTTTCGAAAAAGAATCAATACACGACTAGCAAAACCACTCATTTGGATCATCAAAGGATACCAATACACCCTTTCTCCGGACAAGGGACTTCCCTCTTTCTGGCTCAAAGGACGTGTATGTATGCATATTCCTCATTGCAGTCAATATAGCATCAATGCCTTCAAAAGATATGGATTTTGGCCAGGAATTTTTTATGCTACAGATAGAGTTTTACATTGTACTGGAGGAATGAATAAAATTTATGATCCCGATCATTACAAAGTAGTGTTTTTTTCTTCAGCTCCTATTGGAGTTCCTTTTTTACAAGCATTAAATGCAGATCCAAGATATGAAGTTGTAGGAGTTGTTACTCAATGTGATAAGCCTTCTGGTAGAGGTATGCAAATGTGCGAATGCATCATCAAACAAGAAGCAAAAAACCTCCATCATTCAACACTTGACACTCAGCATTCAACATTCATTCAGACTCCTACCAAGCTCAATCCAGAAAAATCAGATGAAGGACGTATATTCGCCGACCGACTCAGAGCAAAAGATGCAGATTTCTTTGTCGTCATTGCCTATGGGAAAATTATTCCTCAAAATATTCTTGATATTGCAAAGATTGCACCCATCAATATCCATGGGTCATTACTTCCAGAATACCGCGGAGCATCTCCAATCCAATCAGTACTGCTCGATGAAAAGGAAGAGACAGGGGTTACTATCATGAAAATGGATGCAGGGATGGACACAGGGAATATGATAGACAGGGTAAAATTCAAGATTCCATTCGAACGAACATGTGAAAATATTATAGAAAAGATGCAAAATGTTGGCCCTAAATTTCTAGGAGACAGCTTACGAAAATATGGAAAGAAAATTTTGGGGGAAGTTGTACAATCAGAAGAAAAAGTAAGCTACTGCGGCAAGATAGAGAAGGAAAGCTGACTGATAGACCCACGAACAACACCTCTTCACGAAGTATATGCTAAATATCGTGGGTTTTACCTTCGACCAAAAATTTATTTCATACACAACAACAAAAGAGTTATTATAGAAAAATTAAAGATAGATGAAGTGGCATATAATGAAAACAAAGATAAACCTTTACTAGAAAATAAACAAATACATACAGCAATCACAAATATTCAGATCAAACCAGAAGGAAAAAAAACAATGGAACGAAAAGAATTTTTAAACGGATATCTCAAATAAACAATGAATAAGCGATATACAGCAATAGTATGTATGTGATTATTTTTCCTTTCTTGATGTGGGAAGGAAGAGCTTTCTAAACTTCCTAGCGACGAAGAAATATGGGGAAAAGAAGCTATATTTCTGCAGACCACAGACAAAATAAGAGAAACCGATTCTGTTACAATAACAGGAGATAAGTGAGAAGGAACTCGATACAAAAAATACAGTTCATCAGATTTATGATTTTGATTTGATATATTGAGCAGACAAGAAGATATGCTCTTCGGGACAGAAAATCAATCATATATAATTATTTCGAGAACAGGGAATAAAGTCAATCTAGAAAGAGTCAACGAAAAAGAGGACGAACTTCCTACTATAGAGATATTTCAAAAAGAAAGCGATAGCTATATACAAACTTTCATCCAAAAAACATTTCTCAAAGGGAAGGACAAACAATGTAAAGTTCAACTATTAGAAACATTTCAAAATTCTACCGACAAAAAGATATACAGAAAACGAAATATTATATATCAGAATATGGACAGGCTTCCCTATTGCGAAAACGAATTTTGTGTAGACAGTATGTTTTGTTGACCCTATGCAGAGGGAGAAACTAATGCATATTTTCTCAGCACAGAAGATGGGAACACTGTAGTTTTCGTAAAAAAAAGCATGGAAAAAATCAGATGAACCCAGATGATACCACGAGAAGATACGATACAAATATATTAGTTTTAAATAAAACCCGTACACAATGAGTAGTATAAGGGCAAAGATAGAGAAACTGGAGCCATATTTCCCAGAAGCAAGAACCCATGAGTTTCTTTGTCATAAGAACATTATAGCAGGCAATCCAGAGATAGCTCCAGCAATTTATCTTGGGAAAATGACTTTAGATGAGATAAATATCTTGTTTTCTCTAGAACAAGCAAAAAAACATTGCAAAAAAAAATGTAGGAGAGATTCTTGTGAACAAATAATTGCGCTTTTTAGCAAAGAAAGAACAGGGAAACCAGAGCCAACTTTGTATTGAAATAGATAAAATTATTAGTATATATAAGGATATCAAAGTGTATACTTTACTTTTTTACCACCACCAAATGCTATTTGATTTTCAAGCATTCATAGAAGAACTTAGGGAAAAGGCAGAAAAAAAACAAATTGTAGAAAAATACGAAACACTTTTTGGTCCTATTCAAGGAGACATAAAAGATCAAATATGGTATACAGAATATCTCACTAAGTTTGAGCCATTACCCTACAAAGTACCAGAAGAATTACAAAATGATTTCGACCGAGATCTCTTACAACAATTAGTACTTGGCTCATTCAGTAGTGATTACGAACTCAAAAAAGAAGAAGGGAAAGAGCAGAAAGAACTCTATATTGCAGTCAAAAGCTGAGACCAAAGCGTAGTAAAAACCGTTTCCGAATTACGATCATTCCAAATTCTCAGACTCTATGAAATCTATATAGAAGAACAAATGAATCTCCATGCACTCAAGGCAGAAGATGAAAATGAAAAAAATGCAATCGATGCAGAGAGAGAAATGAGAATCAAAAGACGATGAGCTGTACTAGCAACTATAGACAGAGAAGAACTCAACCAAAAAGCGAAGAAAGAACAAGAAAGCAAACTAGATGACCTTATGGGAAAATTATAAAACTAAATATATACACAAAAAGAAGCTTTCCATAGGCTTCTTTTTTATATATTTTAAAATAATTAGGCAAGACTAGCCCATTTTTTATACAGAAAACTCCAACACTATTAACTATTCACTCCCTCCATAAGAGCCATAGGTATTCATCAAGAAATCAGGAATAGGTTGACGATATATCGCTTCAAGTCAAATAGATTGTTGGTGATAATGTCCCAAGCTCTTGAGATAATACTGTTGTGTAGGAAGTGATTCCGAAGAAGAAAGACAAAAAGAAAGCGGGTAATCTAAAGAAGAAACCATGAAATACAATGCATAGGGAGAGATATTTGAATTAGTGATAAGAGTAGGCAATTGTATATGTTCCTCAAAATTTTTAAGAAATTTTCACAATCCATCAGTATCAAACACTCACGTTTGGAAATAGATTCAATCACTTGCAAGGTCTCAACCAGACAAAACCAACATTCCATAAACAATAGGGACAGTATTTGTAGTAATAATTTTCGCTGTTTTGATTTCTTTATAAAGATTTTTATTAAAGATTTGCCCACTAAACAAGAAGGAACCTGAAGAAATGCCAATATCTTTTACTAAAGGGAAAAGTAATGATTGTCCTGTTTTCAAAATAAAAGGAGAAAGACACCCACTCCCCTCCCAAAATTTTTCCGAAAGTTCAGAAGAGGTTCCAGAAAGAGAAAAACTAAGATCACATCATTTACTTGCACAAAGAAAATTGGATGCAAGAAGTAAATTCCCCGTATTTACGATATATTCGAATCAAATACCACGAAAGGGCAACTGAGCCAAACCAAATTCTATACCAGCTTTAGCAAGATAATAAGACTGATAATAGGTGTATAATGTTGCTGTCTGCTTCATCATATGTTGAACAAATGTCATAGTCAAAACACCTAAAAGCGAGGAAGCAAGAAGGACAAACAAGACTAATATACTAATATTTCATTTCTTATGCATAGGGAAGGGCGGAAAGATAAATATATTTATTTAGTAAAGAAAAGTTGACCAGGGATACGAACTTTATTACTTCGTTCCTCATTATAATTGGAACTATACATCGTAAAAAGGAACCAAAATCCAGGAGTCTGGACACAATGAAGATAATCTTGCTGAGGACAGACGGCTTCCTGTTGAAGGTAGGCATCAGTTGATGCAAAGGGGAATATTTTAAAAACAGGCATACGTAAAAGTGCACTGTGAGAATCATTGAGGACTAAAGAAGTACCAGACTGTTGTAAAACAAGAGAGCATATATCACGAGAAATAAGTTTTGATCAAGAAAGCAAACAATCTCCAGTAGTAAAAATATGTAAATAACCATCTTGTCCAGAAAGATATAGATCTGAAACGATTCATTGGGTACGTAAGAGTTCACCAGAGGAATATTTACTATAATCTATAGTATTTCTATCCACAAAATTTTGAAGAATTTGAGAAAGAGAAAGGAGTTCCTGATGAACACGTTTTGTTTGTTGCACACGAAATGCTACTTGAGAAATCCGAGTATATGATCTGAAAAGAATTGCAGAAAGAATTCCAACAAGAACAAGCACAATAAGGATTTCTACCAAAGTAAATCAAGATGCCTTTTTCATACACAAAACATAAAAGTAAAAAAATTACCGTTTTCCAATAAAAGATTCTAGAACAGTATCTTTATATACAGATCATTTTCTAGAAAGAACATGAGATTCTATTTTGAGAATATTTTCCAACGGTAAAATTCATTTTTCTACTTGCACTCAGGTAAAAATTATATATCTCGCAAAAAAACTTTCTTGTCCATTGGCTCAAGTATAGCCATACCAAGAGAGCTCTCTTCATCCAACGGTATCAGTAAAATGATAAAGTCTAAAGGCACTAAAAAGCGCTTCATTTCATAAAACTAAAGAATCCATACGAGTAAAAAGATATCAACCAGAAGAGAAACCTAACAAGAGCACTTTACCTTCTACACCAGAAGAAAAATAATTAACACAAGCATCATCGGGCTCAATACCTTCAAATATTCAGCCAAAAGGACGAGTATCTAGGAGACAATTCCATGGCAATCACTTCTGTATATTAGAATCCCTAATATTATACGTCAGTTCCAATCACTCTTTTGCAAGAAACGTTGCTATAGTTGTCGTCTCAGCGACATCCATCGAACTAAGGTTTTGGGTAATCAAACGCATCACTGCAAGTACCCCAATAGAAAAAACCGTTAGTGCGATCATCATTTCTATAAAGGTAAATGCAAGATATTTTTTCATCGATATGCAAACAAAAATTAAAATTATTTAACAACACAAGTAGTCTCACGCAAACGACAAGTCGCTATATCTATAGAAAAACAATAATCAACTCAAAGACTTCTGAGGCGAAAAGTAAATACATCTCCAGACAAAGAAGGGACACAAGACAAACGATAAGGGAGTGCAGTCAAAACAAAATTATCAAGTATATTCCCATCCAAAGACAATCCACTCAATTGCATTGATTGATTGAGTGGGAATAAAGAACTTATAGCACCATTATCAAAGGAATAAAACACACCTGAACCAAAAGAAACTTTAAGTTCACGATAACGAAGAGTACCTTGATAACTAGAAATCAAACGTTGATCGAGCAATGAAGTATAATTTCCCACAAAGCGTTCTTTCATAGTTTGCGCTTTAAGTTGAGTAATACGAGAATTGCCAAAGTTCATGCCCATACCAAAAAGAATGGTTAAGACACCAATGACAACCAAAAGTTCTATCAAAGTAAACGCTTTTTTCATACTCCAATCGAAATAAAACCATTGTAAGTCTAAGGATTATAAAGCAACTTTCAACAAAAAAATCAACAGAAAAGGTATCAAAGAGATATTTTGAAAAGGAACACTATTCGTCTATATTGTAGACATCTCTTTATTTTCTTCTTATGAGAAAAGGGATAGTCAAAGTTACATCTATGAGTGAGTTCATCAGATACCAGAATTGGATTCGCTAGCAAGATAAACACAGATTTTAGGTAGCAGATCACAAAAAGAATTGTTT
>CAIVDB010000010.1 GCA_903904545.1 uncultured bacterium | reverse complement strand
TTTTACAAAAAAATCAATTACCTCCTGGATATCTTCTTGTGGAGTAGAGGCTCATCCCGTCACGGCTATCTTTTTATATAAGAGCATCTCTAGTTTATCTTTCTCTAAATCTTCTAATGATTCTCCAAAGAAACATAGTTTACCTTGTTTTTTCCCTATCTCGAAGAGTTCCTTGGTATTGTTACTTTCTTTTCCTCAAATAACAACCAGAATTTCAAAATGTTTAGCATTATTTATAACGACTGATTGTCTTTCGTAGGTTGCCTTACAAACATCTGAGTTAAGAGGTATCTTTGCATTAGGAAAGTCTTTCTTGATTTTTTCTAGAATATCTTGTACTGTAGCAAAATTGAGTGTTGTTTGAGTAAGGACCGCAAATGGAGCTTCTTTATTTAGAGAGGGGAGTTCATCTTTTTGTAGTATATGAACATTAGCTCCTTTACTTTGTATATATTGGATAATATTTCTTCCTTCTTGATGATTTTCTTTTCCAATATAGACAAACTCCATAATCCCATCTTTGAGGTAGCATTCAGCTTCCTTATAGATCTTTGTGACAAATGGGCACTCTAAATTATACACTTTCTTGAACTTACTTTCTGCCTCTAGAATAATGTTCCTATCTGTTCCATGCGCTGAAAATACTACAATAGCCTCTTGTTCTTTTATGCTCTCTATATTTTCTATAAATTTTACTCCTAAATTCTCGAAATTTTGGGTTACTTTGGGGTTGTGTACAAGTGCATGGATGCAGTATATTTTTTCTCATGGATGTTTCTTGAGTATTTCATAGAGTCCTATGATAGACTTTTCTACTCCAAAACAAAAGCTTGAGGGTTGAAGATAGTAGACAGTTTTCATATGTCTTGCATCTATTAAGTAAATGGTATCTAAACTATACTTTTCTCAATAGCAAAAACAAGAAAAAACTTTCTTGCTCTTGTTTAAATATGTATCTTAGTTCAGATTCATTCCCCTGTTTCTATTACATTTTTAGCGTTTTTTATATCTTCTCCATGAAGTATTCGTACGGTCTTTTTGGAAGATTGATGGTCAAATAATTTCTCTATCTTTTGTTGCATTGCTCATGTCACATCTCATTCTTTTTTCCAAAAAGGAATTGTGTGGAGTGTTTCTTGTGATATATCTGGGATTATTTTCTTGTCCTGATCATATACTCACTGTACGTCTGTTAGGAGAAATGCATCTTCTATGTCTTCATGATGAAGAATATAAGAGAAAACATCGTCAGAGGATATTATTTTTGCTTGTGTGCTAATATCTCATCCACATATTATTTTATCTCCTTTTTGTATCCTACATTTCCCTTCTATGACGTTTTCTGCACAGAATCTCTTATATCCAGGGAAATAAGTATCTA
Organism: uncultured bacterium; assembly: GCA_903904545.1. Next base: position 811 of record CAIVDB010000010.1, on the reverse strand, counting down.
TTGCAGTAAAATAAATATCAAGGAGTTCTCTTAGTTGAGATTGATTATTTTTGGTTAGTCCAAATTCTTGGACAAATCCATGTCATACATTTCATGTTCAGTGTGTAATTATTATTGTTTCTTTGTTATATTGTTGGAGAAAATTGTATATCTGTTGGAGATAATCCTTGTTTATTCCTTTTTGGGTATTCTTTTCTACAATTAATGATCATCAGATTTTTAATAAGATCATCTTTATGGTTTATAATAAATGTTTAATTTCCTGTTTTATATGCTGAATCCTTTTTGTGTCTTCTTGTTTATATTCACCTTTTTCTATAAATATTCTTTCTTCGTTTTTCCCTCAAAAGAATAAATAAAGTATCTCATAGAGTCAAGGTCTAATTTTACTTATATCAAAGTCTAGGATTTCTTTCAAATCAAAAAAAGTCCTTTGGATAATTTCATGATCAAAAAACTTATTATACTTTTCTAATACATTCGTTTCTAACGGTTTTTTATATTCAAATACATCAATAATAAGAATGGAATCTATTGTTTCTAATTCAACTTTTCATTTTAATTCCAATTTATCCTTTTCTATAACTCAATATTCCTTTCTAATCCCTGTCTCTTCCCCCGTTTCTCTTATAAGAGTATCTTCCATGCTAGTTTCATTGGGCCTTTTTTTTCCTGCTGGCACAAAAATTTGTCCTGCTCTTTTTCGTGATTTTCACTCCAATGCACCTTCTCTTTCTATAACTCATAAAATTTGTCCTCTTGTGTTGCAATAGATGCCCGCAGGTCATGTTATAATCCTTTTCTCTTCTGG
>CAIVDB010000009.1 GCA_903904545.1 uncultured bacterium | reverse complement strand
TTTTTTAGCAACAACCTTTTCAACTACCTTTTTAGGAGCAGCTTTTGTAACAGGAATATCTGCTACTGGAGATGCTTTCTCTACTGCTTTTTTAGCAACAACCTTTTCAACTACCTTTTTAGGAGTAGCTTTAGCTTTTTTGACAGCCGTTTTAGTTTTTACTTTTTTCTCTATCTTATTATATACTCTAGATGGCTTTGAAGAACCCGATCCAGGAGTTTTGATTTTTTCTTGTGCAGAAGTAGAAAAAGCATCTACATCAACAAAAGTTAAATGTTTAGTGTACTCACCATCACCCAAGATCTTTACAAGACCCTTAGCGTTAGCAATATATCATAAAGTCTTCAAAGAAGCTTTACTAATTTCCATAGTATCTGTAACTCTTTCATCTTGATTGAGTTTTCCTAGATTTACAATTTGGAAATCCTTTACTAGTTTAAAATATCTAGTAAATCCCCTTGCTTTAGGCAATCTTTGGACGATAGAAGTTTGACCTCCTTCAAAGAATGGTTGATGAGAGTGACCACTTCTTGCTTTCTGTCATTTGAGACCTCTACTAGAATAGTTTCCTGTTCCTGTAGCGTTTCCTCTTCCTCTCCTTCTTTGTTTGGTATGTAATCATTTACTTTTGACTAGTTCGTGTATTCTCATAGGAATAAATGTAATGAGTATAAAAATTATTTTTTAACGGGAGCTTTTTTAGCAACAGATTTTGTTGATGAAGAAACATCAGAAACAACTTTACCTTTTTCTACTTTCACTTCTCATTGAGAAATAGTATCCTCTACATCATCTGCTTGAGTATCTGTAAGTGCGGCAACGACTTTATTGAAGTATTGTGCATGTTTATAACTAGACAAAGCTTTGATAGTAGTCAATGCGTTATTTAATTTATTATTTGAACCAATAATCTTGGAAAGCATATTTTCATATCCTGCCAACTCCAAAACAGCTCTCACAGAAGAACCGGCCTTCAAACCAGTACCTCCACTAGCAGGCAAAAGTCTTACAAGACAAGCTTTGTACTTCGTAGAAAGAACATAAGGAACCGATTTTCCTTCTGTTATAGGCACAATAAAGATGTTTTTATATGCTTCACGTGAAGCCTTGCTCACAGCAGCAGAAACATCAAGACCTTTTGATACTCCTATTCAAATCTTACCTTTCTTGTTTCCTACCAAGACAGTAGCTCTAAAAGAAAGTTTTCTACCTCAGGTAGTAACTCTTGTTACTCTTCTTACTTCCAACAAAAGTTCATCAAATTCTTTTTTTGTCTTGTCCTTATTTCCAGATTTCATCAATATAGACATAACATAAGATAAAAATTATAAGGTGATTCCACCTTTTCTTAGACCATCAGCCATTGCCTTTACTCTTCCATGATACAAATGCCCATTTCTATCAAAGGTAACTTTTTGGATACTCTTTGTCTGCAATAACCCAGCTAATTTTTGACCAGCCAATTCAGCCCTTGCAGTCTTAGTTTGAGCATCCATTCATTTATCTGAAACAGAGGCAAGCACATTACCAGAGCGATCCAATACTTGGACACGCACATACAAATTTGATTTATTTACAATAGCTCTAAACTCAGGTAATACAGACTTGATTTTAGTATTTACCTTCAACTTTCTTCTCATAAATCTTATCATCTTTTGCCCTTTTTCCTTTTTCAAATTTTGCATTTGAATTGCTTATAACAAAAATAAAATTATTTTTTACTTGTTTTACCTGGTTTCAACTTAATAACTTCGTCTGAATATCTAATACCCTTCCCCTTATAAGGTTCTGGTTTTTTGAGTGCCTTAAGACTAGCTGCAATTTCTCAAAGATATTGCTTATCTATACCAGATAAAGTAATAATTGCATTTCCTTTTATATCTTGTTCTAGAATAACATGAAGAGATTCGGGAATATCGAAATTTACTTTATGAGAAAACCCTAATGAAAGGATTAACCTTTTCCCTTCTAATTTTGCTCCATACCCAACTCACATAACTAGAAGTTTTTTTTCATACCCATGAGTTACACCTTCCACCATATTTGCAACAAGAGTTCTGGTAAGACCTCGAAGATTTTTTTTCTCTTCATCTGCAACAAGTATAGCAATATGACCATCTTGAGTAAGCAACTCTACCCCATCCAAAAGAGTATAAGAAAGACTTCCTTTAGGTCATTTTACAGTAAGATGTTGCTGTTCTAGAGTAATTTCTACTCCTTCAGGTATCATAATAATTTTTTTTCATACTTTAGACATGATAATATATGTTCTATATAAATAAATTCATCTAAGCTCTAAGTTCTAAGCAGTAAGTTCTAAATTCTCCTAGTATATTTCAGCGATAAGCTCTCCTCCAATCTTCTTAGTATGAGCAACATGAGTTGCCATAAGACCTTGATTTGTAGAGATGATTCCGATACCTTTACCACCAGCAACCAGTTTAAGATCCTTATAGGACACATACCATGGTCTAGATGGTTTAGAGAAAAATTTTACATGAGGAATATCATCAACAGGATTAACGACTTTCTTCAAAACGACCTGGATAGTTTTTTTAACTGATCATGGTTGTTCGATAACCACAAATTCTTTGATAAATTCATATTGTTTCAGTAAATCCAAAACTGATACCTTAAAAACAGAAAAAGGAACATCTTCAACTCTAGTCTTTCTAGCCATATAAGCGTTCTTAATTCTAATTAATAAGTCATGAATAGGTGCATTAACGTAGGTCATTATCTACCATACAAACAAAATAAAAAGAAACAGTTCTTACCAACTTGCTTTTTTAAGTCACATAATTAATCACTCTCTCGCATATCTTCTCAAACAAACTCTACAGATACCAAAATCTCTAATATATGATTTTGACCTTCCACACAATCTACATCTATTATAGAATTTTGTTGGTTGTTTAAGTTCTTTTCAACGTACGAATCTCTCATCATACATTTTTCACTGTTTTACCTTAAGCGAAGTTCTTGCCATTAAACAATAAGTTTATTTAGATAAAGAAGATTTAGATATATTATTTAAATAGAAGTCATAATGATTGGAAAAGTGCCTTAGATTGAGCAGGATCCTTAGTTGTTGTTATAAGATTAATTTGAAGACCCATAGTGTGCACGACATCATCCAAAGAAAGTTCTGGAAATATATTATAATTTTGTATTCCTATAGAGTAATTAGCTTGAGCATCAAAAGATTTTTCTGAAAGTCATGAGAAATCTCTCACTCTTGGCAAAACCAATTTAACAAATCTATCTATAAAATCATATGCCTTTGTTTTTCTAAGAGTAACTTGCAACATCACAGGCAAACCTTCTCTCAATTTAAAATTAGAAATAGCTTTCTTAGATTTAATCAAACGTGGTTTTTGACCAGTAATCTTTATAAGATTTTTCTCAAATTCGTCAAAATCCTTAAGAGATTTTCTAGTAACCAAAGAACCAATACCGATAGCAACAATAACTCTATCAAGCTTTGGGACTGCATTAATATTTTTCGCTCCAATCTTCTTCTGAAGATCTACACGAGTTTCCTTTCTAAATTTTTCCAGACTATTCATTCCTATAAGAAGTAACGCAATAAAACAAATTATTTAAGTACTCAATTAGTCCTCTTTGATTGTCTAATTTTTTTCCCCTTCGCATCTTCTACTATCTTTATTTTAGTAGGCTTTTTCTCAGACTCTAAATAATACATAACATTAGAAATACTGATAGGAAGTGTTTTTTTGATAAAACCTTTCCCTTTTACTGCTTTCTTTACTTCATTGACTCATTTTACAAGAACAAGTGTATCAGTCAAAGATTCAATAACAGAGATTTTACCTTTATATTTACCAGCAATAACTAATACAGGATCTCCTACTCTTAATTTTTTCATAATTAAACGATATATAAAGTAAATGTTTTTAGCTTCAAGCTTCTAGCTTTTAGCTTCAAGCTTTAAACTGTTTCTTCAGCCATATTAGTAATATTTTTATATCCCAAAAGCCTTAATTCTCTAGCTACAGGACCAAATATTCTCTTTCCTATAGGCTTTATTTCTCATTTAGCATCTTTGGACATAAGAATAACTGCATTATCTCCAAATCTCACATATGTTCCATCTGATCTAGGGATTTCTTTTCTAATTCTTACAATAATAGCCTGAACTACATCTCACTTTTTTATAGAACTTGCTGGAGAAGTTTCTCTCACTGCAAGCATTACTCTATCTCATATTGTTGCTGTTTTAGCTGTAGATCCTTTAAGAATTCTTATGATCTTTCCTTTTTTGACTCATGTATTATCAGCTACCAATACAACAGATTCTACCTTAAGCATAGGTATAAATTTAAAAGAATAAAATTATGATTTTATAACATCAACGATCAACCACTTCTTCGTCTTACTGATAGGAGTTATTTCTCTAATTGTTACTGTATCTCAGAGTTTAGAAACATTTTTAGGATCATGAGCGTAATATTTTTTTCTTACAATAAATCTCTTTTTATACAAAGGATGTACCTTTACAGATTTCACCAAAATAGTACGAGTAGCATCTACTTTATCACTCACTACTTCTCCAAAAAGCTCTTTGATACTTTTAGTTCATATGATCACCATTTTTTTCCTGTATTTTATGAGTTAAAACAGTATTTATTCTAGCTATTTTGACTTTAATATCTCACAATTTATGAGTCTCTTTCAGTCCCTTAATAGCATTTTTCATTTTAAGATCATAGAGTTCTCTCTTAAGCTTTTGTCTCATCTGAACAAGTTCCTTAATCGTTTTTTCAGTAAGCTCTTTCATAAACAATGCCTTTCATTTCATAAGCAATAACATTAAACAATAAATAAATATATTCCATATCACATAAAACAAATTCTAAGTAGACAATACCATCTCAAGATATTATTATTTAATTTCTCATTTTGTCACAAACCTAGCCTTTACAGGAAGTTTTTTAGATGCCTTGATCAGTGCTTCCTGAGCAAGCTCTCTAGACAAACCTGTAACTTCGAACAGGATTCTTCATTTTTTAACAGACGCTGTATAGATATCAACATCACCTTTTCCAGTTCCCATAGGCATTTCTAAACCTTTTTTTGTAAAAGGAACATCAGGAAATACTCTTATCCAAAGTTTTCAAACTTTTTTTACAGATCTTACTATCACCTTTCTAGCAGCTTCTATCTGTTTATTAGTAACATAAGCACTAGTCATTGCTTTGAGACCATAGTCACCGAAAGCAACTGTCGAACCTCTATAAGACTTTCCTGTAAGAGATTTTACAATGGTCTTTCTATATTTCCATCTTTTAGGCGTTAATAACATGACAAATACACAATAAGAATAAAATCAATATCTATAAACTTATTTTCTTGGTTGTTGTTGCTGCAGCAGGAGAAGTTTGTTGTTTATGAGCATAAAGTTGTCACTTTTCGATCCATACCTTTACTCAAAGCATACCATATTTTGTTCTTGCTTGCATGTAATAATAATCGATATCTGATCTAAACGTCTGAAGAGATACTCTTCCTTCGATAAATTTTTCTGATCTAGAGATATCTACTCAACCAAGTCTACCTCCTACTTGAACTTTGATACCAGAAGCCCCCTTTTCCATTACTTTTGGAAGAAGATTCTTTACTACTTTTCTGTATGGCATTCTTGCTTCCAATTGAGTTGCAATAAATTCAGCCATAATCTTAGCAGAAAGTTCAGGAATTTTTACCTCTTTAAGTGTGACTTTTATCTCTTTTCAAAATCTCTTTTTGAGTGTATCTTCAAAAGATTTGATTTTTTCTCATTGTTTTCCCATCAAAACACCAACCTTGGAAGAAAAAATAATAATTTCTCCCTCTTTTGCTGTTTTTCTGATAACAACCTTTGAGATACCAGATCTTCCAAAATAACTATCTACAAAATTTCTGATCTTTATGTCTTCTACAAAAAAGTCTCATCATAATCTTTTATATTTAGCGAATCGTTCACAAGGTCGAGATTTTGTAATTCCGACTCTCATTCACATTGGATTTGCTTTTGCTCCCATACTAAGAATTTATTTAACATGTAAAAACACTTTCACAAAACATCTAAACTTTACATAATGACTAATCCTTGATCTAGAAACAAACCTCACTCTTTTGATTTTTGGCGCTCTAGTAACATAGATTTGTTTGATATACAAAGTAGTAGCATCTGAATCACCATTCGTGGTTGCATTTGCTAATGCAGAATGGATAACTTTTGAAAGAACTTTTGCTCCTTTTTTGGGCATATATTGTAATTGAGCCAAAGCATCTTCTACCTTTTTTCCAACAACTAATTTTGCAATTACTGCCATCTTTTTATCAGACAATAAAGCATATTTGAGTGTTGCCGTCAGATTCTTTTCCATAGCAAAATAAAGATAATATAAATAAATTTTTAATTTTGATGAGTAACTACATGAGTACTTCTACTTAGTACTATTAAAAAGGATGTCCCTTAAAAGTTCTTGTAGGTACAAATTCTCCTAATTTGTGTCATATCATATCTTCTGTAACATATACACTAATAAATTGTTTTCCATTATGCACAGCAAAGGTAAACCCAATCATATCAGGAACTATATGACATGCTCTATCTCGAATTTTAACTACCTTTCTATCCCCTGTTTCTGTCATCTTTTTGACTTTGAGGAGTATTTTTTCGTTCACATAGAACCCTTTTTTAAGTGATCTTGCCATAATATATAAACTCGTTAGGAGTAAAATAACTTGATACTTGATACCTGCAGACAGGCTTACTACGTAATACTAATTTTTAGTTCTCTTAGAAACAATAAATTTAGTTGACCATTTTTTCTTATTTCTTGTTTTGATACCCGCAGATACTAATTTTCCAGCGAATGACTTTTGACCTCTCTTAGATCCAATAGGAGAATGTCACTCTCCTCCTCCATGGGGATGATCAACTGGATTCATATTTTTACCAAGAACATGAGGTTTTTTACCTAACCATCTCTGTCTTCCAGCCTTTCCTATAACTATATTTTGATGTTGATCATTTCCGATTTCTCCAATAGTAGCCCAACAATCTTCATTAAATTTCCTCACTTCTCCAGAAGGAAGTTTGATAAATACTTTTTTAGCTGCCTCATCTCTACCAACAATACCTGCATAAGAACCAGCAGATTTTATAAGTTTACCAGCACTAAAAGGAGTTACCTCCAAATTAAATACATTTACTCACTCTGGAATATGTTTCAATTGTTTTCTATTTCCTGATGCAATAGGAGCTTTTTCTCCTGCAACTACAGGATCACCTACTGTTGCTTTTTTCCATCCAAGAACATATCTTTTTTCTCCATCTGCATAGTGCAAAAGGACAATTCTTGCTGTTCTATAGGGATCATACTCTATACTAGCTACTTTTGCAGGGATATCACATTTATCATATCCTCTGAAATCCATAATTCTGTACAATCTCTTGTGTCCACCTCCCATAGATCTAGAGGTAACTTTACCTGAGTTATTTCTTCCTCCAGTTCTTCCAAGCGACGTAGTTAGACTTTTTTCTGGTTTTCTAGTTGTGATATCACTAAAATCATATCAAATCATGAAACGTCTTGAAGGAGTATATGGGTTATATTTTTTGAGTGCCATTACATCAAAAGATGAATAAGTAAAATGGGAATAAAAAGAACAGATTAAATTTCTATTTTATCTTTTTTTCAAAGACTAACGATAGCTTTCTTGTATGCTTTTCTCACAACCTTCTTTTGAGATCTTCCCTTGACAACAACCGAAGTCATACGAACATCCAAAGGGACAACCTTATACAAGAATTCTATAGCCTGCTTCACATCATTTTTGTTAGCATCAGAATGCACCTTGAATGCATAGGTATTGTCTGTTGCTTGTTGTTTATGAGTCTTTTCAGTAAGAATTGGGGCCAAAAGCACATCATAAGGTCAAAACTTATGTATTGCCTTTGCCTGTGTGGATTTTTTTGCTCTTGACTGAAGTATCTGTTTAAAGGTCATTGTCCATATATAAGCGTATAAAATTATTTTTGCAATTCTTGAAGAGAATTTTCTGTGAAGAGAACTGTATCTGCATGCATAATATCGAAAGGATTAAGATAATTAACCAAAAGATATTTTACACCTTCTACATTTCTAAATGATTTTTTGAGCTGTTCATCATTTTTATCCAAAACTACAACAACTTTTTTATTAGTAAGACCAAGATTTTTCAAAACATCTACAGCAAGCTTTGTTTTTGGAGCAGAGAATGAAAGACCGGTAACTCACATCAAACCATGTTCTTGAGCCTTAAGAGTAATCAATCCATTGAGAGCAACTCTTCTAGCTTTTTTATTCATGGCTTTAGTAAAGTTTCTATCACCTCTTGGACCAAAAGCAACTCCACCTCCTCTTCTAATAGGAGAGTTTTTGTCACCAACTCTAGCGTTTCCTGTCCCTTTCTGTTTATAAAGTTTTCTACCAGACCCATGAACATCTCCTCTTCCTTTTACGCATGCAGGATTATTACGAGCATTACTCATTTGAAGAAGATAAAATTCATGAATAAGATCTTGATTAATAATTTCATCACAAAAAAGTTTTTCATCCAAAGCAAATGTCGAAACTACTTTTCATGTGGTATCAAATATATCTATACTGTATGCCATCTCAAACACTAAGGAAGATGTAAAAAAGAATTATTTCAAAACAATTTTTAGTAATCAATTGTATGCACCAGGAATTGAACCTCTCAAGACAACAAGCTGTTCTGCATCTCTATGTACAATATCTACAATAGTTATTTTCTGAAGCGTAACACGCTGAGTACCCATATGTCATGCATGAGGATGACCCTTCAATGTTCTTCTTGGTTTTCTATTTCCTAATGATCAAATATGTCTATGAAATTTAGATCCATGAGTCTTAGGACCTCATTTAGTATGATGTCTTTTCATAACTCCCTGGAAACCTTTTCCCTTAGCATGACCAACCACATCTACAAGAGTCACTCACTCTAATAATGCTGCATCCAAAATTTTACCAGCTTCATTATTTTTTATGAAATCCTCATCTACATCAAATTCCGTTACATGAGCATAAGCGATCTTTTGTCCTTTTTCTTTCTTAAGTAGTTCCTTTTCTACTCCCACAACAGCAGCAACATATCAATCTTTTTCAACTGTTTTATATCTTACTATTTCTTGGGGAACAACCTTTGCTAAGGTAACAGGAACAAACATATCTCCAATCCACATCTTAGTCATTTCTTTTTTTACAACAATAAGCCCTCCTTTATTCATAATAATGATAAGCTAATAAATAAATTAAACAAATATAATACAAGAACAAACAGACACAATTAGAATACTCTAACATCTACAAGTACTCCTACAGGAATAGCAAGATTTTGAAGATACTCCATAGTTTTTGGACCTGTTTCTACGACATCAACCATTCTTGAGTAAGTAATTCTCTCAAACTGCTCTCTAGCATTTTTGTATTTGAAGTTTGATTTCAAAACAGTGTAGAGTTTTCTTTTTTTAGGCAAAGGAATTGGTCCTTTGATCACAGCTCCTGATTTCACTAAAAGAGCAACAACTTTCCCTACAGAAGATTCCAACATTTTACTGTCATAACTTCTCAATTTTATTCTCAACTTAGTCTTTTCAGTTTTTTTATCAGTCATTGATAATAAGAATAATCAAATAAATTTTTTCTTAAAATTTAGATCTCCACCCCGTAGCACTACGGGGCGGAGCACTAAATCCTAAAATATACTATAATGGGATTATAAAATCTTAGTTACAACTCCAGCTCCAACTGTTCTTCCTCCTTCTCTAATTGCAAATCTTAATCCTTCTTCCATAGCTACTGGATAAATAAGTTCAACATCCATTTTTGCGTTATCTCCAGGCATAATCATTTCTGTTCCTGCCTTAAGTGTACATGTACCAGTTACATCTGTAGTTCTCAAGAAGAACTGAGGTCTATATCCAGTCATAAATGGAGTATGTCTTCCTCATTCTGTTTGTTTCAACACATATACTTCTGCCTCAAATTTAGCATGAGCCTTTACTGTTCCTGTTTTACAAAGAACCTGTCCTCTTTCAATTTGTTCCTTATCAATACCTCTCAAAAGTAACCCAACATTCATTCCTGCTTCTGCAGAATCAAATGATTTGTGGAACATTTCTACTCCAGTGATAACTGTCTTCTTTGGTTCAATACCAAGTCCAAGAATTTCAACTTCATCATTCATCTTTACAATTCCTCTTTCGATTCTTCCTGTAGCAACAGTTCCTCTTCCCTTAATAGAAAAGACATCTTCTACTGGCATAAGGAATGGCTTGTCGTTATCTCTTTCTGGTACTGGAACATAACTATCCAATGCAGCAAGAAGATCCCAAATACATTTAGCAGCACCTTGATCATCTGTAGAATTTTCCATAGCTTTAAGAGCAGATCCTCTAATAATAGGTGTATTGTCTCCATCATAGTGGTTTTTCTTCAATACATCTCTGATTTCCTCTTCAACAAGTTCTAGTTCATCTGGATCAGCAACCATATCACATTTATTCAAGAATACTACAATCTTAGGAACATTAACTTGATGAGCCAAAAGAACATGTTCTCTTGTCTGAGGCATTGGTCCGTCTGTTGCAGCAACAACAAGAATAGCACCATCCATTTGAGCAGCACCAACGATCATGTTTTTTACATAATCAGCATGTCCTGGACAATCGATATGAGCATAATGTCTTGTTTCTGTTTCGTACTCTACGTGTCTTGTGTTGATAGTAATACCTCTTGCTTTTTCTTCTGGAGCATTGTCGATCTTATCAAAATCCAAAGATTGAGCGAACCCTTTGGTTGCAGCTACTTTTGTAATAGCTGATGTCAAAGTTGTCTTTCCATGATCAACGTGACCAATGGTTCCAACATTAACGTGAACTTTGTTAGCCATGGTATAAAATATTTAAAAGTTAAAATGAATTTGCTGATATAGACAGCGTGAGTTCCAAATATACAAATTTGTCTATAGATTGCAATAGAATTTTAAACAAAATACTAGTTTCGCTCAAATGACAGTCAATAAGCAGATCTTACGCTATCATTATATCTACGAAACCAAGGGATCTGTACATAATTAATCATCCAAAGGAGACTATTATATATACAAATTTGTCTACTTTGTCATATTCCCAGACAAAGAAATGGGAGAACACCTATAATAGGCGAACAGACAATATATCGCAAAGACATATCATCATAATAATTTCGGGGATGCGGGACTCGAACTCGCGACCCCTTGGTCCCAAACCAAGTACTCTAGCCATCTGAGCTAATCCCCGAATAAATACATTGTAATAGGTGTCTTAATTAGAGGGTCGATATACTATTCTCGATCTCAATTGGCGACCCAGCCGACAAGTCGGCTTACTCT
>CAIVDB010000008.1 GCA_903904545.1 uncultured bacterium | reverse complement strand
CCAGAAGCTTGTTTGAGTTTCCATAGGATAAGACTAGATGTTACGGGTTTCCCTATTGCTAATTCGAATGATCTGTCTGCATACACAGTTACCTTGACTTTTACTTTTACATCGCTTCCAGCGAATTGTTTCATTATTTCCATCGTCTTTTCATTGAACTCCTTGATGAATTGTCAGATATTTACTCCATTTGCTCCGAGCATAGGCCCAAGAGGTGGTGCTGGTTGTGCTTTTCCAGCTGGTATCTCTAAATTAAGGATGTTTTGGATTTTTCCTGCCATGATACAATATTATTGAATAAATAAAGATTTGATATATGATTTTACCTTATGGTATTTTGCATAATCTACTCGAATAAGTCGAGCGGTGTCTCCTTGAGAGATGATCATGACTACTTTTTTGTCTTTATACTCTGGGAGATTTATGAAGGTAACCTTATTTCCAAAGAGTTTATTCTGATTTATTTCTGCTTCTGTTTTGAGTTCATATACAGATCCGCCAAGTTTTCTTGTGATGCTTCAGAAGTCATAGCTCGGATTTCCAAGATTGATATAATAGATATCCTGTTGGTCTACCAATGCATACAAATATTTGATTCATAATTTCTCTATCACTTGTATACTTCCATAGAATATATTTGTACCTGAGAGGATATTTATTACTCCCGTTTTTTCTAGAGATGTATTTGTAAGTAATGTCGGATTTTGAATCTGGCGTGATCAAGATAGTAGATTGCCCCCTTTTGGTTCTATTGTCCCTGTGATAGTAGCTATTACTTGACTCACGGGGGTCAATGTTTGTACGGTCTCTCCACTCCTGATACCAATAGTCAATTCTGCTCCTGAGCTTATTGTCGACGATGCTGTCTGCAATGATTTTCCTTTGACTTGGAACAAAAGCACATATACAAAGAGAATGCCTAGACATAAAGTAATCATAAAGAGTTTTATTATTTTTTGTTCTTTGGTATGCATATACCGTATTACGAGAATAAAAGTCTAGAAGAAGCTGAGAACAAAATAATTTCCAATTTTTAATTTTCAATTACGATATTCTCTCTATCTTTTATTGCTTTCTATATATGAGATTAGCTCATAAGCTCGATTTTGTCCAGATCAATAACTACTGGAGTAAGTCTTCCTAACATTTCTATATTTACGATTACGGTTCCTTTGACTGAGTCGATAGTTCTTACAGATCATTTCATGCCTTTGAAGTCTCCTGTCTTGAGAAGAACAACATCACCTTCTTTGTATGGTATTTTGAGCTCAGATCTTTCCTGAGATTTTTGGATTTGTTGAAGTATTTTTTCATATTCATCGTCTGTCAATGGTATTGGACGTGTCTCTGCTCCTACAATAAGTCTAACTCCTGGGGTATTTCTTACTACGTATCGTATCTTGTCATTCATTTTGGAACATACAAAGACGTATCCAGGATATAATTTTCTTTGTTTGATGATTTTTTCTCATTTTTTGAGTGAAGATTCGCTGACCATAGGTGACATAAAATCACTTACTGCGTCTTCTAGATTCTGCTTTTTTATTCTTTCTTTGAGGTTTTCTATGACTAATTCCTCTTGTCCAGAGACGACACTGAGTACATACCATCTGTAGGAATTGTCTTCTATCTGTCTTTTGATTTCTCCTGTATTTGCATCTTTTGTTTGCATAGAATTTATTTTATAGAGTAAAATAAAATCGTTCAAACGCTCAAACGCTTAAACGCTCAAACGCTATTTCATTACACTAAAGAACCATTTGTAGAGTCCTGAAAAGACTGTATCTACAGCCACAAAATAGAGTCCTGCAATAATTACCATCCCAAATATTGCTAGAGTGAGATTTATAAAATCTTTCTTAGTTGGGTGTTTTAATTTTTTGACAGTATCGAGACTATCATAAATAAATTTCATCATTGGATAATTTTTTCTACAATAAAAAAATTTTAACGACTTTTTATACTTAAAGAGAGTTGTTTTTCAAGTCTTTTTTGCCTTTTTCTGTCTTTTCTGCCCCTAGAGAGAAAGGCTTTCGTCATGACTAGCCAACAATACAGGTAAACCCCTCTGTATATGCTATGATATGTTGCTTTTTGTTTATTCAGGCAAAGAGTTGAAATATTTTATGATCTTTATTGTTAGATTTCTTTTTCCAATCTGAGATATCCTTGAGATCAGAATTTTGGTTTTTTGAAGCTAGATTTGCCAATCGGATGTAGTTTATATTTTCTTTTTTCTTAAAATATTCACAGATAGTCTTTTTTTCTTGTGGAGAAAAAGATGCACGAATACTTATTCGATGGATATCTTGCTTGCCTTGGATCAAGGCATTGAATCATAATTGTCATAGACATATTTCAATATTTTTTTTTGTTCGCTGATTACTTTGTGGTAAATTTTCGTCTAAAAGTTGTATATCGTGTTTTTGTCCAAATACTGGACCAAAGGTCCCTGTTTTTTGCAGTATAAGTTCCTCCTGTTGTTCCTGGATATCAATAAAACATATTTTTGGATGAGTTTTCAATAATAAATATCCAGCTGCTTGTAGCACCCCTGTATATAGTTGGGATCCATAGGGAAGTATTGCTTGTGTGTATTTTGCTAGAGGACTTTCTTGCATATGAGGGATCAAATCATAGGCTCCTATGGTATAGTGGAGTAATTGTTCTAATTGTATTTCAGGAGTCATTGATTTTTTAATGATAAATGCTTAATGTTTAATGCTTAGTGTTGGAGTCCTTCTGTATAAAAACTCCTTAATTCAACATTCAACATTCAAAATTCAACATTCAAAATTATTCTTTAATGTGTCTCATGATTTGTAAGACGAATCTATCTGCGAGTCTATAACGTTTTTGCCACTCCTCTGCTGACATGAAGACAACGGAAACTGTTTCTATGAAGTATCCTCTGAAAATATCGTTAATATTCTCTTTGATGGTATCGATTTGTGGTTTTTCAGCGTTTTTGTAGATGATTACGAGATCTGTTTCGATATCAGTCCCAAATCTTTTACCAAAGAAATATTTGTCTATCATGATTTCATAGGTCCTGAAGAGGTCTATGAGTTCCCCTCTCAATCCGTAGAAGAAGATATTTTTGATATTGTCATGAAATTCTGGTTTGATAGTGATGGATCGTCATTGTCCTTCTTTGTTGATGTCTACTACTTCGGCAGCGAGAAGCGAATCTACTTGTTTTTTGATGGCAGGGAAGGTCCATTCTAGTTCACTTTCTAGGGCTCTCATGGAGACTCATTGTCTTTTGAAGAGAAGATATTTGAGAATATCCACCTTGGTCTTACTTCCAAAGAGTTTTTCTAGATTCATACCGTCGATGGGTTGAAATGATAAAGTGATGAAGTGATGAAATGAAGAAATGTCATTGTATCTTCTTTTCTTTGCGTCAATGTAAGGATTTTCTTTGCTATTACAAGAAAAAGGCTGTAGAATTTACAGCCTTCTTGGTATGAAAAAAATATTTTATGCTTACATTACTTGGCTTTTTGTTTTTCTATAATTTCCTTGATTTGTTTCGTAATTATTCATTTTAGCTTCTCCTTTGAGAAAACTCATTTATCCATTACCTCCTTTGTGTAGAAATGCACTATTCATCTCTTCTCTCCTCCTATCTTAATATTAAAATAACCATAGTCGGGTCTATTCAATGAAGTTGAAGTGGTTTCACGGAGTAATATTAAGCCTCATTTGAAGAAGGTATTTAAATACATATTACTTTCTTCCCCTGGGAAGAGTTCCTTTTGAGAAAAAAATGTTCTGCCGATTGTTTCCTTTGCTTTCTTATAGCTCTCTATCAATATTGTCTCTTTTTTGTTTTTTGCTTCTTTTTCTTTCCCTGCTGGAAGATAGGTATAATTAAGCCATAAATACACGGAATTTTTAAATCCTGTGGTATCGATATCTTCTCCATGGAGAAATCGGGTTGTTGGAATTGTTTTTATTGTTTCTAATTTTTGTGTTTTTGAGTCTCGAGCCTGTATATTAATGTTTGGATTTCTGTTCGAAATAGAAAGTCTAACGTTGTTCCTCTCTAAATAAGCTCTTAATTCTGTTAAGTTGATATCATTTCGTAGAAGATTTTTAAATTCTTGATCCATTGTTTTGAAAACCTGTTCAAAAACTTCCTTAGGCATTGATTTTTCATAGGTTTTTTCTGGGCCTTTTGCTATCTCTTTTTTCTCAGTTTTCTTTTCTTGATCAATTTTGCTGGTCTGTTTAACTTTTTTATTGTATTTGTCCATATCTCCTTTTTTAAATATATCGACCATTTTAACTATTAATTCCTCATCTTTCCTGTCGAATTCTACATTATTTAATTTTCAATCTTTGTCGATGATGTCTTCTATATTTACAGTAAGTGGAATCGTAAGTTCTTGCCCTTGTCATATATCAACAGTATATATAAGATTATCTATTCAAAATGTATTTTTCAACTTTATTGATGTAGGCATCTGATTTGGAAGATTATATAAGATTTTCCCTAAAAGGTTCCCATATTGTTCTGCGGGATTTCTTTCTAATAATGCTTCTTTTGATATAAGAAATTTTGTATTATTAATATAGTTAATGACTTCTTTTATGTTCTGTTGTCTTTCGTTAGTCCCAATCACTTCTTTAGTATTGTTTTTCTTTTCTTCTTGTTTCTCTGTTTTCTTTCCTTCTGTTTTATCAGTTTTCTTTCCTTCTGTTTTCTCAGTTTTCTTTTCCTCTGTTTTCTCGGTTTTCTTTTCTTCTGTTTTCTCGGTTTTCTTGTCTTCTGTTTTCTTGTCTTCTGGTTTATCAGTTTTCTTGTCTTCTTGTTTTTCTTCTGGTAAGATTCATTCTAGTGCACTGTTTAATGCTCTCAAAGTATTACCTCCGGCAACACCATCTACTCCATAATCAGTATTGAAGTAGTCTTGTGACATAGCTTGAAGAAAACAGATTGCTTTAAGTGTCTCTGTATTGAAGGTATCGTCCATACACTTATCGCAAAGACCTTGCAATGTCTTTCGATCATCACCATCACATCGTTGAAAATAGATAAGCTTATTATTCTTGATAACTTTTTCTACTGTTTCTTGGTCTGTCCCTACTACTTTCTGTAGATTGTTATCTCATGATTTAGAAATGAGTTTTAAAGCAGTTGTTATGACGTTGATGTTACTATGGGCTTCTTTCTTCCCCGTAATGGTATTAACCTTTTCTTCAATAGACTTGATCATCTTTTGATTGTTAGGTAGCTTTCGAGTTCTTTCGTTCGCATTTTGGATTTGGACAACATCTTTGAGTCCGTCTAAGTTCTTAGTAATATCATCTTTTAGTTTCGCTGTATTCTCAAAATATTCGTTTTTTACTTGTTTTCAAGTTTCTTTGATATCCTTGATATCATACTTCTTGTCTTTGGTCTTCTCTGAGAAAATTTGTTCGATACTCATGGTGCTTGGGAGAAATAATAAAATACTATAAAACAAATATTTACCTTATTATACCCCTAGGATATTATTTGTCAAATTTCTAATGACTTTTTTAGTGGAGGTAGAAAAGGGAAAAAAGGTAGGTATCATCAAAATTTGCATTATTTTCAAAAACAGATATACTTGATATAGTCTATTTATTATTATTTTTTACCCTATGCGTGCTCGCCATTCTGAAGGAAAAAAATTTTTACAGAGTTCTCTTGTGAGAGAAATCATTCTCATTGTTGTTCTTATTGTCTTAGGAACATTTGTTTTCTGTTGGGTAGAAAAATTACCTCGATTCACTTCCTTATATTTTACCATCACTACGATGGCAACCATTGGATTTGGAGATATTACCCCTCAGACTGATTTGGGGAGAGTTTTTGTGATGATTTATGCATTACTTGGAGTCCCTTTATTTGTCTCTTTGTCTGGT
>CAIVDB010000007.1 GCA_903904545.1 uncultured bacterium | reverse complement strand
GATTATTTGTCGCAGCCCCAATAATCGCAATTGCCTGCAAACAGTGTGCATGGTATTTTTACGCAGATGAATTAGAGTGGGGGAATCCAATTTTAGGGGGCATGCGTCATTCTTTTTTGGTTCTTTAACCATCAGACGGAATATAATCCCTTGTTTCTGTGGATGTTTCTTAAGACACCCTTTAGTGAAGCAAAACTCTGGATTCTCAAGAACATGATAATCAATACCATATTCTTCCATCTTTTCCTGTACCTCAATACGCTTTTTCTCGTGATTTAGGATATAAACATTCATATCAAAAATATTCATTTTTTTTGTTTTTAGTTTTTACTTTTTATTTACCTGTATTTTTATTATATGTATTTTCTATATAAAGTCAATTCATTTTAAAAATAAGCAGATCACCTAGAGATAGAACACTTCATACTCCACATTGTCCTTCGGGCTTTGCTTGCCCTCTGCGATATACCTACGAAATCGAGTTCTTTGTTTCTTGGCGAGATGATGGGTATTTTTTTTCAATTGCTCTTCACTTTTTTCTTGAGTACATTCACCACGAATAAGCGGAATTACTTCTTTGTAGCCGATCCCCTGCATGGACTGTAGGTCTTCCATATATCCACGATCCAAAAGATCTTGAACTTCAGCCACCAGTCCTTGAGCAAACATCTCTTTGATCCTTGCATTGATCATCATATTTCCTGCTTCTTTCTCTCTTCGAAGTCCGAGCATAAGCAAAGGATATTTCACGGGTTGTTGGATAAAACTTGCTGTCTTAGTCTCCCCCGTCGTATAAAATATTTCTAGTGCTCTTACTAAATATCTCGTAGAGTTAGGATGAAGTTTCTGAGCTTCTTCAGGGTCGAGTTGGGACAGCGTTGCGTGAAGATATCCCGGTTGGGCTTCTTCTTTTGCGTAGAGTTCATCTCTGAGCGTAGGATTGGGCTTCGCCTCGGGGAGAGAAAAGTTTTTGTACACGGTATCGATATAGAGTCCCGTTCCGCCCACAATCATAGGAAGCTTACCTCTTGATTGAATTTCCTCAATGATGCGGTAGGTATCTTTTTGCCATTGTCCGGCAGTATACCACTCATCGGGGTCTACGATATCTATTTGGTGATGAGGAATACGATCACGGATTTCTTGAGACACTTTATCTGTCCCAATATTCATATAACGAAAAATCTGCCTACTATCGGCAGAGATAATTTCTGTATCGAAAAACTCTGATACCAGCACAGAGAGTTTACTTTTGCCTGTGGCAGTAGCTCATCGAATAACAACTACTCCATTAGGATATTTCTCACGGAAATCAGTAATTTTTTGCTTCGCTTGATCGACAATTTCTTGAATTTCCATAGTGAAGAATTAGTCGTAAATATTTATATACTTCAGAGAACATTACGTCATTACTCTTCCATTACGTGAGCGAAGCGAATACATTACAATGGTAACGTGTAGTAACGTATTGTAATGTGTAGTAATGTTCCTCTAAGATCTATTCCACATATTTAGGAATATTGAAAAATGGCATCAGAGAACATTTGATAGTTGTACATTGTATCTTTCCTATTTTCGTTTCTTCACCCCTTTTGACGAGTATTGCTGATCGATTTTCTACGTAAGAGGATCCATCCTGTCGAGTATACGTAAGTGTATATTCTACCACTTGAGCATTACTTGTTTCCGGACGTGGTTTGAGTTGTATATTTTGTATCTGCACTCCTTGAGGGACATGTGAGAGAAATTTATTGATCCAATTTTTACTGTAATAGGTTTTGAAGACATCTGTATTTTTGAGTGGCTTATCGACCAAATCATTCATTGTGCTAATTTTTTTTGCATTCATAGCATCATAGAATGCAGTGATTATCTGATCGCCTCATTGCTGAAGTGTTCATTCTGTTGTTTGTATTTGGACAGTTGTCCCCGAGTTTGCTTCTTGATATTGGATATTCCCCGTCTCTACATTTGCAAGCGGCATCGTCTCTTCTATTGTTGTAAGCTTTTGTTGTCCCTGCATACGAGTTTGTTCTCTCAAGACCGCAACATATAGAGAAAAGAGAAAAAGACATAAAGACAATACAAACATCAATAAGATGATATTATCTTTCTTGGGAGCGTGGAGAATATTAGTAGCAACAAATCCTCTGAATCAAGGTTTTGCTACAGGAGTGTTTTCATACATTCTTGGTTCTTTCTTTGGCCTTCCTGGTCCTGCCTTTTTGGCTTTAGGGGTAGGGACAAATTGCTTCTGTGGTCTTCCTGGACCTTTCTTTTTGTTTATCATCGAATGAGTATAAAGTATAAAGTAGTTTCTTAAAATTTTGAATTTTAAATTTTGAATTTTAAATGAAGGATTTTTTTCTAACACCTAATATCTATTTTAACAAGCTATTTACTTTTGCTCTTGTTGCAGGACCAAAATATCCTTGCAAATCTTTTCTATCTGTGGATTTGAGGATTCATTTTGCTAACTGGAATGCATAGACAGCATTTTTTGTGGATTGAGAATAAATGGAATCGATAGCCCCTGTATAGTATCATTGATTACTGAGGAATTGTTGGAGAATGGCTATATCTGTATGACGCTGATTAAGTGTAAATGGTTTGGTAAAAACGAATCATACGGGGAGATTGATTTTTGTTCCCGTCATTGATGGAGAATTCCCTGTAATTGTTGGTTTATTTATCACTTGCGAAGAAGATTGATTGGATTTAGTTATCTTACTAATTAAGGATCCTGCAGATTTTTTGAAACTAAGAATTTTCTGCGATGTATTTACACTTAGAAAGTTTTGTAATCAGCTCAATAAAGTATTTTTGAGCGATGTACTTGTTTTACTTATCACAACACCTGAAGCAATACGATTTATTGTACGATTTATCTCTGTGAGCAATGCTTCTTGTGATGTGTTCTGTGATGAAGAAAGAATTTGCGTACACTGAAGCATATTCCCTGAATAATATTGTTGTTTGATTGCCTGCAATTGTTGTCTTGTCTTCTGATATTGAGCATAATCGTATCGTGGGGATAGTACTTTAGTTATGTATGCATCTCTCTCTGTAAAGTACTGCTGGAGTGTAGCATTTTTTAGACTTACTAATTCTCCTGAAAGTGTTGTGAGTACTTTAAATTTTTTGACTTGAGTTGTGATATATGGATCTATATTGGAAAGGAATACCTGTTGCAAGGAGGACTGTATTAGAGGAATTTTATTCATAATATCCTGAATTTGTAGATTTGCATATATAGCAGCGATCCCCGATTCTATCTTTGCTTCTTGATTGAGTAAGTACTGTACCTTACTAATTTTTGCATTGATGGTTTGGAGTAAATCTTTATTTTGTCCTAGATATTGGGCATAATCTGAGACAAATTTTAGGATCTTTGTTTTGTACCCTGACTCGAAAGTCTTGATAAACCCTGTGTGCAAGCCAACTATACGATCTATATCCGCTTTGATTTCTTTTTTCTCTTCATCATAATAGGAACTATTGAAAAGGTCTAAAGTGTGTTCCTGTTGGAGACGATATTTCTCCTCTAAAGCAGTGATTTTATTTTCCAACTCTATAAAATCTTTCGAGAAAGAAATTTTGGCATTCATCTTATCTATTTGTAGTTGGGAGAATAGTGATTCACTCGGTAAAACACCTAAACAAACCAAACTCTGATAGTCTATCGTTTTGAGAAGCGTCATCCCTGTTTTCTGAAAGATATCGTATACTCTCTGATAACTTGCATTGAAACTCGTACCTACAAATGACTGTTGTCATCTAAGATATTCCAGAAGAGCACCAGATGATACTGTGACAACATTTGAAGCGGTTACTGGTGAAAACACACTCATACACCCTAGGAGGACTCATGTAAGGATTCCTCAAACCAAGAAATTACGTATTTTTATTTTTTTCATATACCAATTTCTAAAAAAGTAAAGACATGTGGCTTCTTTACTGATATTTTTATGATTTTGTTCTATAAATTCAAGTTGATTTATCTTTAATAATAGATATAATTGAAGTGGTTTAATAGTTTATCAGGAATCGGGAATTAGGAATCGGTCCGTCCAGATAAACGGTTTTCAAATTCCAGATTCCAATTTTTATTCCTATATTCTATTCCATGACATTAATCCCAAGTGTAATTGAAAAGACAAAATGATGAGAAAGAGCGTATGATATTTATTCCAGATTGCTCGAAGATAGAATTATCTTTATTGGAGAACAAATCGATAGTACGATTGTCAATTCTGTCTTAGCACAGATGCTCTATTTGGAAAAGAAAGATCCTGATAAGGATATCATCATGTATATCAATACTCCCGGTGGAGAAGTCTATTCTGGTATGGCTATCTATGATGCTATGCAATATGTAAAGTGTGACATCTGTGTCATCGCAACGGGACTTGCTGCATCTATGGGATCTATCTTCTTGGCAGGAGGAACCAAAGGCAAAAGATATGCACTTCCTCATAGTAAGATTATGATTCATCAACCTTTGATTTCTGGAGGTGGAATCACAGGACAAGCAACCGATATCCAAATCGAAGCAGAAGAAATGATGAAAATCAAAAAGATGTTTATCGACCTAATGGCAAAACATACTGGGCAAAAGCCAGATAAGGTAGCAAAAGATATGGAAAGAAATAAATGGATGACTCCTCAAGAAGCTTTGGAGTATGGATTGATTGATAAGATTATTGGATAAGAGCTGAAAGGAATTTTGAATGATTAATGTTTAGTGATTAATGAAGGAGTTTTTATTTATACCCTCTTTCTGAGGGATAGAAATCATCGCTTACTATCATAAAAAATCCTGCGCAATTGCAGGATTTTTTTATTAGAAATAATTAGAATTTTATCTACTGTTCGGCTACCGTTTATCTACTGTTCGGCTACCGTTTATCTACTGTTTAACTCTTCGTTCTTTTCTCCCAAAGGTGTTTCATGTACTCGAAAATGATTGGTAGGACTGAGACGAAGATAATTCATAAGATTACTTTTTCTAGATTATTCTGAACAAAAGGAATTTGACCGAAGAAATATCCTATTAATGTAAGACCTCCCACTCGCAATGCCGCACCTATCATATTGTAGATCAGGAAAATACGGTAGGGCATATCTCCAATACCAGCGACGAAGGGAGCAAAGGTTCTGACAATAGGAACGAAACGAGCCAAGATAATGGTTTTCTTTCCATATTTTTCGAAGAAATGTTTTGTCTTCTCTATATGACTTTCTTTGACCATCTGTCTTCCTCGAAGCTTTCGTCTCATCAACGCATGGCCAAAATATTTCCCGATATGATAATTGGTTGCATCACCCACTACTGCTGCCACGAAAAGCAAGATAAGAAGGAGATAAATATTGAGATGCCCTGCCCCTGACAAAGATCATGCAACAAATAAGAGACTATCTCCTGGAAGAAGTGGCATCACTACTACACCCGTTTCTATGAAGATAATTGCAAAGAGGATTCCATAGATCCGCCCTCCATATTGCACAATCATTGCTTGCAAATGGACATCTACATGCATTATAAAATCAATCAATCCTTTGATATATCACATACGTGAACGAAGAAAAAACTAAAAACTTAAAAGTCTGTGTGTCATTCTTTCTTTTCCCATCACTTGCATGACGGAATACAGATCTGGAGTTTGGGTCGCACAACAGAGTTGGATACGGAGAAACATGGCTAAATCTCCTGTCTTTCCTATATATCCACCTTCTTTAAACTCTGCATTACTTGATGCAAATCCATAGGTCTTTCCTATCTCTTTGAGCTGAGCAAATCGATCTTCCACGCTCATCGTCAAATCTAGTTTTTCCATATACTCAGGAATAAATTTTTGCATACTTTCATGCGTGATTATCTCAGGAAGTGCAGGTTTAGTCGCTTGCAATTTCTCTCGCTCAGTATCGAAGAAGAAACGAAGCTGAGATTCAATATCTGCATACGTCGAGAATCTCTTAGGATCCTTGGGTGTATGACGTTCTATATTCAAAGCAGCCTGTGTATATGCAGGATCTGAGAGCATTATCTGAGCAAGTTCTGGTCTGTAGGTTTGCGCTCGAGCAAGACTTTCTTCATAGAGTCTTTGAGTTGGGATTCTAGATAAATATCCATTATTTACACTCTGTAATTTTACTAGATCAAATAAAGCGCCTGCCTTATTCATATCTTCTAATTTGATTTCGAAATCTACATAGGTTTTATCGAGATTTTCTTTTTGCCAATCTTCAAATTTAGAATCTATCAGGTTAATCAAGTATTCTAATATTCCCTGCACTGCATATCCGTTTTCGAAAAAGTATGCAACGTTCGCTTCTGGATCTTTTCTCTTGGAAAGTTTTCTCTTTTTGCCCTCATCTAATTTCAGGATCTGTGCAAGATGACAATATATAGGTGCTTGAAGTCCACATGCTGCGAAGAGTTGGAGATGAAGTGGCACTGATGGCATCCACTCCTCTGCCCTAATAATGTGAGACATTCTCATGAGATGATCGTCTACGATATGTGCTAAATGATAGGTTGGCAAGCCATCTTTTTTGATAAGGACAATATCATTGTAGTTGTCCATCATATCTATTCTTCCTCTGAGTAAATCTTCAAAAATCACTCTCTTGGTGAGGTCTCAGGGAGAACGAAATCTAATAATGAAATTAGGATTCTCTTTGATTTGTGTTATGAGTTCATCGGGAGTTTTATTTCTCCATACGGAATAATTACCATAGATACCCGGTGATGTTTTACTTTTTTCTTGAAGGGTTCTTACTGATTCTATCTCTTCTTCTGTCATCCAACAGGGATATGCCTTCCCTTCAGCGATGAGTTGCTTTGCGAAGACATGATACAAAGGTTTTCTTTGTGACTGAATATAGGGACCATAATTCCCTACATCTGCATTATCTACTCCGATGGGTCATTCATTGATAGGGATATTAAACGTCTTGAGCAGATCAATAATTTCATTGATAGATCCTGCCACTTCTCTTTTTTGGTCTGTGTCTTCTATTCTGAGCACAAAGGTTCATTTTTGTTGATCACAAAATTTCCAAGAGGTGAACGAAGTAAATACTGCTCCGATATGGAGAAATCCTGTTGGACTGGGAGCAAAACGTGAGCAAACAGGATTTGCTCTTGGAGGATATTTCACTTCTAAGTCAGCAATCGTCTCATGGACGTCTGGGAAAATAAGATCCGCTATTTCTTGTCGAGTTGTCATAGGAAATGATAAATGATAAATGATAAATTATAGATACGGATTCCACTTATAAGTTCAAGAAAAAAGGAGAGAATACTTCTCCCCTAATATTCTTTTTATTTATCTCAATTTGTAAGGTACTGATTTGAAACTGCACCCTACACGGAAATGTATATTATCTAAATTTAAGTCATAATTTTATTCTCTCTAACCAATGAATCTCTGGTAATGGCAATCCATGCTTTTGCAGAAATTCTAATTCCATGGGGACAATTCTATAATAATTTCATTTTTCGTCTTTGATTACTTTCTTGAGAATTTCTGGATTGATTTCTCGCTGTCCCTCTTGATTGTATCCTTGGTACTGATGTAAGTCTTCGGTTGTGATTACTTCTGCATTAGCCGGTACATCTACTTTGATTTCTTCATCACGTCGAAGATATCATTCTGCAGTAACTTCTTCTTTGGTGAAGGTATCGTCTATAAGATACGCGGCCGTGTCGTTGAAGTAGAAGGGATTCATCCATCACGGGAAGAACGCTCATAATGTTCAATCTTTCTCCATCTGTGCAAATATTTCATCTGCTTTTTCAAATCGTTCTTCTTTGGTGTATTGCTTGTTGAGTATACAAAAAGATTTATTTTTGAGACCTATACAACCTAGACAGTAACTACAATTCTCTAACTTATAAGAATAAAAGCAAGAATGACACCTACCTATTCACCAACAACAATATAAATTCTCTGAGAAATTTCATGAATTGACTACTCAATAGATATTAGATGATCATGCTCATCCAACAAAAAAATCTAACCAATCTCAACCACTATCAATTGAACCGACAAATGAAACATTATGTCCATTTTTTCAATTAAAAACCATATATCATGAATCTATATTTTCAGATTTAATAATAAATTCTCCAGTTGTATTTTTACTTCCATAGTTTAAACCTTTTGGCTGAATCTCATCAAACGCAATATCATATAGATTTCTATTTTTCAAGATTTCTATTTTTTGTATAAGAAATTCTTCTTTTGTATATTGT
>CAIVDB010000006.1 GCA_903904545.1 uncultured bacterium | reverse complement strand
ATAATTTCATTAAATATTTTCAATATCCGCTTTTTGTGAAGCGTTCTGCTATTTTTTTTAGTTGATCTCTATTTATAAATCATTCATGATATGCAATTTCTTCTATGCATCCTACCATAAATCATTGTCTTTCTTGTATTGTTTGTACAAATTCAGATGCTTGTATGAGTGAATTGAATGTTCCTGTGTCGAGCCAGGCTGTTCATCTAGGAAGAATGTGTACTTTTAGATTTCATTGATCTAAATATATCCTATTTACATCTGTCAATTCGTATTCTCATCTTGTGCTTGGTTGAATTTCTTTTGCAATTTTGACTACACTGTTGTCATAGAAATATAATCAGGGAACTGCATAGTTTGATTTTGGATTTTGTGGTTTTTCTTCTATTGATATTGCTCTATTTGACTCATTAAATTCTACCACGCCATATCTTTCTGGATCAGATACGTGATAAGCAAAAACAATTCCTCATTCTGGATCTTTGCAAGTTTTAAGTATTCACTGTAATCCTGCTCAATAAAATATATTATCTCCCAGTATCAAAGCTACTTTATCTTCTCCTATAAATTTTTCTCAGAGTACAAAGGCTTGTGCTAACCCATTAGGTATCTTTTGCTCTATATACTCGAAAGTACATCATAAATCACTCCCATCTCACAGAAG
This sequence comes from uncultured bacterium, assembly GCA_903904545.1. The sequence goes on along the minus strand of CAIVDB010000006.1, from coordinate 1,704 downwards.
TTTCTGGAAGTTTGGTAAATCTTGTGGGGTAGAAATAATGAGAATTTCTCTGATCCCAGCCATCATCAAGACAGACAGTGGATAATAAATCATTGGTTTGTCATATATTGGCATAAGTTGTTTGCTTACTGCTAATGTAAGTGGGTGGAGTCTTGTTCCAGATCAACCGGCTAAGATGATTCATTTCATTTAAGATGACTTATTTATATAAAAATCTATAGTGGTTTTTATTCCTTGATCGAATTTTATCTTTGGTTCCCATCATAGCTCACTCTTGATTTTTGAAGCGTCTATGGCATACCTTTTATCATGGCCAGGTCTATCTGTAACGAAGCTTATATAACTCTCATCTTTTCACATTCCGTTTAGTAATATCTTTGTAATTTCAAGATTGCTATATTCATTATTTCATCAGATATTGTATATGCTTCCACTCTTAGCTTTGCTAAATACTTCTCGTATTGCGTCACAGTGATCTTCTACAAAGAGTCGATCTCTTATGTTTGATCCGTCTCAGTAGACTGTTACCGGCTTGTCTTGTTGTAGGAGGCGTATAAAGTGAGGAATTAATTTTTCATTATCTTGATTTGCCCCATAATTATTTGAACATCTTGTAATAGTATAATCTATATTGAATGTTCTCCCGTATGCCTTTACTAGTATATCTGCTGCGGTTTTTGATGCACTATATGGTGAACTTGGATTTAATGGTGTTGTTTCTAAGAAAAATCAACTATCTGGAATGTCTCCGTAGACTTCATCTGTAGATATCTGATGAAATCTTCTGAGTCCATATTTTCTGTGGAGATCTAGTAAGTTTTGTGTTCAGATAACATTTGTCTCTGTAAATAGCTTTGGATTTTTAATACTATTATCTACATGTGATTCTGCAGCAAAATGAATAATATCTGTTGGGGTATAATGAATGAAGACTTCTTCAAGTGCTATAAGGTCTCTTATGTCGATCTTTTGGAAAGAGTAATTGGCAGCTCATTTTACTTGTTCTGATATATTGTCTAATTTTCACGCATATGTCAGACAATCTACATTTATAAATTGTATATCTGGGTATAGTACTACATACTTGTTTAGGAAATTTGATCCTATAAATCAAGCGCCTCATGTAATTAAAATCTTTTTCATCTTATCTTGAAAGTTCAATAGATAAAATCTTGTCTTGAGTTTAAGAAAATTCCTTTATTTTTCAATTGTAAGTTATTATTGTTCTCTAAATCTTTCTTATTCTGGGGTTACTCTAATATCTCAAATTCTCATACATATGCCTTATTGGCGAATGTATGAACATATGGGCTTCAGGATCATTTATTGTTCGCAATAAAGTAGATATCAGATAGATATTCGTAATCGTTAAATGTCTTATATCTTATATTTTTTAAATTATTTCTTATTAATCGATTGGTGAAGTTTGTCATCTGTCCAATATAAAAGTATTTTTCTCCCTTTTTTAATTCCGATACTGATATCAGAGAAAAAATATTATATTTTGGATTTAAGATGTGTCTAATATCGCTTGTCTCTTCTAAAAAACTATATTTGTTCGTATATCAGATGGAAGATCAATTTATATCTAATATTATCGTTTTATCATAGGGAAAAGTAGTCTTAAAATGTTGTTTTAATAATATGTCATATGTTTTTCATTCCCTGTTATATACAGAGAATCATCATATGCCAGTGAAGAGT
>CAIVDB010000005.1 GCA_903904545.1 uncultured bacterium | reverse complement strand
CAACAAAACCAACCCCAATAAACACAGCTGAAATATTTATTCTTCTCAACTCTGTACTGAGATAGCACAGAATACTTCCCCTTCTAAGTTTATCCAGGAAACAGAAGAAAATGGGAAAGTATCTATCTCCTATCAAGCAGGAGATACTGTGGTCTGTAACCTTGCTTCTATCAATGTAGCCAAAGTACACACACAAGAAGAAATGGAGGAAATCATCCCTATTGCTATGAGAATATTGGACAACGTCATCACGCTCAACTTCTATCCCGTCAAAGAATCAGAAATTACAGCAAAGAGATATAGAAGTGTGGGACTAGGATTCCTCGGACTCGCAGAGTATCTCGCTACCAACAATATGATCTACGATAGTCCTTTTGCAAAAGATCACGTCGAAGGATTATTTGAACACTATGCCTATCATACTATCAAAGCATCCAAAGATTTAGCTCAAGAAAGAGGAAAGTACGAACTCTTCGAATGAAGCGATTGGTCTAAGGGAATCTTATTTGGTAAAGATGAAGACTATCTCACGCATCATACCCAGCTCAAAGAAAAACGAGGAGAACTTATCCAAGAGATAAGAAAGTATGGAGTCAGATTTGGATATCATCTCTCCCCTGCTCCGAATACGTCTACATCACTCGTGGTAGGTACGACTGCCTGACTGCTTCCTATCTATAGAAAATATTTTGTGGAAACAAATAGCATCGCACCCTCTGTCAATGTCGCACCAAAACTCAGCACCAAAAATATGCGATATTATAAGGAATATGCCCACATGAAAATGCCAGAAGTCATCAATATGATCTCATGAATACAAAAGCGAATTGATCAATCCATCTCATTTGAACGAATCATCGATCCTGCGCAAGTCTCGCCACAAGAGCTCTTTGGATATTATTTCCAAGCACGAGAACAAGGCATCAAGACCATCTATTATGTCAGAAGTATGAGTTTAGATGTCAAAGAATGTGCAAGTTGTAGTGGATAGGAATTGAATGCATAATGCAGAGTTAAGCGTTATGGGTTGGGTTATGAATTATAAGCAAAATCTCACAATCCTCACTCCAAACTCTGATCTCTTAACTCAACCCTTAACCATAAATTCTAAACCCTTAACTCCATTTTTATTTTTTACAAGCCAATCCATGAACGACATTATCCAAGCCCTCAACCGACGCTACGCCACCAAGCACTTCGATCCAAACAAAAAAATAAGTCAGCAAGATCTTACTACCCTCCTAGAGTCACTCAGATTAGCACCATCATCTTTTGGTATGCAACCATGGAAATTTATCCATGTAAAAAATTCAGAGATTAGAACACAGTTACAAGAAGCTTCCTATGGGCAAGAACAAGTAACTCAAGCATCCGATCTTATCATCATTGCATCCAAGATTCATGTCCAAGAAAAAGATATCGATGAATATATCGAAGATATTATCAAGACAAGAACCTCTCCAGAGAGAACAGAAGAGGATAAAAAAGGACTTGAAACATTTAAGCAAAGAATGCAGGGATCTATCATAAATAAATCTGAGGAAGAGCTCAAAAGATGGAGTCAGAAACAAGCATATATTGCTATAGGAGTTTTGCTTACTACCTGTGCACTTCTAGAGATAGACGCTTGTCCTATGGAAGGATTTGAACCTGCAAAATACAATGAGATACTTGGATTAGATCCTGAGCTTACAACAACCTTAGTCATCCCTGTAGGATATAGAGATGCTGAAGATAAATATGCGAACCTACCTAAAGTAAGATTTCCTTTAGAACAGCTCATCATCGAAAAATAAAACTCTGCTTTATCGCAAAGCGTTTATCTTTTGAACGCGAGCCTGCCTGCCGGTAGGCAGGGCGAAGACGAGCTTTTATCTTTTTCCCCATTCACCATGAAAGTACATATTTCACTCCTCAATCATGATCCTCAAGAGGTAGAATTCAATGAATTACTCAAGAAAAATGAGAGAATAATTATTTACTTCTATCCCAAAGACGATACTCCTGGGTGTACAATAGAAGCAAAAGATTTCTCTAATGAATATGCAACGTTTCTTAAACATGGGATATGAATCTATGGAGTAAGTAAAGACGCAGATGCTGCACATTGTAATTTTATTACAAAACACAGTCTTTCTATACCACTCATCTCCGACCCAGAACTTGTATTGCACAAAAAAATTGGTGCACGAGGAGAAAAAAGCAATTACGGAAAGATCTATGAATGAACCATTAGATCTACCTTCCTTATAGATCAAGAAGGGAATATCATCAAAGCACGAAAGAACGTCAAGGCAACAGGCCACGTAGCCAAAATCATGAAAGAATTAGGAATTGAACAATAGATTCCGTAGAGCCAGTTCACGAACTGGCTAATTTATGAGATAATTTATGAATTATCTCTACATAAAAATAATTTTTTAACCATTAATCTAATTATCATGGAAAACCAAACATCACTTCATTTAGAAGAAAAACTTCCCAATAGACAACTCACTCTCTACACTCCCAAAAACGATGAAATCATCACCAAGATGATAGATGAATACGAAGGAAAACGATTGATCCTCTTCTTCTATCCTGCAGATTTTACCTTTGTCTGTCCTACAGAACTCAAGGACATCAATAAGATATATAAAGAGATCCAGGACAGCAAGGCTGAAATTCTAGTAGCAAGTACTGATACCGTTTTCTCTCACAAGAGACGAATAGAGACTGAGAAATTACTAGAAAATTTTGGTATCAACATGATAAGCGATAGAACAGGAGAACTAAGTAAAATACTTGGAGTATTAAATGAGACTTCTGGTAATAGCGAAAGAGGAACCTTTATTATTTCCCCAGATGGATTTATCAAGTCTATAGAGATAGTCACTGAACCTATAGGAAGAAGCAGCGTAGAATTACTGAGAAAAATAAGAGCATTAGAATCTGTAAGAGCTAATCCAGGATCTGCATGCCCTGCAAGTTGGAACGTAGGAGAAAGCATTCTTCATCCATCGATCAAAATCGCAGGGAAAATCGGAGAAATTTAAAAAAGAACAGTCAAGACTGCCCTCCAAGAAGATATATAAGAATTTTCAAGAATAAGGTTAGGGTGTATAATTAAGATAAATGAAATATCATCTACAATAATTACACACCCGGTTAGTTGATTCAACTACACAAAACGGAGGGAAAGAGAGGAACGGACGCATTATGCCGTCATTCATCTCCCATATCGCCTTATGTACTGTAATGAAATATAAGAAAATACGCATAAAAGTCAAGCCAATTTTATATATAAACAGAAATAGCATGAACATCACCCCAAACAAGCTTTTCAATCCCAATGGGAATGACGATGCAGGAGAAAGAACAATAATCAAAGGCAATACTACAGGCCTCTTCAATCTCAATAATACCAAATACGCTCGAGCCAAATCACTCTACACCATCATGATAGGGAATTTTCGAGTACCAGAAAAAGTCTCTGGACTTAATGAGGATAGCATCTGCTACCAAAAAGATCTGAGCGATGGAGAACGTAGAGCCTATGATGGGATACTTTCCTTTTTGATCTTCCTTGATAGTATCCAAACCGTCAATCTTCCAAACTTCTCTGAATACATCACAGCCCCTGAAGTCAACCTGATTTTAGCTATTCAGACCTATCAAGAGGCTATTCATTCCCAAAGTTATGCAACGATTTTAGAATCTATCGTCAATGAACAAAGCAAAAGAGATGAGATTTATTATTTCTGGAGAGAAAATGAGATTCTTCTGGAAAGAAATACCTTCATTGGAAATATTTATCAAAGTTTCATCGACGAGCCTAATGATGTAAATTTATTTAAAGGAATCATCTGAAACTTTTTGTTGGAAGGATTGTATTTCTATAATGGATTCGCATTCTTCGATACGCTTGCTGATCACCAAAAAATGAAAGCAACAGACAGAATGATCAATTATATTCGCAGAGATGAACTGACACATGTGACGCTCTTTACCAACATCCTCAAAGAGATAAAAAAAGAATTCCCGGAGATGTTTGACGAGAAAATGATTTATGAAATGTTTACCATCGCAGTAGAACAGGAAATCAAATGGTCACAATTTATCTTAGGAAATGCAGTACTAGGCATCAACGAAAAAACAATCGAGACCTATACAAAACGACTAGCAAATGACAGACTTCGCCTCATTGGACTCCAGCCCCTCTATCCAGAAATCACAGAAAATCCTTATAAACATTTAGAAAGACTCCAAGATAACAATATGGACAAGTGAAATTTCTTTGAATCCACCGTAACGAATTATACCCAATCGAGCAGTATGAAAGGCTCATGGGATTTCTAATGGAATGTAGAATTCAGAATGCAGAATTAAGAACCCCGCCCGAGCGGGAGTACGTGTTGGGATTTTTTTGTATAAAAGATTCATGCTTTAAGCCCTACCGGTAGACAGTAATTTTTTATAAAAAACTCCGATGTATCCGTCGCAACAATTTGTCCGAGCTATCCTTCAACAATAAATACAAATCAATTTGTAAAGTGAACCGGAGCCCGACCGAAGGTTGGGAGTTCACTAGATGGACTACCAAAATTAGAAACACAAAACAAAAATAACGAGTCTGTAACATAAGGTCTGCGAGTCTTGTTGCGACTAGCCTTTTTGCCTACTTTTTTGGCAATGAAAAAAGTAGGGCCCAGCGCAGCGTCCCACGAAAAGTATGTCCTACGGAAACACCCTAGAAGAAAAATAGGTCTCAGCAAAGCGTTGCACAAAAAGTATGTCCTACGGAAACGCCCTAGAAAAACATTAAAAGCAATTATATTATAATTTATATGGTTTTAATATTTCCTTGTAATTTTGTAAATCCAACACATTAGAGAAAATGCACGCTACGGTAAGAGGGCCAACACCACCAGGAACTGGCGTATAGGCAGCCACTTTATCTGCAATAGCATCGATTTGGACATCTCCCACGGGTTTACCATCGATATGTCCATAGCCCACATCCACAATAATCTGCGTCTGATCATCACGGATAAACTGCTCGTTGACGAGATGTACTTTTCCTGTACAAGAAATGATATAATCTGACTGTTTACATACAGATTGTATTTCCTCCAAAGAATTGTCCTGATTGAATGAAGCAACGGTTGCTCATCTCTTGATACATTCGAAGATAAGAGGCTTACCGACTACATTACTCTGCCCTATAATAGACACCATCTTGCCACTCATGTCACCTAATTCATAGTGGTCCAAAAGCATCAATACCGCTCTTGGTGTCGCTGGAGTAAAATCTATAAGGTCAATGGAAGATAATCATGTCACTACTCCGCCCAGTCCATCAATATCTTTGGTTGGGGTAATGGCAGACAATATCTCTGTTTTATACGAAGCAAATTGCTCTGGTAAAGGAAGTTGGACAAGGATACCCACACATTCATCATCATGATTGAGGTAACGAATAAGTTCCATAACCTTACCGATACTATCATAGGTTTGATTGATATAAATACTCACATCATCAAAGCGACCCACCTGATTTCTATCATACTCTGCATGTTGATTTTGTCCAAAAACAATAACCGGCAAGCCCAAAGAAGCTCCATAAGATTTTTTATGCTTCACATACGTAGCGGAGGAATAATCTTCTCCAAGGAAAAGAATAGCCACATAAGGTTTTCTGCCAGCAAAGGCAGTTTTTACCTGTTCAGAGAGCTTATTTTGTAGTTCAAGGGAAATGTTTTTTCAAGACAATATCATAGAAAACAGTGAAAAGTTAAAAGTGAAAAGTGAAGAGTGTCAGAACTTTTTTTATAAGAAAGTACCTACGCTATACACTATTAACTATTAGTTATTAACTAATACTATAAGCAATTACTCTCTATTCTCAACTATAAATCTCATCATTTGTATTGCAAAAAATAACCTT
>CAIVDB010000004.1 GCA_903904545.1 uncultured bacterium | reverse complement strand
GAAATGGATCCTACCGGGAAACCTATCAAAGAGTTTCAATCACTTATCAAAACACAAAAGAAGACTGAAGAACTCAAACAGATCGTTGGCTTCATCACAGGATTGTCTATTCAAGATTTAGAAACTGCTCCGTCTAGAGAAGAAATTTTGCCACAAATACAAGAATTTTTTGGACCCAACACCATCATCATCGGACACAATATTGGCTTTGATATTAATTTTTTGGAGAAATTTTTTCCAGAAATAGAATATGCAACGAGCATAGACACCTATAGACATTCTCAAGCACTTGTACATTATGCACCCAGTTATGCACTCGAAGTACTCATGCAACACCTGTCTACCAAAGAACCAAATTTTTTGCCTCTACTCACTTCATTTACGGGAGAAGCACACAGTAGCGACAAATCACACGATGCGCTCTATGATACCAAAGAAAGTCTAGCTTTATTTGTCTTCCTAGCACAAACCATCGAACAAACACAAGACAAGTATCCTGCATTTGCAAGGATTAGACAACAAAGCGAAGGGATCTTTGCTAAAATATTCCCTGCACAAGACGTAGTCAAGACAAGTATTCAATTCCCAAGTCTCAGTAAATTAGCACCTGCGCATATTTCTTTGGAAAAAGACATGCAAGAAATCAATCGGGAAAATCAAAAAAGATATTATATAGGTAATAGTTCTATCAAAGCAATATTGAGCCATTTAGCAGGGAATAAAGAATGTATCTTAGTCTTCCAAAATATCCAAAAATTAGATATTGCAAAGAAAATCCTCAATGACATAGGCATAAAAAATATATGATTTATCAAAGAAGAACAGACAATCAATGAGACGATGTTCAAAGATTTTTTGAATAAAGGACATTTCAATGAAGATGAATTTCTTTTTATTGCCAAATATCTTTCCCAATTACAAAAGGGATATGGGATGCTTGACCTCAATACTCCAACCGACTACAAAATTTATCAAGCTATCAAAGACAGTAGAGAAAAAATAAAATATCCTATCGTACTTGCCACCCATGCAGGCATTTATACGATGATTGAAGAGGAACAACAAATCTACAATCAGTATGAAATCTTTTTCTTCGATACCGAACGATGGTACAAGACCTACAATTTTTTCCTCTCAAGACCGTACGACATGCATTATACGCTCAATGCAATAGAGGGACTGATATACAAGCAACAACTCAAAAAAGAGATTCAAGAGGCCAAAGGAGAAGTAGTTACAGAGCAAGAGAAGACAGAGAAGCTCAATAGTTTTTATCAAATATTCCAAATCTTTGTAGGAGTATTGTCTAGCGAGACAACAAAAATATTCATCAATACAAGTAATTCCTATATGGTCATAGATCCTATTGTAGAGCATCCAAGTTTCCATCAGTCCAACCTGCTTCGACAGCAATGCAAAGAGCAACAGGAAACATTAGAAATATATCTCGATGATGATGAAAAGAAATTTTTGATCAAACAGCTCCTTCATCTCGACAAGATATTAAACGGCATCGTGAACATCAACAAAAAAATGTATAATCAATCTGATTTCTATTTCGTATATGCAGAGGCACAAAGATATACAGACTGGAAAGAGTTTGTAGATATCTTCCCAACAAATATTTATTTTCTCTCCAATAGTAATAAAGAATATCAACATATCACAATAGAAAACGAATCTAGTTATACAGCAACCAAAATCCCAACGCGAAACCTAGAAAGGATAGATGCCATCATCCAAGAAATTAGCAAACCCGAGCAAGAAGGGAAAAATATATTCATCTTTTCTCCAAAGAAAGAAGAATCTAAAAAAATATTTGAACAAATCTGTGAAAAAGATATACACAAAGAAGCACTCATTTTGGTAGAAAATATTACTTGAGGTGTTGGAAAGAATATTTTTAAAGCTGCAGGAACTGGAAAGAAAATTATCATAGGAGGGAATAGCTTTCTTCTCTTCCTCTATGCAAACAATATCACTATAGATGAAGTTATCCTCTTCAATAGCAAATGAGGAAGCGAACAAGCTATATTGCAAGACATCCAACGATATTATCCCAAATAAAAAAAACACTAAGCCTCTTGATTTCCCCCAGATAAGGGGGAATGTCCGAGCAACGCCGAGGACAAGGGGGTTTGCAAGACATCCAACGATATTACCCCAAATAAAAATCACTCCAAAAAGACAAAAAAGACTCCAACATTTAAAATTCAAAATTTAAAATTTAAAATTTATATTCAAGGAATCTATGAAAAGAATACGCTTACAGAGAAACACAGTTATCAAATTTATAGGAGCTACACTTGTATTCTATATTTTTCTCGCAAGCAACACCTTCCACGTAGGAGATACTCTATTTCCTCCAACACAGGAATATCTTTATCAAACAGGGCAATTACGAACTAATGAGAGTACAATACAGACCTGAACCGACAATACACTACCACAAATTCACGGTGCGGCAGAACAGACTACAACATGTGATAACGAAAAACTTTGTTCAGTAATAAATTTTATAGGAGAGTTTACAGAAAAAGAAGAAGGAGATTATCTAGCACATCTCAATAAAATAGGATGATTTATAAACGAGACACTCGTAACGAAACAAACTTTAGAAGATTCACTCAAACAAGTAACGATATCCAAAACATCAGGAAAAAGAGGATATGCAAATCGAGATTCGATAGTACTAAATATAGCAACAGTAATCGACAAAAACGAATTCTTTGACTTACTTTGCCATGAAATAGGACATACCCTTGATTTAGGGATGCTCCAGGGAAGAGACAAAAATAAGGATCAGAATTTTACAGAGTTTGGAAGAAAAGTATTTGGCAGAGATGACATATCTCTGTTGTTCTATGCAGTCTCACGAGAAAGTGAATTTATCAGAAAAGCAGAAAGTGCAAAAAAAGATTTTTGTAGTGGATATGGCATGAGCGATCCTTTTGAAGATTTTGCAGAATGTCTCAATCTCTACCTCAATCATAATCAACTCTTTAGACTTATGGCAAGAAAAAACACTATCATGGGAAAAAAATACAATAAAATAGCAAGCCTCTTTGATGGCATCTATATCAACCAGAAAAAAAGCGATGCTATGTTTGTTCAAAACAATACCAATCGAAGACCACGAGACACCACCAGAATAGTTAAAAACTAACAACGAACAGTGAAAAGTTTAGTTTTTAGTTTTTAGTTTTTAGTAACCAAACGTTCTTTTGAATGAAGAAAGCTAAAATTATATGGTATATGTTAACGATAATTCCCATAATTTTATTGATTCTTTGATATATTTTTCCTTCATCATTTTTTGGAAATCAAGAAACAATAAGAGAATTTGTTAGCCAATTTGGGATATTTGCACCACTGGCATTTGTTATGTTACAAATCGTACAAGTTGTGATTACTCCTCTGAGCCATTATTCAGTTTCCCTGGCCTGAGGATTTATTTTTTGAATAGGAGAGGGATTCATATTAAATTGGATTGGAAGAGTCATCTGAACTGCAATTGCTTTCTATCTAGGAAGATACATATGAAGGAAATTAATTAAACATTTTGTAAAGGAAACTACCATTAAAAAATATGATCATTATTTTGAAAAAGGCACAGCATTATTGTTTCTAGCATATTTTTTACCTATATTCCCTGACGATGAACTTTCTTATCTTGCTGGATTATCTACCATGAGGCCTAAAGTTTTCTTGCCATTAATGGCAATTGGACATATTAGTGGAAGTCTAAGTTTGGCTTATATTGGAAATGGAATACAATCATTCAAAGAACCATTATTTATAATATTATCATTAGTAACTTTAATCGGAGGAATCTTATTTGTATTACATTACAAAAAAATTACAAGTAACAAACCCGTAAGTAGTAAGAACTCAAATACCCAATAACGAATATACCACATTTATAATTTATAATTTATCATTTAACATTCCTGAAAGGAAATGCCGATTATCATTATAGGAATACTTTTGACTATCATAGGAACACTTGCCATTTATAGTGTAAGTATTTATGAATCATTTACGCTCACAGTATCTATGATTGCGAAGGGAAAACTTAGCTGAGATCCATCTAATTATTTCTACTTTTTCAGGCAATTGAGAAATATTGGGATGGCGATCGTTTCCTCAGGACTAATCTATTATATTCCTATGAAATTCTTTCAGAAAGAAAAGAATATCTTAATCATTGCAGTCATTCTCATGGCACTCCAATTATCGGTATTTATTCCAGGAATAGGAATAACCCTCAATGGAGCAAGAGGATGGATTGATATCCCATTTTTACCAAGTATCCAGCCAGCAGAATTCTTCAAACTAGGATATGTTCTCTTTCTTGGATGATGGCTTTTGAGAAAACGCAATAAAGTAAACGAGAAAGAATTCTTTGTTTCTTTTTTGGTAGTAAATGCATTACTTTTCTTTGTATTTCTTTTGATTCCCGATCTAGGAACCTTGATGATTATGGGAATTGTGTGACTCATCATGTGTCGATATGCAGGAGCAAAAATCAAATACATCCTGCGAATTGTCTTTGGTGGACTCATAGCGATGATTGCTGTTGGAGGAATTGCAGGGATGGTAAGTGACAGATTTAGTTATATCCAAAAAAGGTTAACCTACTTTATTAGTTCAAGTGTAGATCCTCAAGCAAGACAAATCTGACGACAAAATCAGCAAGCATTACTCGCTATTGGTGGAGGAGGACTTTTAGGAAAAGGATATGGAAAGGGACTGCAAAAGTTTGGATATATACCAGAAGCACAAAGCGATTTCGTTTTCTCAGCACTTGCAGAAGAAATAGGCTTTGTAGGAAATATCGCTATATTAGGACTCTATTTTTATCTTGCATATTATTTTCTTTCTCGTTTGCACAAAGTAAGAGACGAATACAATAAAATGATTGGAGTAGGTATCATCTCACTGATTCTCGTCCAAGTCTTTGTAAATATCGGCGTAAATATCAAGATATTACCCAATACCTGACTAACATTACCCTTTCTAAGTTATGGAGGAACAGCACTAATGGTAAACCTTATGGAAATAATTATCCTCTACAAAATCATAAAAAACAAATAAAATAGTTAAAAACTAACAACTAACAGTGAATAGCGTCGGATCTTTCATAAAAAAGACTCCTACACTATTAACTATAAACTATTAACTCTTCACTCTCTTCTCCCATGAAAATCATCTTCGATACAAACCATCTTCTCGTTATAGAAAATCCCAATATTCCTCAACTCAAAGAATATACGTATGAGGCGAGTGGATATCAATTTTCTAGTTATGACAAAGGAATTATTGTTCTTCACAAAAAGGAACTCAAGATAGTAAATATCAAAAATCTAGGAAATACTATGAGTGTAATATACATTGCAGAAAGACCTGAAATCAAAGAAGCTTTTGATAAAGATGCATGTATGCAAGCACTCTATCTCTTCCAAGGATTCAACGAAACCACAGGAGAAGTCTACTATTTTCTCCCTAGATATAGTGAGAAAGACAAATCCCTCCTCAATGAACACCTTTTCAAATTAGAAAGTTCCACACACATACAAGATACCGAAAAAGGATATATAGTCCAAGGAGATAGCACACCAACAGAGACGAGAGACCAGTCTCTATCTTTTCTTTTTGGCCTAGTACTTGTCTACGGAAAGTTTGAAATAAAAAATAATAATCTGAATAGTATCAAAGTGCATCTTCCTTTGTTCGGACAGTTTATCAAATACGAACAGGAATTGAACAGAATAAAAGAATCTTTAGCAAAAGAAGGAATATTTATTTCCACAAGTACACAACCAAGCACAGACGGGATTGTTTACCAAATCAGTAGTAACGATTATGAACTCCTCAATAATTTTGCTGAGTATTACAAAGCTATTGAAAACATAGAGAAAATCCCTAAATATGACCTCGCTCAAGAAACAAAGACACAGCTTATTGAGTTCATTAGCAACAATCCAGAAATCCCTCCACAGGGCAAAGAGGAAGTCATCGAGCAAATAAAAAATTGAACACTCAAACTCCTCACCAAATAAAAACAAAACTCCTTCAAATTTATAATCTATAATCTATAATTTATAATTCCTTTCAATAAGGGGCGTTGGTGTAGTGGCACCGAGCAAAGCGAGGAAGTCCTGCGCAGCTGGATAACATGACGGTCTCAATAAAAACAAAAAAATCCTTCATTAAACATTAAGCATTCAAAATTCTCTTCAAAAAAAGACTCCTTCATTAAACATTAAGCATTCAAAATTTAAAATTCTCTTCAAAAAAAACTCCTTCATTAAACATTAAGCATTCAAAATTTAAAATTCTCTTCAAAAAAAACTCCT
>CAIVDB010000003.1 GCA_903904545.1 uncultured bacterium | reverse complement strand
AGCACATAAGCAATACTTGTCTCACTCGTCAACCTTTCCCACCATCTGGAAATCATAGCATCATGAAGCATATCTCCCCTATCTTCTAATTCATCAAAATAGTTTTGAACCATATTTCAACACAAGAAAAGTAAAACTTTTTTTATTATAAGTATTTACTTTATTTTGTCAATCTTTTTTCTTCTTTAAATCCAATGCTCCATAGGTGAAGTTCTAATGATTTTTTTCCATACAAAAAATCTCCTATAATAGGATATCCTACACTTGCTAGATGAGCCCTTATCTGATGTCTAATCCCTTTTTGTATCGTCACCAAAAGTGTTGAAACGTTTTCTTTTTTATCATAATGAAGTATCTGTAGCTTTGTTTTTAGGTTGTGTTGTTTTCCTCTTCCTAGACGAAGGTCTTTGGGGTTTTGAATTACTAGCATTTTTTCTGGATTGCTCTGATGGTGCATAATAGGGAAAGAGAGCGTAAACTGAGTATTTTCTGTGGTCTTTTCTTTATTTAAGCATAGTTTTTTGTCTTGGTTAAGATCTCCGTATACCTGAGTGAGATACTGTTTTGTAATTACTCCTTCTTTCTGTAGTTTTTTGAAGGCAGCATAAAATTCCTGCGTTTTGGCAAAATAAAGGAATCATGAGGTATCATTGTCCAATCTATTGAGTAAACCATATTCCTGATCTTGTCCAAATGTGTCTAGTTGACAATTTCTCCGCCCCTGAAGATCTGATTCTTCCTCCAAAGACGACAACAAAAACGAGGGCAGGTATTCAGCTTTTTCTTTGAGCAGGGCAGTGAGGGAAATGAGCTGGAGGTCTTGTGGTTTGTTTTTTAGAATATCCAAAAAAGATTCCTCCTTCCCGAAAGTGCTCGGTATTCCATGAGGCTTCCAGACAAGGGAGAAATCTTTGTTACTATATATGTTTGTTATCAACATAGATACTAATTAATTAAATTTAGAGTTCTTTTGTTTTCAGCTCTAACATTTGTTTCCTTTCTTTCTTATATCTTCCTAGAAGGATATATGCAAGAGGAGCTGAGATGAAGATAGATGAATATGATCCGAAAATGACACCCATTCCAATAGTAAATGCAAATTGTTTGATCACTCCTGTACCCAAGAAAAACATTGCAGCGATTACCAAAAAGGTAGACAATACTGTTCCAAAAGATCTTCTCATGGTCTGCCACAAACTGTCTTCGAATATCTTTCCAAAAAGAATTCCTTTCTGGTTTGTTTTGTTCTGTACGTTCTCTCTTATTCTATCGAAGATAATGATGGTGTCGTTGATACTATATCCCATATTTGTGAGCAAGGCGATAATGAATACGGAATCAATCATCACTGTTTTGTCCAACATCATCCAAATTCCATATGCTCATGCGGGGAGAGAAACATCAAAAATCATAGTAACTACCGTTACAAGTGCCAATACTCCAGGAGCAATAGATTTTCTGATAGTTGCGAACGAAAACATCATATAGATTGCCATCAAAAGTACTCCTACAATAATAGCGCTTCTTGCTGTCTTCTGCATATACCCACCAACACTTGGCCCTGTAATGGATTGTTCCAAGATCATTGCTGGACTATCAATAAATTCTTTGTCTACTAAGAATTTTTGGATATCTTTGGAAAGAACATTTACCTTCTCGTCGTTTTCTACATCTGTCCTTAGAGAAAGTTTAGTTATATTCTCCTCTTCTTGTGTAGCAATATTTGCATTGAGATATCCTTTTGTTGTGAGGTATTCTTGTAAATCTGTTTTGAGCTTTTCTTGATCTAAGCTCCCCTCTACAGAGATTTTCACTCCTCCAGTAAATTCTTCTGACAATCTTGCATTTGACAAAAACATTGCCCAAGCACCAGCCAACAATAATGCTCCGAAGCCGACTCGAAGATATGCTTTTTTCATAATAGAAAATTTTGGTTTCATCTTTCGTTCTTTACATTTTAAAACGAGGGAAACTGTAGTTATTTGTTCGCTAATTGCAAGGTTGTTTTGGAGAAAATTTTTAAAAGAACACCCTGAAATATTCAAGAGTGTTCTTAATTGTTCTTAAAGTTCTTTTATTCTCTTAATTAAATCATTAAAAGGAATTCCTCCCATTTTCTTCGTAATCATTATTACGTTTTTGTGTTTTCCTATCAACTCCTCTAACTCGGATAAGCATATATCAGGAGTCATAACACAGATGCTCATTTCGGTTGCCGATTCTATGAATCTCTTTAGTGTTTCCCAATATGCACTACCCATTACGAAAGGCGGATTTATTATTATTTTTTTACATTCCCATTCATTGGGGATCTTGGGAAGCTCTTGGAGAAATTGGAATTCTATTCCATGGTTTTTTAATATTTCATTAAAGAACATTGTAGCAAACACTGAATGAGTGTTTTGATCAATTACTAATATTTTTTTCATTTTTTTGTATATTAATTGGTATT
>CAIVDB010000002.1 GCA_903904545.1 uncultured bacterium | reverse complement strand
CCATTCCAATCTCCTGCAGTATAAACTTCTATCAATACTCTGTTGATAAGCTTCATTTCTTCTTGTAACTCTGAAAATTTCTTTGGGTAATAGCCACAGTCTATACCTCCGAGAAGCAATGATTTTTCTTTCAGATCTTCTGGACAAGTCCAGTCTAAGGTAATGTTGGTAAACGGTGTCTGTGTTCCCCAACGTGATGGAACGTTGAGACCGAAGATGAAGTTCTGCATCTGTTGTGTTACATATTTGTGTGTCTTCTTGTCGATAAACGTTTTTCTTTCTTGGATATTGGTAAATACTACTCCAAGTTCCTCTATTTCTTTCTCTACTTCTGTCTTATATTTGTGGACAAAAGGAGCAAGATAGGTATCAAAAGATGAGAATGCTTGTGCTCCAGCCCACTCGTTTTGGAGGGTACCGAAGAAGTTGATCATTTGATTGACTGCAGCTTGCAAATTTCTTGGAGGAGCTGATTGGACTCTATTGTCTAATCCGTTGAATCCTTCCTCTAATAATTGTCTTAAACTCCATCCTGCACAATATCCAGCGAACATATCTAAGTCATGGATGTGATAATCTCCATTTCTATGTGCATTACCTACTTCTGCAGGATACACATGAGAGAGCCAATAATTGGCTACGATCTTCCCTGAGATTCCTAGGATCAAACCTCCCAAAGAATATCATTGATTGGAATTTGCGTTTACTCTCCAGTCACTTTGGCTGAGATATTCGTCCATAGTATTCCCGACTTCGATGACAACCTTCTTGTCTTCTCTGGACGCCGCCCTTTTTTCACGGTAAATAATATATGATTTAGCTACTGCTGTAAATCCCTCTGCAATCAAGACAGTCTCTACTGCGTCTTGGATCACTTCTACATCAGGAATCTCTTTCCCGATTTTACTTTCCACTTCTTTTACCACTTTCTGAGTCAGTTCTTTGACCCTTGAGAAATCACTTTCTCCTACTGCTTCTATTGCTCTTGTGATTGCATGCTCTATTTTATCTTGATCAAATGATACAATAGCACCGTTTCTTTTTCTCATTTTGTAGATAGCCATTTTTCGAATTTAGAATTAAGAATGTAAAATGTAGAATTGAGATATCGGGGAATCGTTTATTCGTTTATTGGGAATCGGTGTATTGGGGATTCTTTGTTCAAAAAAAACAATCACATTTCTTCTAACTCTATATATATTGAGGCGGTTTTGGTCGTAAACAGAAGATATAGCTGATTGTTTCGTTGTTTTTTCGTGAATTTGTCTTGTCTCTTATTTGTTTTATGACACAACATCTTGTGCCTATCTTTCTAGGGTGACCACTATATATAGTATACCTAGGTGTTTTCAATGGAAAAATCGTTAAAAAAAATTTTCTTTGATAGCTTTTAGTTAGCACGTTTTGGGGCCCTCGCTTTTCTGAGAAAAAAATCATAAAATTAAAAAAGAATTGCAAGGGTTTTTTGGAGAAAATTATCGCTCCTATTTTTCGAAATACAAAAAAATAGTAAAGGAATTACTCTCTACTATTTTCTTGAAATTGGGAATTGGTTTATTGGGAATTCGTAATTTATTAATATTCCTTACAAAGTTTTTCTCAAGAGACATTACTACTTCATTACTATCCATTACATGAGCGAAGCGAATACGTTACCATGGTAATGTATAGTAACGTGTTGCAATGGGTAGTAACGTATTTCTTTTCTCTAAGTACTTCTCGACCAGAACAATTCTATATGTTCTTAAATTTGTATAATTCTAATCCATTGATCATTCCTGTCTTTTCGTCTCCTAATGATTCGTTGGCCTGCATGATGATGACCTTGTCATCTAGAGAGATATTTCCTTTGAAGATGATTCTAATCATTTCCTTTCCTACTCTCTTGAGATTTTCATAACTAAATGATTGAGAGATTTTGTAGCCTCTAACTCCCCGGAGCATATTGAGATATCTGTATGTTTCATCACTTTTGGTAAAGGCAATGACGGGTACTCTCGGTGCCAATGAAGACAGTCTTGCTGCTGAATATCCATTGCCTGAATAAGAAACTATTGCTCTAACTGCAACTTCTTTGGTTGTTCTGCATGCATTATAAATAATGTAATCTCTTACCATAAAATCATTGTTTTCATAAAAGTGAGAGAGTTCTTTCTCTGCAATTTTCAATTCATAGGTATCTAGAGACTGGGTAAGCTGAGTAATAACTTCTAGGGGATCATCTTCTTGGAGCATAGTGTCTATCATATATGCATCTGCCCCTCGTGAACAGAACTTCTTGATCTGTGTCTCATTGAGGAGGGTATAACTTTTCCCATCTGACTTTCCTACGAAGGTTACGATGACAGGTTTTCCTATCTTCTTGCATTCTTGTATTAGCATCTCATCTGTAAGTTTCATTTCTTTGATGAGTTTTTCTATTTTATCGAAAATCAGAATGATTCCATCTGCAGTCTCTAAAATTTCTTTGAAGTTAATAAGGGCTTCCTTAGTTTCTATCTTTGCAAGAACTTTGACCTTATCAGCATGCTTACTTGCAAGGAATTGCTTCATTTCCAAGATATCTTGTTTTGTTTTTGTGAGTGAACATCCGATAATATGTGTTCCATATTCTAATCCCCGGAGAATATCTTTTTTGTCTCTCTCTCATAAGAATGGGATTGCATGTTCGTAATTTGGAAACAAGGCTCTATCAAATTGAATAATCCATCCTCATTGAATAACTTCTGCTATGGATCCGCTTTCTTGTACGCTTTTGATTTTGATCACTACACCACTTTGTTGAAATTTTATTTGCTGTCCAACTTTCAATTCATGCAAAAATGGAGCATCAAGAAACAATTTTTTCTCGTGTTCTTGAGCATATTCAGAGTAATCGATTTCTATCTGTTGTTTCTCTTTGACCTTGATATCGACGACATTTTTGACTCTAATATCGGCACCTCTCGTTTCTAGTAAAATAGTTTTACTGTTATCAAGCTTCATAATAGTGTCGATATATTTTTTATTATTATCATCAAATCCACCGGATAATGTGATTCTAAAGACATCAACCATATTGATGATCTTAGATAATACAGTTTCTTTGGCTAGGGTAGGACCTACTCCAGCGATGATTTTTGCAAAACGAAAGTTGTTCATAATGGGGTATGTTGATAAGGTAAAAGGGGGTTGAATTGAATTAATTGACGAACAGTTGACGAACACCGACCTTGTCGGTGATAAACAGTCGCCCAATTTAGCTACCGTTTGTCTACCGCCTGCCTACCGCAGGCAGGGATGTAATGATAGAGTAATGTACTTCGTGTAATGAATTGTAAAAAACATTACCATGCGTTACTATACATTACGTTCCGGTTGGCCGGAACACATTACACTATTATAATTTGTCTATATCTACGATTACGTATCACTTCTTCTGAATAAGTTTTACCATAGCTTTTTCTTTGATAGCGAGGACTCCGTGCGTATCGATTCTTCCACGGAAGAGGTCTTCACCTACGATAAGGACAGCTTCTTTATCTCCCCATCCCTCTGGGAACGTAATCATGACGGCATTTTTTTGCATCACATCTACTTGAGTCTGGACATCTAAGAGGGGTAAGTCTGCGAATACTTTTACATTGATTCTGAGGCCAACATTCTTCTCCAATTCATTGATACTTGCTCCTGCCTTCCCGATAATGCGGCCTTTAAATTCCTCTGGGATATAGATATCGAGACTGGTGCCTTTGACTCTGAGTAAGAAATCACAGGGCAAGATCTTTTGTAATTTTTGGTTAATGGTTTGCTTTGCGTATTCTGATACCATATTTTTCTTCCCTCATTCTGCGCCCTGTCATCACTCTACGATAGGCATCACGACAATCTGTTCTCCGAAGGTATAGATTTCATATTCTACTTTCTTGGTCAAGAAACTACTGACTACGATTACGGGTCTTGCCATATCTTCTGACATCATCCCATCGGGAATTTTGACCGTCAGAGCAAGCTGGTAAATTTGATTGACGATTCCTTTCTCTATATAAATGACGGTATCGATCACTTGAGGGATGATTCCCATCTCGATCGTGCCGAGGAATCTCTGGATACTATCTACAGGCCTGGTAGCATGGATCACTCCGACTAAACCTATTCCTGTCAATCTCAAGTCCTTATAAAGTTCAAAGTCTGATTTATTTCTTACCTCGTCATAGATGGTATAATCCGGTCTAGAAAGTAATAAGATATCTCTCACTTCATCATGGGTCCCATAGGTGAAGCTATACTGGACGATATCTTCTGAGACTTGAAGATCACGAGGGGATTCGATAGTTTTGATGATAGCATTTTCTTTGTGGTAGACATCGATCAGTGCTTGCGCAAAGGTTGTCTTTCCACTTCCTGGCGCTCCTGAGACAAGTATTCCTTTCGCTTTATTTTTGAGTAAATCGAAGGTCTCAGCATCGAGGTTATATTCTTCTATAGACAATCTTTTGATCGGTTTGACGACGGTCATTTCCATCCCATCTGACAATGGTGGATAGACGATTACGACTCTGTAAGGTCCAATTTGTAATACCTTGGACAGTTTACGATCGATCTCTAAGAATCCGTCATCTCTGGCTTCTACTTCTTTGTAGAGCGCATCAACTAAGCCAGCAAATTCTTCTTTACCCATGACTTGGGTATCGACGATTGGCTTCCAATTTCCAGGTTCTCCTTTCTTTCTGACAAGAGGAGAATTGACCTTGATGTGCAAGGACATGGTATGCTCATCGAAGTACTGATCGAGTAATGAATTTCAGATAATTGTTTGCATAGAAGAGGGTTGAGGAGGGATAAAATTACTCTAAGAATGTACATACTCGTACGTCTGATTTTTTTATACTGATTGTTTTACCACTAAGATCTAAATCTCGTATTTGACTGTATCAAAAGCTATCATAGACTACTCCATTGGAACCTTTTGATGTCCAATCTGAAGGACATGTGGGCGCTGTTGATGGCTTAAATGTTCTTCAACTATTGTCTGGTGTATATGTAAGATTCAAAATATGGATTTTAGTTCATTCTATATGTAAATTATATTCTGGCTTCCATTCTTGATTTTTTGGAAGAAGTGATTTTTTTGCTGGATAAGATAAGAGATATAACTGTTTATTAGTCATTATGTTATATATTGTGAGGCCCATCATTCAACCGCCTCAACAATTTAACGCAATATAATCTCAAATGATAATAGGGGCATTACAGAATGTTTGGTCTAATAATGAAAAAACTTTTTTTCATGACTTATCATATATGTAAACATTTTCTGCATTACCGTCGTTTACTTCTTCAGTCTTCACTGTGTATTTATCGTTTGATCCAACATTTATTTGGGCTGTTGGTTGAGCTGATGAATCATTACTTGTTGTCGTTAAATCATTCAATCCTGTTACTTCACTTCCTGTCGTTATATATTCCAAACACTTCGGTGCACTTGGCGTCTCACAATACATGAGGGTACATGCAGCGACTTGTCCACTTTGGACCATACAATTATTACATCCATCGAAGTAACTTATACAATTGTTCAGATCGATACCTGTGGTTTGTACCGTTCCTGTTTCAACTCCTGCTGGAGTGTTTGCTGTAAATAGAGGAAGAATTTTTTGCGATATTCACCATTGAGGATTGACTGCCATAAATCCAAGACTAATTCACAAGACTACAACGAGAATTACCAGTACTTCGAGAAATTTTTTCATGAGAGAGAAAGAGAAAAAATAAAAATATTATTGATCGAGTAATGAATTTCAGATAATTGTTTGCATGGGCTTTTTAAGAGGTAAAAATTAATTAACTATAATTTTATCTTTTATCGTATTCATTATTTCCTTACATCCAAAAGGTTCTCCTGCTCAACCACCACAGCCACCAAAAAAGATGAGATTGTTTGAAGAAAGTAATGTAGGACTTCTACTATTTATTTCACAATTCTGTGTAAAATCTTTTTCGAAGCTCGCTAGAGAGGTATATCAAATTTTATTAGGCATTACAAATATTTTCATTCCTTCTCATTCGAATTCATCGGTTGAAACTCATGGATCTCTCAATGTCTTATCTACAATCAAGTAGATCTTTACTACATCATCTCTGCTATATTTACTGAATAAAGTATTATAATATGCAATCTTTTCTAAATATTTGGTAGAATTTTGATCTAATAATTTACATTGTGGATCGCTATCGACTACCATATCATCAAACTCCGATCATCAGACGTCGGTATCTTGAAAGAAGGATAATAAAGGTCTTTTTCATTGGAGCGATATTTCATATTTACTATCAATTATTGAAAATTCTGTTGGTGTAATATTTTTGACTATATTATCTGTACTTTCACTATCTGTACTCTCACTTCCAGTCCTTGTATATTCCAAACATTTCGGTTCACTTGGCGTCTCACAATACATTCTTGTACATGCAGTGACTTGTCCACTTTGGACCATACAATTGTTACAACCATCAAAGTAACTTATACAATTCGTGAGATCAATACCTGTGGTTTGTGTCGTTCCTGTTTCTACTCCTGCTGGGTTGTTCGCCATAAACATTGGGAGAATCTTTTGTGATATTCACCATTGAGGATTGACTGCCATAAATCCAAAACTAATTCACAAGACTACAACCACGATAACGAGTACCTCGAGAAATTTCTTCATGAGAGAAAGAGAAAATAAAAATATTATTGATTGAGTAATGAATTTTAGATAATTGTTTGCATAGAAGGGGTCGAGGATAAAGGATTATTTTGCTTCTTTGACATCGATATTAACTACGTACTCATTGTTTGCATAATTCGATTCAGTTGTTTTAAATACCTTATCATCAGCATCACTGAAATAGCTTGAATTTACTTTACAGACAACCGTTTGCTTCCCTGGTTTTTGCCATCCAAAAGGAACATTATATCTTATTCCCTCAGCGTCCATATAAGGAGTCTCTCGAGAAAAACCTACATTAGATATAGTTATAGATTCATTTGGTTTGAGAGGGAATTTAGGTACATTGTACGAATCAGTGGACGAAAATCAGTATGTGCTTGCGGCTCGTCGATTCTTTTCGTTTTTGATATCTACAAGTGTCCTACATTGATAACTAAATGCAATATAGTGTTTATCTTTATTGTGCATATAAAATTTAGGAATAAGAGATCCTTTTCAAATATTTTTGATATTGAGTGTTAGTTTTGGCAAACGAATTTTTGTTCATTCATTTTCAATGATAGCAGACTCTAAAACCTCTACTGAAGAGATTATTAAATCTGGCAAATCTTTTTCTGTTTTCCCCTCTCGTGGAGCACTAATTGGAGACTGAGCATTCGGAGATGGTGTTGTTGTATCAGACAAAACAGTACTAGAAACATGCTTAATCTTACCATCAACAATTTGTTTGATTACCTTATAGGTATACTTTCTAATAGATGCATTTTCTGTGATTTCTTCAATATCTACATTGCCTTTGTAGTGTTGGTTTCCAATAGAGGTAAAATCATCTACTGTGATTTTATTTACTTTACCATACAATGTATCGAGGCGAGCAACGGAACTAGTAGCTCCTGTAACCATATCATGTGCTTGCTGGAATTTATGACTTTGGAGATAAAAATAATAAAGTGTTATCATTGCTATATTACTGTCGTCATCAGACACCTCACCATTTTCATCGTCTTCTATCATGACTCCTGTTGCATATTCCAAACACTTCGGTGCGCTTGGCGTCTCACAATACATGAGGGTACATGCGTCTGCTTTTCCGTCTTTCACCGAACAATTATTACATCCATCAAAGTAACTTACACAATTCGTGAGATCAATACCTGTGGTTTGTACTGCTCCTGTTTCTACTATCGCTGGGTTGTTCGCCATAAACATTGGGAGAATCTTTTGTGATACTCACCATTGAGGATTGACTGCCATAAATCCAAAACTGATTCATAAGACTACCACGACGATAACCAGTACTTCGAGAAATTTTTTCATGATAACTTTTTAGAGATAAAATTTATTTAACGACAGTGAAATTTAATGATCCATTATTATTGTAAGCATCTATTTCCTTAATCTTTTCGTTATATAAGTGACAGCTACCAGCAAATCTTATAGAATCTCATATGCTTGCCAAAATATCTTGGTCTAAAGATCATAGAACATCGACAGCAAAACTTTCATTTGGGTAAAGAGTCTTTTTTCAAGGGATACTTGTAACCTCTTGAGAAATATTGAATATATAAGAATCATATCAAGGAGTTATTGAGGAACAGCTTAAGCGTAACGGCATGGACTTGTTTATGGAAACTGATGCACCTCATATATTTAAAATAGACACATGGAGTGTTACGTTTTTATCAGTATGTTTTATAATATTACCTGAATTCACTTGTATATCTTGTATAACAAAATCCACAATCTTGGGAAGTTTATTCTTTATACGATAAGCTTCTCATGTCAGCGTATCTTCTCATCACTCATTTATCATAGACACTTGTTTTAGGTATTGTTGAT
>CAIVDB010000001.1 GCA_903904545.1 uncultured bacterium | reverse complement strand
CCATAGAAGTACAGAAGATTTATCTTTTTTCCTAAGAACCGAGCATGCAAGCCCATATAGCCAGAGCCTTAATCTTCGATTGTGTCTATGACCAATATAAATGAGTCGTCGCCTATATCAAAGTGATCGAGGGACAATTTACTGCAGGAGACCAACTCTACCTTATCCATACCGACAAATGGGTGGATATCACAGAAGTCGGACACTTTACCCCAGAATATCATGCAGATAAACACATCAGCAGAGGACAGATCGGGTATTTAGTTACCTGAGAAAAGTCAGTAAGGAACGTACAAATCTGAGATACCTTCGTGGGGGGACTTACTAAGAACGTAAATAAACAGGAGGTAAAGTTGCTTGCTATTCCTGGATTTAAAAAGGTAAAACCTTTCGTCTATGCAGGGATTTATCCTGTAGATAGTAACGATTACGATAAGCTCAAAGATGGATTAGAAAAACTGTCACTCAATGATAGCGCGATAGAATACGATCTCGAAGATAGTAAGGCATTAGGATTTGGGTTTAGATGTGGATTTCTCGGAATGCTCCATATGGATATTGTCAGAGAAAGGATTTCTAGAGAATATAATATTGAAACCATTTTTACCATCCCCACCGTTATTTATTTGATCAAATCTAAGAATTTTTCACTTCCTCAAATCAAATCAGGAGCCAACGTCTTATCATTGATTATGAGTGGACTCTACAAAAATATTATAGGCGAAGAAAATCTGGATGATATCGATGAGCTTACAATCATGGACTTAGATCCTACTATCAGAGAATATTTACAACCCTGGATTATTGTAAAATCAGGTGCCGATATGGTCGATCAAGGAGTAATTGATGAGATATGGGAACCTATTGCTCATGTCGAAGTCGTCGGTCCAGAAATTTATGCAGGAAACATCATGGCGCTTTGCCAGGAATATAGAGGAAAACTCAAAAAGATGGAATATCTCGATGCTGAGAGGGTAGTGTGGCACTATGAATTGCCTATGGGAGAGATTATCATCGATTTTTACGATAGACTGAAGTCATCGACCAAGGGTTATGCAACCATGAACTATGAATTTAAGGGATACGAACCAGCAGATTTGGTAAAGCTAGATATCATCATCAATAACGAAAAAGTGGAAGCATTGAGTTGGGTAGTCCATAGAGATAAAGTCTATTATCTTGCGAGAGATGTGGTAGAAAAGCTCAAAACCCTGATCCCCAAACATCTCTTCGTTATCCCTATCCAAGCAGCTATCGGTACCAAAGTCGTGGCTCGTGAAAACATTTCTGCTATGAGAAAAGACGTAATCTCCAAATGTTACGGAGGAGATGTAAGTAGGAAAAGAAAACTTCTCGAGAAACAGAAGGAAGGAAAGAAGAAAATGAAGGCACTAGGTAACGTAAGTCTCCCTTGAGACGTATTTATTAAAATGGTAACAAGAGAGTAGCAAGAGAATGCAGAATGCAGAATGTATAATTAAGAATGCAGAATGCAGAATGTATAATTAAGAATGCAGAATGATGGAGTTATTTTGTATAAAGAGATACTGTAGAGGCAATGTATAATCTAACCTCAATAAATAAATTTTAAAATTCT